>OMWS01000063.1 GCA_900314825.1 uncultured Veillonellaceae bacterium | reverse complement strand
GCTCCCTCCTGACGCTTCGCTCCGCTCCGCGTCTGTCCTCCCTCCAAGGAGGGAGGCTGGGGGTTGTGAGCCTTTCGCGCTTAACTTAATGACATTGCCCCCAGAGGGGGAGACGTAGTTAGAAGGAGGCCTATTCTTGTCAGAACAACTGATAACTCTAGCTCATGGCGCAGGCGGCAAGCTCAGCGCCGAGCTCATGCACGATGTCATCGAGCCCGCGTTCAGCAATCCTTTGCTCGACGAACTCCATGACGGCGCGAAGCTTTCGACGAGCGGGCGCCTCGCGTTCACGACGGATTCCTATGTCGTCCGCCCGCTCTTTTTCGCGGGCGGCAACATCGGCAAGCTTGCGGTCTGCGGCACGGTGAACGACCTCGCGATGACCGGTGCGGTGCCAAAATATCTTTCGTGCGGCCTGATCCTCGAAGAGGGCTTCCCCGTCGAGCAGTTGAAACGTATCGTGCAGACGATGCACGACATGGCGGCGGAAGCGCACGTCGAGATCGTCACAGGCGATACGAAGGTCGTCGAGCGCGGCAAGGCGGATGGCATTTTCATCAACACGGCCGGCGTCGGTGAATTGATTGACGGCGTCGATATCTCGCCACGGAATGTTCGTCCGGGCATGAAGGTCTTGCTCTCGGGCTACCTCGGCGACCATGCGGCGGCAATCCTCGCCGGCCGCCACGGCCTCGAACTCCCGCCCGAGATCACGACGGACTGCGCGCCGCTCGCGACACTCACGCAAGCTGTGCTCTCGGCGGCTCCGCACACCGCCGTCTTGCGCGACCCGACGCGTGGCGGCGTTGCGGCGGTGCTGAACGAGATTGCCGAAGCGTCCGGCGTCGGCATCCTCATCGACGAGGACGCCGTGCCTGTCCGCGAACCCGTGCGCGGCGTCTGCGATATGCTCGGCTTTGATCCGCTGTATCTGGCGAACGAGGGCAAGTGCATCGCGTTCGTGCCAGAAGACGAAGCGGACGCGGCGCTCGCCGCGATGCAGAGCGACCCGCATGGCAAAGATGCCGTCATCCTTGGCGAGACAACGGCGAAAGCGCCTGGCCAGGTCGGCCTGCGCACATCGATCGGCGGCATCCGCATCGTCGACATGCCGCTCGGCAACCTCGTGCCGCGGATTTGCTGAGGTGTGTACAAAAACAAAGGGACTGTTGCAGTTTCGTTCTTACGGCTCCCCCTCTGGGGGAGCTGGCGCCCGTAGGGCGACTGAGAGGGTAGCGTCATTTGAAAATCCATGATTCTAACGATAGAATTATGGACTTGTTACGGCGTTACCCTCTCCGCCCCTTTGGGGCACCTCCCCCAAGGGGGGAGGCGTAGAACGTGTGAACTGTAACAGTCCTTTTTGTTAAGAAAGCAGCGCTCCCGCATGCAGTTCCGCGATCAGCGCATTTGTCTCGATGACGCTCGCGTGCGTCTCGAGCGCGTGGTAGACGATGCCGTCCCAGACATTCCGCACGTAGAGGCGCGGTTGGCGGGCGTAGTAGAGGAGGTGCTGCGCCTCGTCGGGCGTGAGCGCCATCGCGAGCGCGATGGCCAGGATTTTTTCCCGCGAGGGATGCGGCTTCGTGCCGTCGAAGATGTGATAGGCGTACGTGCGGTCGAGGCCGGAGCGCTCGGCGACGAGTGAGCGCGTGAGTTTTTTTTCGGCGAGCAGCAGCGCGAGATGCTCGGCGAGCGTGCGCTTTGTAAGTTCGCCCGCGTTTTCCGCGAAGTAATCGCGCACATCGTCCGCGGCCGCGAGGTCGGCTTCGAGTTCTTCCGTATCTTTTTCCTGCATGGCACGTCCCCCTTGTCAAGTTGCTCCATTTATCCTATCATAAGAAACAGGAAAGAACAAGAAGGAAACGCGGGAGGCGGGAGCATGGACGAGGCGCTGTCATATTTTTTCGGGCAGTTCGAAAAAATCCGCTGCCTGCACAAGACGGAGCGCAGCGAGGTCTGGCTCTGCACAGATGCTACGGGACGCCCCGTCATCTACAAGCGGATTCATCGCACGTGCCTGCCGCTTCTCGAAAAGCTCCAGGAGCTCGCGCATCCGCTCTGGCCGGAGATCTACACGTTCATTGAGCGTGCGGGCGAAACGCATCTCCTCGAAGAATATGTGCAGGGCGAGCCGATGACGCGGCGGCTCAAGGAGGCGTGCTATCTCACGGAGCGCGAGGCGCGTGACCTGCTCCTAGAGCTTGCGGACGGCCTCGCCGCGCTCCATGCGGCAGGCATCCTCCACCGCGACATCAAGCCGGGCAATCTCATCGAATCGCATGGCATGAAAACGGTGCGCCTCATCGATTTTGACGTTGCGCGCGAAATGCATGACGGCGCGCCCGACACGACGTATCTCGGCACGCGCGGCTATGCCCCGCCCGAGCAGTACGGCTACGCCGCGACGGATGCGCGCAGCGACATTTTTGCGCTCGGCAAGACCGTGCACGAGCTTCTCGGCCCTGCGTACCACGGCAGCCTCACGCGCATTCTCGAGCGTGCGACGGAAATGGATCCGAAGCACCGTTACCAGAGCATCAACGAGCTCGTGCGCGACGTGCGCTACGGCCGCTTCGTCCGCCGCGCACGATGCTTCGCCGCCAGTTTCGCCGTGCTCGTCGTCGCGGCGGCCATCTATGTCCTGTATCTTGCGGGGACGCATCCGGGGAAAATCGAAGAGCTCGAAGAAACGCCCGTAGAGGAACTCGTGCGCCACCCCGAAGAACTCACGCCGGACACGAGCCGCGAGGATGTGAAAAAGAAAGAGCAGGAGCAGCAGGCGCCGCCGGGACGGGTCACGGTCCAACAGGTGGACGGCGGGACAGGTAGTGGGATGCAGGAAAACGAAAAAGCAGCAACGCCGCAGAATCCAGCAACGGAACCGCCTGCCACAGGGAACATAGCGCCGCGCAAAGGGGAAATCCGCGCGCATTATTCGCACGACGGCTTCGTCTTCAATGGCTGGACGGATGCGTACGATACGCCGATCGACAATGCGATGGGGCTCCTCAACATCCCGCCAGGCGCGTGGAAAACCTGGGCGGGCGATGACACCATCCGCTTTTTCCCTGACGACTGGGTCATTCACGCAAGTGTCAGCAACACGACGGACGAGACGTATGCGGCGCCCACCCTCTCCATGACGTACAATGATGGCGTGACGACGACGGCTCGCACGTATGAAGCGCCGCCGCTCGTGCCGGGCGGCAGCATCGACTTCGACATCCCGCTCGCAGGCCTCGCCATCGCGAATCCCACAGACACGACCGCCCGCACCATGCACCTCGAACTCCACGGCATCGACCACGTGATCTTCGGCTCGTACATCGACATCGACTTCGTGCCGGAGGCCGGGGCGGCACACCACATCGACGCCGACGGGAATTGGCGATAGTGCAGGAACAACATGTCCCCGCAGGACAGTGAATCTTGCGGGGGCGTTTGTATCATCGTATGGATTCAATGGGGGCTCGCAGGTTGCGTTACGCATCGAGCAGCCAGTCCAAGACATTTCGTTGCAAGATGCCATCGTAGTTGCTGTCCGGCAGCGCTTCATCGAGCGTCAGCAGGATTTTCGGATAGTTGTCCCGTCGTTTCTGCAAGGGTGCGAGTTCTCTTGCAAGCGTGTGCTCGTCCAACACGGAGAGGGAGACTTGGTAATACACCATCTCGTCATTTCGCATGGCGACGAAGTCAATCTCGCCGTCCGGCAATTGGCCGACGCGCACGCTGTATCCCCGGCGCAAGAGCTCCAGATAGACGACGTTCTCCAGGACGTGTCCATAGTCCGGCCGTCGGCCGCTGGAGAGAAGCCGCCGGAAGCCGAGGTCTGACACATAATATTTGGCATTGTTCGCGAGCAGCTGCTTTCCCCGCAGGTCATAGCGCTGTGCACGGTACAGCAGCAGCGAATCTGTGAGCGCCCGCAGATATTTTTCTACCGTGCGGGGATCAATCTTGCGGCGCATGCTGGTCATGGTATCCGCAATCTTGCGCGGCGTGATGAGATTCCCGATGGCATCCATCAAGAAGGCGGTCACGCTTTCCAGCATGGAGATGTCGGAGATGCCGAGACGGGCGACGATGTCCTTGAGGACGATCGTGCTGTACGTGCCGCGCAGGTAATCCGTCAAGAGGTCTGGCTCTGTGAGCGTCAAAGAAAAGGGGAGGGCGCTCGTGCTGATGTAGTCCCGGTAGTTTTGGGCAGGTGTTTTTCCCTGTGCTTTGGCGGACGTGCAATATTCTGCAAACGAGAGCGGAAGCAGCTGGTACTCGACATAGCGCCCGGAAAGAAGCGTGGCGAGTTCGCCGGACAAGAAGTACGCGTTCGAGCCCGTGAGATAGAGATCGATGTTCGGGCGGAGGTACAGGGAATCGACAACCTTTTCGAAAGAAGCCACATTCTGGATTTCGTCCAAGAAGATATAGTTCATCACATCGGGCTGCAAGCGGCTCGTCAGATGCTCGTAAAGCTTGTGATAGTCGCTCTTGAGCGATTCATAGGCCAGGTCTTCGAAGTTCAAGAATTGGACAGCGGATGTTTTCACGCCCTGCGCGAGGAGCTCGTCTTTGAAAAGCGCGAGGAGCGTAGACTTCCCGCATCGCCGCAATCCGGATATCACTTTGATGATCGGCTTTTCCCGCCATCGCCGGAGAAATGCCATGCCGGCGGGCCGTGCAATCCGTTCCATGAAACATCACCTCAGATACATTGTAATGCAAAAAATCCAAAAAATAAACAGGAAAATGACATCACGATGTTGAATTTTATATAAATCAGCGAGTTTTTGCAGCTAGCAGCAAAAACTTGCAAAAATTGAAAGTTTTTGCTATAGAAGGCGATTTCAGGCAACCGCATCCTGCAAAAAAACCAATGTCCCCGCAGGACACCGAATCCTGCGGGGACATCTGTATACTGGGGAATAGGAAAATGCGCGGTCAGGCGAGCGGGCGCTTCTGCTCGCTCTGGTAGACGGCGTCGAGCGTGATGTCGACGATGCTCCGGCCGGCGTCGCTGAGGTCGAGGTATTTGCGGAGCTGGCTCTCGATGCGTGCGGGCTCATGCGCGACCTTCGCACCGTCCTCGTCGCGCCCGAGCAGGTAGTCCGCGCTCACGCCGAAGAGATCCATGAGTTCGCGGAGCTTGCGCGACGGCGACGAGGCGCCGCTCTCGTATTTGTTGTAAGCCGTGCGCGTGATGCCGAGCGCATCGGCCACTTGCTGCTGGGACAGCTTCTTTTCCTTGCGGAGCATCCGTAGCCGCAGGGCGGATACGTTCATGACCTTCACCTCTTCGATCATTGTTATCTTTCTATTTTAGGGAGAAAGGATGAAGAGAGGGAAGTTGTGAATTAACATCACGATGGATGATTACGAAAAGTTGTCGGAATACATGGAATAATTTTACTTTACAATTTTACAGATGGGAGTATAATGAAATCATAGTGAATAAAACTCACTTAACGTAGGACAAAAGCGTGACGCTCATGACCGGAGGGGTGCGCGATGGCAGAAGCATTTGGGTTCGTGACATTGAGCGCGGAGCAAGACCGGAAGTATGACCGCTTGAAACTCGATGACAGGGCGGCCAGATATCGATTCCGGGATGCGCAATTTGATGGACGACGCACGGCGCGGGACAGTTTCGGGAATCTGCTCCATCTTGATAAGCAGGCGGCGATACGGAAGTATGGCGTGGCCAACGTTCAGACGCACGTCGTCCAAGTCGATCACAAAGTGCCGCTCAAAACCGTCTTTGAATTTGGCAGCGCCCTCGGCCTGTCGGATGAAAAAATCAAGGAAATCGCTAATGACGAGTCCAATTTCCGTCTGGCGAGCGCCCACTTCAATGAGACGAAAAAGGCGAAAAGCGATTTCCAGATGGCGGCGGAGTATTGGAAGAACGGGGAACGTATCGAGGGCGCGCAGCTCCTGGCGGACGGGACGGTCGGCACGATCAACATCAGCGGACGGCTCGTCGCTGGCGTGGTGGAAGAACGCGTCCAAGTGGTCGCGAAGCAGGTGCCCGGCGGCGTGAAGGTCGCGACACGGATGGTGGCCGAAGAAGCGGCGATGCCGTTGATGATGGCCGGCATCCACAACATGGTAGCCGTCGCCCAAGGCGAAAAGACGATCATCGAAGGCGCGAAGGACAGCGCCGTCGAAACGGGGACGGCCGTCCTTGGCGCGCGGGCGCAGGAACTGGGCATCCAGGCGGCGAACCAAGCGCTCCAGCGAAGCGGCGTGCAGGTGATGCGGCAGATTGCGAAGGCGAATGTCATCGGGAACGTTGTCATGCTCGGCATGCGCGTGAAAGGTTCTCTGGCGCGCTATCTCGACGGGCGGCTCAGCGCCGATGAATTCATCATGGAAGTCGGCATCCAGGGCTGCACGCTGGCGGCGGAGACCGTGGGCGCGACGATCGGGCAGACGCTGATCCCGATTCCCGTCGTGGGCGCGGTCCTCGGGGCGATGGTCGCTTCCGTCGCGTGCAACGCTGTCGCGGATTTGATGCGGACAGCGAAAGATTGTGGAAAGCTGCAATTCGTCAAAGACCGGCGAAACCTGATCGAAGACATCGCAAGCCAAGCGCAGCAGGAAATGGCGCGGCAGCGCGCGGAACTGGAACGGCTCGTCAAGGCGGATCTCGCATCATGGGATGCGGCGGAGCAGGCGGCTTTTGATCTGATTTACAAAGGCATGCAGCAAAACGATGTCGATACGATCACGCGCGGACTGAACACGATCGTGGCGCAGTTCGGCCGCAAGCTGACGTTTGAAGACCATGATTCGTTTCATCGAGCCTTCCAAGACCCGAATTATGTGTTCAAGTTGTGAGGAGGGGTGGATATGCCGGTACCTTTGATGGCCGCTTTGGGCATCAGCTTCGGTTGCGCCGTCCATGACATGATGGCAGCCGATGCCAACGATGCCGAGGCGCGGCGCGTGAATTATGAAGCGTTCAAGGAAGTCGAGGAAGCCGCGCGGGCAGCGCGTGATGAGCAGGAGCGGACGGCCAAGAGCTTGCTCAAGCTGTCCAAACGAAAAAACGCGGTTATGGGCAGCAGCTTGCCGAAGTTCGTGGCGGTCTTCCAGCAGGTCGCGAAGATTGATTTTCAGCACATGGACTTCGGCGGGCAAGATTTCCGTGTCGCGCTCCCCGCAGAACTCGATGAGATGCGTTCGCTCACGAATGTCGCGGGCATGGGCCTCAGCGACAAACAACTCTTGAGCACGATGCTGTTCAACGGGATGCTCAAAGGAGCGCTCGGAGCGATCTCAGGGACGATCCGCAAGGAATCGGAAATCAACTTGCACGTCGCCTACATGAACAGCGACATTGCGGACGTGGCTGCCTCGCAGAACCAGACGGCCAAAGTAGCAATCGCGGCCATCGGCGCGAAGGCGGAGCGTTATGCGGGCTGTTTGACGAAGCTCAACTATTTCTTCGTGCGGAGCATCGAGCACATCGATGCGCTCATCGCGAAGAACGGCCTGCACGCGGCAAATTATTCCTATGAAGATGAAGAAGCCATCCGCGCCTGTTTCAACCTCGCAGAGACGCTGAAGATTCTGCTGGAGCAGCCGCTTTTTGACAAAAACGGCGCGGTCAGCCAGCAAGCCATGTGTGCGCTCGAAACGGGCAATGCGCATCTCAAAAGATTGCAAACGATGTGATCGTGTGGGAGGAATGCCATATGAAGAAATTGTCACTCGATCTGGGCAAATGCGACGGCTGCGGCATCTGCGTCTTGGATTGCAGCTTGCTGCAGGAAACCAGTGACGGCTCCGTGGAAGTCCTCGCGCCGGGCATCATCCAAACAGCGGATTTGTCCAAGGTGGAAGATGTCGTCCGCCACTGCCCGACGGGAGCACTGGCCGTTGTGGAGGCCGGCGAGGGCGTGGACTTGACGCGCCTGAAAGCGGAAATGCGAGAGCCCGTGGAAGTCGCCAAGCCGGACTACGATGACTATGCCTTCCGCCTCGAGGACAAGGATGAATATCTCAAAGAACTGCCGTACCTTTCCGCCGATGGCGAAGATGAATACGAGTACAAATCCAGCAGCTCGGCGCGGTCGGCGGGCAAGTCTGCCTTCCGCAACGAAATCTACTCGCAGGCGGAAGCGCTGATCGAAAAAATCCTCGTCGCGTACAACCAGCGCAAGGTCAGCAGCGTGGCGCGTTATGCGACCGTGGACGGCAACATCAAATACGAAGCACACAAGAAATTGATCAAACGCCTGCAGTCTTACGTGAACCAGATCGAAGCGGCTACGGGAAAACGGCTGAACCTGCCGAGTGACTTCTTTTCGTTCTACACGAAGGACACGGACTTCATCGAGCGCATGCAGGATAAGCCGAATTCCTGGGCCATTGACCGCATCAAGGAAAACTTAGAATCGGCGGATTCGTTCTACGAGCGCATCCGTACGGATGACGAGGAAACGTACGTCAAAGTCTCGCACTGGTTCGGCGACGACGACTACAAATGTGTGAAGCGCTATTCCTACAGCCTGACGCGCGCCATCGAGGCGTTCAAACGCGATGTCGCACGCAAGACGTGGAAATACGGGAAATACACAAAGCAGGACGCGACAAGGGAAATCGACGCTTTTACGCGCGAACTGCAGAAGGAGTGGGAAGGGAAAATCCAGCGGCTGCTGCGGGAAATCGACTGAAACCGTCGGAATCTGTCAAAGGAGGCGTTCATCATGAAGAAACTTCTTGCGAGTGCCGTATTGGCCATTGCGCTTTTGCTTGGCGCAGCGCAGCCGTGCTTGGCTTACGAAGGCGAATCCCCAGAAGAATTCGTGGATCGTGTCTTCTATGGAACATCATGGGGCTGGCTGGGGACGAATACTGTGACCCAGTTTTCAGAGGAAAAAGTCATCGTCACAGACATTGTTGAATGCGATGTCATCAATGAGGAAGCATCGATCCGCCTCTATTTCGTCCCGACAGATGAACATATGAGCGCAACGCTCACAGCGACGAACCTCCTTGTCGTCTCCAGCGATGGAGGGTATATGATGGCCGTTGCTCAACCGTATTAAGCTCAAGCGCGACTTGCGTTTTCTTGAAAACAAGAACAGTCCCCGCAGGACGAGACATCCTGCGGGGACTGTTGCGTGCGCGGAAATTTTGATTGTTCCGTAGATCTGCTGATGGTATAATGAGCTTGAGAATCGGAAACTGCGGGAGGCCGGCCAAATGAGCGAGGACGAATTGACACGAAACATCTTGGAGGATTTGGATGTCCATCGGGTGGATCCGATGAATGATGTACTTTTCAAGTTTATCTTCGGGAAGATCGAGCGGAAGGATATCACGGTTGATTTTTTGAACTCTGTGCTCGAGCCGTCGCTCGGCCACAAGGTTGTGGATCTCCGTTTCATTTCGACAGAGCTGATCCCACAGAGCGAAGAGGAAAAGCTTTCGCGTCTGGATGTGGCGTGCGAGCTCGATACGGGCGAGCTCGTCGATGTCGAGGTGCAGGTCGTCAATTACAACAATATGCAGCGCAGGACGATGTACTATTGGGCGGGGCTGTATCTCTCGCGTTTGGCGAAAGGGCAGAATTATCGATGCCTGCGTCCCGTTATAACGATCAACATCCTTGCGTTCAAGCTCCTGCCGCAGGAAGAACCACATGCGATGTATGGCGCCTACAATCCGAAGACGGGTGACCGGTTGACAGGGGATTTTGAAATTCATTTTCTGGAGATTCCGAAATTCACCAACAAGCCGGTCAAAGACATGACGAAGATGGAACGCTGGATGGCATATTTTTCTGGAAAGATGGATGCGAAAGGAAAGGAGGCGCTGGCGATGAACGAAGAGGCAATCGGGAGTGCATATGATGCGACGTTGGCATTCTTCCAGACGCCGGAGGAACGGCTGAAGTATCTGAACCGGCAGATGGCGATTATGGATTATCAATCGGGCATGGAGAGTGCGGAGAAGCGTGGTGAGGAACGCGGCGAGAAGCGCGGCACGAGGCGCGGTGAAGATCGCACGGCGCAGCTCTTTGCCGAACTCCATGCCGCAGGACGCGACGAGGAAGCTTTCCGTGCGATGAGCGACGCGAGTTTGCGCGAGAAGCTGTTTCAGGAGCTCCGCCTCTGATGGTCTTGTACATATGAGCATACGTCAATTTGCCAACGGGGTGTTGGAAAATTGTGAAACGGTCCCCGCAGGACGAAAAATCCTGCGGGGACCTTTGCGTGTGCAGAAAATTTTCACCGCACGGCCGCGTGCTGCACGGGGATGCGCGCTGGTGATTGGCCGGCGAGGATGCGGGCGGCGATCGAGGCGGCGGCTTCGCCGTTTTTTTCGTGGTCGAGGACGAGCGCGTGCGAGGACAGCATACCGTTTAAGAGCGTGACGGCGGACGAGACTTCGTAGCGGTCGCTGACGCCCGTGACGTTCGTGCCGGGGGCGGCTTCGTTTTTCACGAGGCCGGCCGCGACGTAGTCGGAGACGGCGGCGCCGACGATGGGCGTTTTTGTCGTCTGGTGCGCGGCGGCTTTCGCCGCCTCTGTGCCTATGGCGAAGATGAGGTCGGGTTGGCTCGCGACGACGGATTGCGCGAGCGAGGCAAGGCGCGCGGGATCGCCGTCGGCGCCGCGCCGGTCGATCGTGATGTTCTCGCCCTCGACGTAGCCCGCATCCGCGAGGCCGCGCTCGATGCCGCGCTGCACGGCGCGGCAGGTGTCATCGGACGACGTGCGCAGGATGGCGACGTGCACCTGCGCGCGCGGCATCGTGCGGTGCGCCGCGAAGCACGCGAACGCGGCGAGGACGGCGAGCGTCACGAGCGCGGCGATCACATGGAAACGGAGAAGATGCATGACGAAACTCCTTCATCATCAGCAAGCGGCCTCTGTGGCTTGACAGCCGGCGGAGGCCGCTTGTGTCATCAAAACCTTTTCTTCCAATATAAGACAGACAATGATATAATGCAAACGAATGTTGACGGAAAAACAAGGGGGAGAAGTTTTTGCTGGCTTCGAAAGGCTATGAAGACATCGAAGAAAAAATTTTGCGCGGCGTGCGGCTGTCGCGCGAGGACGGCGTGCGCCTCTTCCACTGCCACGATCTCGCGTGGCTCGGCGCGATGGCGGACATCGTGCGGCGGCGCATGAACGGCGACATCGTCTATTACAATGTGAACTGCCACGTGAACCTCACGAACATCTGCACGAGTCGCTGCAAGTTCTGCGCGTTCGGCCGCGATGCGGATGACGCGGGCGCGTACGAGATGACGAAGGCGCAGGCGATCGCCGTCGTGCGTGACGCGATGCGCGACCCGGATCTCGCGGGGCTGCATGTCGTGTCGGGGCTGCACCCGACGTGGACGTTCGAGCATTACCTCGGCATCGTGCGCGCGCTGCACGAGACGTTCCCGTCGCTCTATATGAAAGGCTTCACGGGCGTCGAGATTACGCATTTCGCGAAGACGTCGGGGCTCTCCGTGCGCGAGGTGTTGACGCGCTTGCGCGATGAGGCGGGCCTGCAGGCCATCGCGGGCGGCGGCGCGGAAATCCTTTCCGACCGCGTGCGCGGCGAGCTCTGCCCGAACAAGGCGACGGCAGACGAGTGGCTCGCGGTCGCGCGCACGGCGCACGAGCTCGGCATCCGGTCGAACGCGTCCATGCTCTACGGCCACATCGAGACGCTCGAGGAGCGCGTCGACCATCTGATGAAATTGCGCGCGCTGCAGGATGAGACGCATGGCTTCCTGACGTTCATCTGCTTCCCGTTCCTCCCCGCGCATACGGAGCTCGGCAAGCGCGTGAAACAGACGAGCATGTGGGACGACCTGCGGACGATGGCGATCTCGCGCCTCATGCTCGACAATTTCCCGCATGTCAAGGCGTATTGGGTCATGCTGACCGTCCCCGTCGCGCAAGTCGCTTTGGGCTTTGGCGCGGACGACATCGACGGCACGGTGCACAAGGAGACGATCCTCCACGACGCCGGCGCGAAAAGCCCGCGCGCGCTCACGGAGAACAAGATCGTCGAGATCATCCGCGAAGCCGGCCGCATCCCGGCGGCGTGCGATTGCAATTACAACATCCTGCATACGTTCGGGACGGAAGAACCGACGGTCGCACGGCGGCTTGAAGATGTGCCGTGCATCCCGTATTGAGAAACATGTCACTCCTTGCGTGAAAAAATTTCTTGCAAGGTTATTCGAGCCGTGTTATACTTGGGATGTAAAAAGTGGAAAGAATAGTGGTTCACTCATTGTGATCACCGAATCAAAAATCCCCCTGCGGCCTGGTAAACCGCAGGGGGATTTTTGCGTCATCAGTTGGTAAGACCGAGCGGACGCACGAGAAATTTAATGCCGCCGGGAGCGGATGCGGTCGTACAGCGCGTTGGCGATGAGGCCAGCGATGATGCTGATGACCAATGTGGAAAGAATATCACCCAAGGGAATCACCTCCCTCGTCTCAAAATCTTGTGGGATGGAGGTAGGCGGCAAAATTAGTATAGCACGAAGACAGTCGCTTCCTCAATAAGAAAATGAAGCTCGAAAAGAATCCGCGTCCGTCGGCGCTTTGCCGTGGACACGGTTTCTTTTGCGTGCTACAATAGACGAAAGTAATGATTGTGATTGTGAACGCAGTTCACTTTTGGAGGTTCTTCATGAAATATGCGATGAATCTCGAGATGAAAGGGCGCGCGTGCGTCGTGCTCGGCGGCGGGCCGGTGGCGCTCCGGAAGGTGCGGACGCTCGTGCGTGCGGAGGCGCGCGTGACGGTCGTCGCGCCGGAGGCTGTCCTCGATCTCGCGAGCCTCGCGATGGCGGGGCGCGTGCGATGGGAGCGGCGCGGCTACGAGGAACGTGACCTCGACGGCGCGTCTCTCGTGATCTGCGCGACGAACGATGCGGCGGTGAATGCGCGGGCGGCGCGGGCGGCGAAAGCGCGCGGCGTGCTCGTCAATGCGCCGGCGCAGCCTGCACTCTCGGATTTCACGGTGCCGGCAAGTTTCGCGCGTGGGCGGCTGCTCTTTACCGTCTCGACGGACGGCGGTTCGCCGGGACTTTCGCGGGCGCTCAGGCAGCAGCTCGAAGAGCTCTATCCGACGGCGTTTGGCGACTGGCTCGAGATCGTCGCCGCGCTCCGGGACGACATGAAGGTGAAGCTTGCGACGCCGCGCGACCGCGAAGCATTTTGGCGGCAGGCATTAAACCCTGACATTTTGGCACTCGTGAGAGCGGGGCACATCCAGGAAGCAAAGGAGAAGGTCATCCATGCAGCTCATTTGTCTGGGGCTGAATCATAAGACGGCGCCCGTCGAGGTGCGCGAACAATTTTCCATCCCGAAATCGTCCATCCAGCAGGGCCTCGCGAATCTCAACGATTACGCGGGGCTCGACGAGGTCGTCGTGCTCTCGACGTGCAACCGCAGCGAGATCTACGCCGTGGCGGACGAGGCCGACGACGGGCTCGAGGCCGTGCGGCAGTTTTTCTTTGACCTCGCGGGGACGGACGAGGACATCGACGAGTATCTCTATGCGCGCATGGACGAGGACTGCATCCGGCATCTCTTCCGCGTCGCGGCGAGCCTCGATTCGCTCGTGCTTGGCGAGGGACAGATTCTCTCGCAGGTGAAAGAGGCCTACGCCATCGCGCGCGAGGCCGGCACGACGTCGACGGTGCTCAATACGCTTATGCACCGCGCGATCACGACAGGTAAGCGCGTGCGCACGGAGACGCGCATCCAGTTCAATTCCGTGTCCGTGAGCTACGCGGCGGTGGAACTCGCTGCGGAAAAATTAAACGGTCTGCAAGACAAGACGGCGCTCATTTTCGGCGCGGGCAAAATGGCCGAGCTCACGGCACAGCATCTCGTCGCGCACGGCGTGACGCAGATCTACGTCGCGAACCGCCATATCGAGCGCGCCGAAGCGCTCGCGGCGAAATTCCATGGCGAGGCCGTGCCGTTTGACGGGGCGCTGAAAAACTGCCCGGACGCGGACGTCATCGTGACGTCGACGGGCGCGCCGCATTACGTCGTGAAGCCATGGGACGCGCAACAGTACATGACGAAGCGGCGCGGACGGCCCTCGTTTTTCATTGACATCGCCGTGCCGCGCGACGTCGATCCCGAGGTCGGTGCGGTGAAAGGCATCACGCTCTACAACATCGACGCGCTCGAGGCCGTCGTCGACGAGCACAAGGCCGAGCGCCGCGAGGAAGCAAAGGCGGCGGAGACCATCGTTGAAGAGGAAATCCAGTCCATCGAAGACCGCTTCCAATACCTGCGCCTGCAGCCGCTCATGGCGCTGCTCTCCCGCCGTTGCGAGCGCATCCGTCAGCGCGAGATGCGCCGCTGGCACTCGAAGCTCGCGGCGCTCGACAGCCAGGAATGGCGGCACATCGACCACATGACGAAGATGATCGTGCGCAAGATCCTGCGCACGCCGATGATGAAGATCAATGCCTCGGCCGGCACGCCGGACGAGCGCTTTTACATCGACGCGATGCGGGCGCTCTTCAAGCTCGACACGCTCGGCGCGACGGGCACGCGCGAAGAGCGCCACGCGCTCCACGCCGCAGAAATAGGAAGCGAGGGAACAGAGAATGAGTGAAGCAAAGCCGATGGACATCCCGGCAGGCGACACGCTTCCCATGGAAAAGCTCACGATCGGCACGCGCAGCAGCAAGCTGGCGCTCTGGCAGGCGGATTACGTGGCGGAACGGTTGCGCCAAGAATATCCGGGCATTGTCGTCGAGGAACGCCTCATGACGACGAAAGGCGACAAGATCCTCGACGCGCCGCTCGCGAAGATCGGCGGCAAAGGCCTGTTCACGAAAGAGCTCGAGCAGGCCATGCTGGCTGGTGAGATCGACCTCGCCGTGCACAGCCTGAAGGATATGCCGACGGAAGTGCCGGACGGACTCACGATTACCTCCATCACGGAACGCTACGACCCGGGTGACGCTTTCGTCAGCAACGCGTACCCATCGCTGGACGCGCTGCCGAAAGGCGCCGTCATCGGCACATCGAGCCTGCGCCGCAAAGCGCAGCTCCTCCATCAGCGTCCCGATCTCGTCGTCAAAGACCTGCGTGGCAACGTGAACACGCGTCTCTCGAAATTAGACGCTGGCGAATACGATGCCGCTATCCTCGCCGTCGCCGGCCTCAAGCGCCTCGGCTTCGGCGACCGCATCACGGCGGTCCTGCCGAAATCCATGATCCTGCCCGCCGTTGGCCAGGGCGCGCTCGCGATCGAAGCGCGCGAGGACGACAAGACCGTCCGCGACCTCGTCGCGTTCCTGAACGACGCACCAACCGTTGCCTGCGCTCGCGCCGAACGCGCCTTCCTCGCAAGAGTCGAAGGCGGCTGCCAAGTGCCGGTCGGCGTGTACGCGACGCCGGACGGCGAAAGTTTGAATGTTGAAGCCGTGATTGCCTCGCTCGACGGGAAACGGCTGTATCGTGACAGTGTTCATGGCAAAAAAGAAGAGGCCGAAGCGCTTGGTACGAAATTGGCGGACAAGCTGCTCGATATGGGTGGCATTGAAATTATGCATGAAATCGGGCTGTTGCTCGATCGGAAATAAGTTGCTTGCGAAGGGAGAACCTATGACCACCAAGAATCCCGCAACCGTTTATCTTGTCGGCGCCGGCCCTGGTGACTATGGCCTTGTGACGCTCAAGGCGATCGAATGCCTGAAGCGCGCCGACGTCGTCGTTTACGACCACCTCGCCGATCCTCGTATTTTGCAGTGGGCACCCGAAAGTGCCGAGCGCATCTATGTCGGCAAAATCTCGGCGCATCACACGATGAAGCAAGAGGGCATCAGCGAGCTCCTTGCCGCGAAGGCCATTTCTGGCAAGACCGTCGTGCGGCTGAAGGGCGGCGACCCGTTTGTCTTTGGCCGCGGCGGCGAGGAAGGCATCGTCCTGCGCAAAGCGGGCGTGCCGTTTGAGATCGTGCCGGGCGTCACGTCCGCCATCTCCGTGCCCGCGTACGCCGGCATTCCCGTCACGCACCGCGCCATCGCGCGCTCGTTCGCCGTCGTTACGGGGCACAAGGACCCGACGACCGACGGCGATGTGAACTGGGAAAAGCTCGCGACCGCGACGGACACGATCGTCTTCCTCATGGGCATCGCGAACTTGCCGACCATCACGGAAAACCTCGTGAAGTACGGAAGAAACCCCGAGACCCCTGCCGCCGTCATCCGCTGGGGTACGAAGCCCGAGCAGCGCGTGCTCGTGACGACCGTCGGCACAGCGGCGGAGGATGTCGTGAAAAATGGGCTGAAGCCTCCAGCCATCTTCATCGTCGGCGAAGTCGTGAAGCTGCGTGAGGAACTGCAGTGGTTTGACAACCTTGCGCAGCGTCCGCTGTTTGGCAAAAAAGTCCTCGTCACGCGCGCTCGTGCGCAAGCTTCAAAACTGACGATGGCGCTTGAACAATTAGGCGCCGACGTTCGCGAAGTTCCGGCCATTGCATTAGCAGATCCCTCGGATGGTTATGCGGCGATTGACGCAGCGATTGCGAAACTCTGCGACTATCAATGGATCATCTTCACGAGCACGAACGGTGTCGAGCGCTTCTTCCAGCGTTTGGAAAACGCCGGCAAAGACACGCGTGCCCTCGGCTACGCGCAAGTCGCTGCCATCGGCTCTGCGACGGCGGAAAAGCTCGCGACGTATGGCATCCGCGCCGATGTCGTTCCGACGGTCTATCGTGCTGAAGGCATCCTCGACGCGCTCAAGGGCAAGCTCCCGCCGCATGCAAACATCTTGATTCCTAGAGCGGAGCAAGCCCGTGAAATCTTGCCCGAAACCCTGCGTGAGCAAGGCTACACCATCGATGTCGCACCCGTCTACCAGACCGTCACGGCGGAAGCGGACGGCGTGGCCTTGCGGCAAGAGCTCGAACAAGGCGGCTACGACATCGTCACGTTCACGAGTTCCTCGACCGTCACGAACCTCGTCAAAATCCTTGGCGACGCGGAGCCGCTCGCGCACGCGAAAACCGCTTGCATCGGCCCCGTCACCGCAGAGACCGCGAAGAAGAACGGCATCGAGGCGAACATCGTCGCGGAGACGTATACGATTGACGGGCTCGTGACGGCCATTCGCGAGAAGCTGTAAATTTTGAGGATCAATCGATCTGTTTCGATAGGATGCCGAACGTAACGAATACAGCAGCCTCTCCCCCAGGGAGAGGACAGGCGCGGAGCGAAGCGCAGCGCCAGGAGAGGGTCGCTTGTAGGTTTGATGAATTCGCAAGTATTTTGATGTCGCCGGTGCGCGCAGGCACTCAAGACATTTCGTGCGCGCACCCGCGAGACGTTATTTCCACCGCTTCGCGGTCCCCCTTCTACCTAAAGGATAAAGCGACCACTAAGCGCTAAAGCGCTAAGTGTCTGCTTTCCCTGAGGGGAAGGCTGCTGTATATGTTACATCCGGCAATAGATGGATACCGTGTTCTTATCCGTTACTTTATCTTAGGAGATGCATTTTCATGTACACCCAAAAACTCCGTCCCCGCCGCATGCGCATCACGCCGAATATGCGTGCTATGGTGCGCGAGACGACGCTTTCTGCGAAGGATTTCATTTACCCGATCTTCGTCGTGCCCGGCACGCACGTGAAGGAAGAAATCCCGAGCATGCCGAACTGCTACCACCTGTCCGTCGACAACGCCGTCGAGCTTGCGAAAGAGCTCGATGAGCTCGGCATCCCGGCCGTCGAAGTCTTCGGCTTGCCGGAGTACAAGGACGCGGACGGCAGCTCGGCGTGGGATCCGACGAGCCCCGTGCAGCGCGCGATCGCGGCGATCAAAAAAGAGGTTCCGAACCTCATGATCGTCGGTGACGTCTGCCTCTGCCAGTACACGACGCACGGCCATTGCGGTCATCTCGAAGGCCATTACGTCGATAACGACAAGACGCTGAAACTTTTGCAAAAAGTCGCGACGTCGCAGGCCGAGGCCGGCGCCGACATCGTCGCGCCGTCTGACATGATGGACGGCCGCGTCGCCGCGATCCGTGAGGACCTCGACGCGCACGGCTTCCTGAATGTCTCCATCATGAGCTACGCCGTCAAGTATGCATCCGGCTACTACGGCCCGTTCCGCGATGCCGCCGACAGCGCGCCGCAGTTCGGCGACCGCCGCCAATACCAGATGGACCCGGCGAACACGCGCGAGGCGCTGAAGGAAACGGATCTCGACATCATGGAGGGCGCTGACATCATCATGGTGAAGCCGGCGCTTGCCTACCTCGACATCGTGCGCCAGGTGCGCGACCATATCCATTTGCCCGTCGCGACGTACAATGTCAGCGGCGAGTATGCGATGGTGAAAGCCGCTGCCGCGAATGGCTGGATCGACGAGAAGCGCATCGTTCTCGAGACGCTCACGAGCATGAAACGCGCCGGCGCCGACTGCATCATCACGTACCACGCCATCGATGCAGCGAAGTGGCTGCGCGAGGAGGAATAATCCATGCTGAATCTCTCGAAATCCCTCGAAGCTTTCAACGAAGCAAAAACGCTCATGCCCGGCGGCGTGAACAGTCCTGTCCGCTCGTACGCGAACGTCGATTGCAACCCGCCATTCATCGCGCGCGCCGAGGGCGACCGCATTTTTGATATCGACGGCAACGAGTACATCGACTACGTCGGCTCGTGGGGGCCGATGGTCGTCGGCCATGCGCATCCGAATGTCGTGAAGGCCTTGCAGGAGGCCGTGACGCGCGGCACGAGCTATGGCGCGCCGACGCTTCTCGAGTCTGAGCTTGCGAAGCTCGTGCAGTCCGTCTATCCGTCCGTCGAGATGATCCGCATGGTGAATTCCGGCACGGAAGCGACGATGTCGGCACTCCGCCTCGCGCGCGGCTACACGGGCCGCGACAAGATTCTGAAATTCATCGGCTGCTACCACGGCCACAGCGACAGCCTGCTCGTGAATGCCGGCAGCGGCATGGCGACGTTCGGCGTGCCGAGCTCGCCGGGCGTGACAAAGGGCACGGCGCAGGACACGCTGACCGTTCCTTATAATGACGTGGAAGCGCTCCAGCAAGTGATGGACGAGCACGGCGACGAAATCGCGGCCGTCATCGTCGAGCCGGTCGCAGGCAACATGGGCTGCGTCCCGCCGCGCCAGGGGTATCTGCGCACGATGCGCGAGCTCACGGAGGCGCACGGCACGCTGCTCATCTTCGACGAAGTCATGTGCGGCTTCCGCGCGTCGCTCGGCGGCGCACAGGCCGCGTACGGCATCACGCCGGATCTCACGACGCTCGGCAAGATCATCGGCGGCGGCCTGCCCGTCGCCGCGTACGGCGGCCGCCGCGAGATCATGGAGAAGGTCTCGCCGTCTGGCCCCGTCTACCAGGCCGGCACGCTCTCGGGCAATCCGCTCGCCATGACGGCCGGCATCGAGACGCTGAAGATCATCACGGCAGAGCCCGAGCCGGGCCAGCCCGACTACAGCCGCGTCTTGACGCTCAAGACGAAAAAGCTCCTGCTCGGCTGGCAGGAGCAAGCGAAAAAGGCCGGCGTGACGATCCAGGCGCACCAGGCCGGCAGTATGTTCGGCATTTTCTTCAATGAACATGAGGTCTGGAACTTTGATGACTCCTGCGCGTCCGACCAGGAAGCATTCAAAGTCTGGTTCCAGTCCATGCTCGAGCAAGGCATCTACCTCGCGCCGAGCCAGTTCGAGACGCTCTTTATGAGCGGCGCGCACACGGACGCAGACATCGACCGCACGATCGAAGCGGCAGGCAAGGCATTCGCCGCCGTCGCAGCGAGCCGGAAATAAAATTGCAAATGGACAGCCCTGATCCTTGCGCGGAACATTCTCGCGCGGGTCAGGGCTGTTTTGCGTTTTTGTACGGATCGAATACAGAAGGAAAACATCGCACTTTCGAAAAATGTGTAAAATCATCTAGCGAAAGCGACGGAAAATGTGTAAAATGAAAGCAAAAACATAGGATATTTTGTGTAAATCGGTGCTTGCAAGGAGGCGGATGCTGTGGAACGAAATGCGATGGGGGCTCTTTTGGCTTGGAAGATGCGGAAGAACCGGAAGCCGCTCGTGCTGCGCGGGGCGCGGCAGGTCGGGAAAACGTGGCTCATGCGCGAATTCGGGCGGCGGCATTATGAAAACGTCGTGTATTGCAACTTTGATGAAGAAGAAGATTTGAAAGGATTGTTTGCGCAGACGAAGAATCCTGCGCGGCTTGTCGAGCTCTTGTCGCTCTTGCACGGCGAGCCGATTCGAGAAGGCAAGACGCTCCTGCTCTTCGATGAGGTGCAAGAATGTCCTGATGCGTTGAATGCGCTGAAATATTTCCGCGAGCAGATGCCAGGCCAGCACATCATCGCGGCGGGCAGCCTGCTCGGGACGTATCTCGCGGCGCCGCATTCGTATCCTGTCGGTCAGGTCGACCTGCTCTCCATTTTCCCGATGACATTCGCGGAGTTCCTCGCGGCGGCGGACAGGAAGCTCGCGGCGATGTACGAGGCTTTGCAGCCGGGCGCGGCGATCCCCGATGCGTTCCACGAGCGCCTGATGGAGGCGTACCGCACGTATCTCATCATCGGCGGCATGCCGGAGTGTGTCGCGGCATGGGCGGACGCGCGCGATCCGCACCGCGTGCGCGAGCTCCAGCGCGCCATTCTCGCGCTTTACGAAAACGACTTCACGAAGCACAACGCCCGTGTGAACGCCGCGCGTATCCTCATGGTATATCGCAGCATCATCCCGCAGCTATCGCGCGAAAACGAAAAATTCACATACGGCCTCGTGAAAAAAGGCGCGCGGGCGCGTGAATTTGAAGAAGCGGTCGAATGGCTCGTTTCGGCCGGCATCCTGCATCGGATCTACAACGTCGCGCAGCCGGGCTACCCGCTCAAGGCGTACGAAATACAGAACCATTTCAAACTCTTTTTCCTCGATACCGGCCTTTTGAATGCGATGGGCGAGGTGGAAAACGAGGCGATCCTTTTTGACAAGGCATTCCCATTCAAAGGTGCGATGACGGAAAATTTCGTGCTTCAGCAATTCCTTGGAAAGCTCCCTGCCGCACCGCACTACTACGCGCCGGATGCGCAGCACGAGATCGACTTCCTCCTGCAACTGCATGGGGACATTGTGCCGGTCGAGGTGAAGGCGGGCACGATGAAGCAGGCGACGAGCTTCCGCCAGTATCTCGAAAAATATCAACCGAAAACAGCCTTCCGCTTCTCGGCGCGGAATTACCGGAAGGACGGAGCATTTACGAATGTGCCGCTGTATCTCGCGGGGAGGACGGAATTTCTTTCGCCGTGACAAAAGATGCGGAAGAAAACGTTGCTCTGTGAATGAGTTCAAAATGATTGACGTTGTAAATAAATCACGATACAATGAAAATAAAATGTAGGAAAGAAAGGTTGTGACACATATGTCCAGCACAAACATCAACATTCGCATGGACGCGGATCTCAAGAGCGCTTTTGAAGCATTTTGCAAAGATGTCGGACTGACGATGACAACGGCATTCAATGTCTTTGCAAAGAAGACGGTGGACGAGCAGCGGATTCCGTTCTCGATTGGAAGAGAAGTGCCGAATCGGGAAACGCGCGAAGCGTTGGAAGAAGTCCGGCAAATGAAAAAGAATCCGTCGGCAGGGGAAATGTATACGGATGTCGATACGATGATGAAGGAGCTTCTGTCCGATGTATAAAATCTGGCCGATGGTTGTCGAGAGCGTCATGTCACGCCGGATTGGTTGCTCGTTTATGAGAAGGTGGAGGAAGAATTGATTCTCTATCTGACACGAACAGGGACGCATAGCGATTTGTTTTGAAGAGGGCGCACATATGGAAGACGCATCCGCAGGGAAGCTTCTCAGCGAGGAGCAGGCCGCATTTATTGAACCGATCAAGCAGGAAATCCGCACAGCACAGCATCGCGCCTTGCGGCAGGTGAATCAGGAGATGATCCTGCTGTATTGGAACATCGGCAGGATGCTCAATGAGCATGTGGCGTATGGGAACCAATTCATCGAACAGCTGGCGCGGGAAGTCCGGAGCAGTTTCCCATCACTGCGGGGGTTTTCTGTGCGCAATTTGCGGTATATGCAGAAGTTTGCGCGCGAAGTTGCGGACAATCGAATTTTGCAAACAGTGTCTGCAGAATTATCATGGAGTCATAATGTTTTGCTTCTGGATAAGCTCAAAGAGAAAAAACAGCGCCTTTGGTATGCACAAGAGGCCATCAAAAACGGCTGGTCGGTGCGCGTCCTCGAGCATCAGATTGAATGGCATCTCTATGAGCGGCAAGTCGAAGCGCCGAAGATCACGAATTTCGACAAGCTTTTGCCGTCGCCGCAGAGCGAGCTTGCGACGCAGATGATGAAAGACCCTTACGTTTTTGATTTCGTCGGCATGCGCGAGGGCATGCTCGAACGCGACTTGGAAGAAGCGCTCGTCCACAATGTCACGAAGATGCTCCTCGAGCTCGGCCAGGGCTTTGCATTCCTCGGCCATCAATATCACATCGTCGTCGGCGGGGAAGATTTTTACATCGACCTCTTGTTCTACAACGTGAAGCTTCATTGCTATTTCGTCATCGAGCTCAAGACTGGCGCGTTCCAGCCGGAGTATGCGGGCAAATTAAATTTTTACTTGTCCGCAGTGGACAGCCAGATGCGCGGCGAGGGCGATGCGCCGACGATCGGGCTGATCCTCTGCAAAGGAAAAAACGACATCGTTGCCGAATATTCCCTGCGCGACATGACGAAGCCGATGGGCGTGAGCGCGTACCAGCTGACGCGCGAGCTGCCGGAGATTTTGAAGGATGCGCTGCCATCGGGGAAGGACTTCGAAAGGCTCTGAGCTCAGTAAGCAGATACAATGCGTGTGAAGGAAAGGCGGAGGCTTGACAAGGGGTGCAAGATGGAACATGATTTCACAGACAGACAGACAGACAGACAGAGACTCCTGCCATCTCCGTCATTGTGCCGATTTATAATGTCGCGTCGTATCTCGCGGCGTGTCTCGACAGCATCTTGGCGCAGACATTTCGTGATTTTGAAGTGATTCTCGTCGATGATGGTTCGACCGATGAGAGCGCGGATATCGCTGCTGCTTATGCAAAGAAGGATGCAAGGATTTTGCTGATAAGGCATCGTTGGAATCGCGGCGCTGCAGACGCACGCAATTTAGGGCTGGAGTTATGTCGCGGGCGATATGTTTCGTTTATCGATGGCGATGATGTACTGATGCCGAGTTATCTGGAACGCTTGCTCTTGGTGGCGCAACAAACGAATGCCGATGTCGTTCTGGGAATGTATCAAATGTTTCAGAAAACACTGGGGGATGAACAAAACATTCAAGGGTTTAAAACGCCTGCACAATTGAAAGATGATCTGCAAATCCGATTGGATTTCTTTTTTCATGGCCCAGTGCATTTGGCGCCTTGGTGCAAGATATATCGGCGGTCGTTTTTAGACCAACACCATATGAAGTTTTATCGTGTGCCAGTTGCCGAAGATGTGAGCTTTCATTACCAATGCATCCTCACAGCTCCTGTGTACGTTATCATTCCTGATGTGCTTTATGGTTACCGGCAACGTCCAGGATCGCTTGTAACGGTCAAGGGGGTGGAACGTGTGCGCCGCTATGCAGTGGCCATGGCGCGTGCTGTGGATGGCGTTACGCGTTGGGCACAAGAAGAATCGTTGTTTCCAGATGGTCGAACGAAGCATCAGATCAGCGCGGTCATCTATACTTTTTTCCGCTGGAAGCTGCGTGAGCTTGCGAAGTCGCTCGGGGAAGAGGAAGTGTTCGAAGTTTGCGCAAAAGCGTTTGCGGAAGAACCGCAGAAAGCGCTTCAGGAAGCGCGAGCGTACGCCGAGCTCGTCAATATGTAGAAAGGGACTCCTATGTCAGACAAAGCACGAAGACGTGGCATTTATGCGTTTGCTCCATACAAGGGCTGGAACAACCAGCAACTGACGAAAAACTGCGGGCTTGTGCCGTATCTTTTTCACAAGCTCTGGGGCTGGCACGCCGTCATGGTCGGCGGGCGCGTCGGGGAATATCCGGCGCTCAAGGATGTTCCTGGCTTGGAACTCGATTTGCTCGAGAATCCTGATATGGAATATCAACTTGCCTACCTCGAAGCGCATATCGGGGATATGGACGTGCTCGTGCTGCACGGCGTTTTCCCATTTTATTTCCATATCGTGCAACGTTATCGCGAGTTGCGGCCGAGTGGGAAAATCTATCTGGAATTGGATGCGAACAGTTATTATGAAGATCGCATTCCACAAACACCAGAGCTTTTGTGGTTCCTTGGTGAATGCGATGTCGCCGGCGCGAGCATCCGTAAAATGCAAACATGGCTTAGTACGAAATGGCCGATTTGCGTAGATTATCTGCCGAATGGTTTTTATGATTTGAGCGGGATGTATCAAGAACCACGGTTTGAGGCAAAGGAGAACGTCATTCTCGAAGTCGCGCGCATCGGCTCGCCAGAGAAACGGACGGAGGATTTGATGCTGGCGTTTGCACAAATCGCTGCGCGTTTCCCCGATTGGCAACTTCGGCTGGTTGGTGGCCTTGATGAACGTTTTCTTCCCTTCAAGGAATCGTTTGAGCGCCAGCATCCGGAGCTTCGCGACCGCGTGGTTTTCACGGGCGCCATTTATGACAAGGCGAAACTGTTTGAAGAATACCGGCGGGCGAAGATTTTTGCCTTGATGTCGAGCAGCGAAGGCGGGCCGAATGTCATTTCAGAAGCACTTTGGGGCGGATGCTATATCATCACGTCCGATGTCGATGGTGCGATGGATTTCATCAATGGCGGCGCGTGCGGGATGCATTATCCGATTGGCGATGTGCGGGCGTTGGCGGACTGCCTTGCGAAAGCGTGCGCCGATCCTGCGCGGGTCCTCCGCGGCGGGCAGGCGGCGCTTTCGTATGGGCGCGAGGTGTTTGATTTCGTGAAGATCGTGCGGCGACTGCGGTATTTGCTGTTTGGAGAGGAGGAGCTCGATGGCGCAGATTTCATTTGACGGGCGGTTCTTCGCGCTCGTGCTCGATGACGGTCGGCGTGCGCTGTTGCTCGATGCGGAGGACAATGTCAGCAATGCGTCGTGCCGCAGCCTGCTCAAGGAACAGTTCGCGGGCTTTGGGCAGGAGACGGGACAGGAGCGGTCGCTCGCCGTGGATATTCGACGACATTTGCAAGAGGCCGCTGCGGCAGGCCGCGGCGCGGCGCTGGCGGGGGATGCAGCGGCCGCGTTGCTTTTGATGAAGCATTTCCTCGCCGCTCCGCACGCGGCGCGCCTGCTCTTCATCGGCGCGTCCATCGCAAGCCCTTGTTTGCGCCTTGCGTCCGAGCTTCTGTCGGAAGTTGTTCCAACCCCCGTGGAGGATATGCCTGTGCGCGCCACGCTCTCCATCACGGCGGCTGCGCCGCTCGCGGATACTGGCGATGTGCCGGAGGGCGTGCATCCGATTCGCACGGACCTCACGCATCTCCTGTTGCCGCACGGCCATTTCGATTTGCTGCTCTTCGATGCGCGTGGTTTGGCGGTGCAGGGAGAAGCGTTGCAACGTATGGTTCGATGTGCGACGGCTGCGCTGACACAAGGCTTTGCCGTCCTGCTCGGCTCGCCCGCGTTGGCCTCATTGCTTGCGCGGCCAGCGGAGTCTGCGTTGACAGACGATGCTCCGTTGCTGGATCATGTCCAACACGTTCTGCTTGCGCCGGAGCTGAGCCTTTTTCTTGGCATAGGACGCAGATCGACGGATGTCTCCGACGGGGGGGCGAATATCCGCAAGGAAAGGAATATGGTTGGCGCATTACTCCAATCGTACCTCGCAGGCACAGCAGACCTCCCCGCCGCCATCGCAGGCGTCCGGCGCTATGGCGTATTCCTCACGGAGCATCCCGCGGACGTCCCCTGGCGGGCCGAGCGCGCTCGCGTGGCGCAGGCGCTCGAGCTCCTCGTCGATCGGCGCCTCGGGCAGGCCGCCACATCCTCCGGAGAACGGCTGCGGAATCTCGCCCACATGTTTACCTCTCTTTAAGAAATATGATGCTCGACTCCTGCAAAATCCAATCCAATTCTTCTTTCTTTTTGCCATGCCTTGCCGTATAATGATGCTAGAAGACTAGCCTCTCTCCCATCAGCTATCAAGAAAGGAAGATCAGCGATGAGCATCAGCAGCATTCTCAGCGGGTTGAACAGCTCCATCCGCACTTATAATCATAACGGTGCCTCCTCTGCCAGCAGCATCCAGCGCATTGCCACGGGCTCGAAGTACCCTGGCGCCAGCTACGGCCCGGCCAGCTATGCGACGCTCCAGCGCACGTATTCGAACATCGGCGCGACGGAGCAGGCGAAAGCGAACACGCAGAACGCAAACGCCATGCTGAATACGGCGGCCGGCGCGGCCGGCAATACGGTCAGCATGCTGACGAGCCTGCGTTCCACACTCCTCAATGCCGCGAACGGCACGAATGGCGACACGGATCTCGCGACGCTCCAGAAGAGCGTGGATCAGACCATCGCTGGCATCGACGAGAACGCCGCGAGCGCGACGTACAACGGCAAGCAGCTTCTCGACGGCACGCAGTCTGTTGCTGTGCAGGGCGTCGACGGCTATACGAATGTCTCTCTCGGCAACCTCACGTCGCAGGGCCTCGGCCTGACGGACAAGGACGGCAAGAGCACGATCGACCTCACGGACACGAGCTCGCTCTCTGCGGCGCTCGACAAGGTCGATAGCGCGCTCAATACGGCGCTTGACCAGACGACGAACATCGGCGCCGCACAGCAGGGCCTCGGCTATCAGGCGGACAACCTCACGACGCAGAGCGAGATGCTCTACGACACGGCGAGCACGGAGGGTGACACGGACATCGCGAAAGAATCCGTGAACCTCGCGAGCAGCAACACGCTCCAGCAGGCCGCGCTCTTCGCCATCAAAGCAGGCCTCCAGAACTTCAACCAGTCCGTCATGGGTCCCTTGGGCGGCATCAACAACCACAGCCGCGCCGCGGCCGTGTCGATGCTGATGTAAAATTTCACAGGCACAGCGATCTCCGCAGATGCGATGCATTTGCGGAGATTTTTTGTGCGCGCTTTTGGTAGCGCGGCGCGGCGGTTCATGGTATACTGAATTGGTTATCCACTTTTTCAGGAACAACCATTTACGTTTTGCGATAGATTTTTTAGAAAGGAAGTCCCTTATGAGAAGTACGCGCAAGCCGAAGCGCAGTTATGCCCGGGTCAAATGGATCGTCGCGCTCGTCCTCATCGCGGCCGGGCTCGTGTATGCGTGGAACAATCTCGGGCTGAAGGGCGCGATGCACGGGCAGATGGGCGCGGAGACGGGAGCAGTGACGATGCAGACAGCGAATGTCGTGCACGTCATGATCCTCGGCGTCGACCAGCGCGCGGATGATGTCGGGCGCAGCGACACGCTGATGGTCGCGACGATCGACACGGACTCCGGCAAGGGCGCGCTCCTCTCCGTGCCGCGCGACACGCGCCTCGCCATCGAGGGCCACGGCTATGACAAGGCGAACCACGCCTATGCGTTTGGCGGCCACAGCCTCAGCATGTCGTCCGTCGAGAAGCTCCTCGGCGTGCCGATGGATCACTACATCATCATCAACACGTCGGCGTTCTCGCGCATCATCGACGCGATCGGCGGCGTCGACATCAAGGTCGAGAAGCGCATGCACTACGAAGACCCGTGGGACGACAACGGCGGCCTCGTCATCGACCTTTATCCCGGCGAGCAGCACATGGATGGCAAAAAGGCGATCCAGTACGTGCGCTACCGTGACGGCGAAGGCGACATCGGCCGCATCGGGCGGCAGCAGAAATTCATGAAGGCCGTGCTCGAAAAAGTCATCTCGCCCTCCATCCTGCCGCGCCTGCCCGAGCTCATCAAGGAGGTCGCGGATGCCGTCAAGACGGACATGAGCCTGACGGAAATGATCGACTTCGCGCAAAAGCTCAAAGACATCCACGACGCCGGCCTCGAGGCCGACATGGTGCCGGGCACGCCCGCGTATTACGAAGACATCAGCTATTGGATCCCCGACATCGTCGCGACGCGCGAGATGCTGGCGGGCGAGATCGGCATCCCGTTCACGGAGGATATGAAGTCCGCTGCCGAGGACGCGGCGGCCGCCTATGAAAAGGATCTGCCGAAAGGCTTGAAGATCGAAAAGGCCGACGAAAAGAAGAAAGCGGACGAAGCGGACAGCGACGACGAGAAGAAGGACGAGACGCAGCCGATGAAGCCGTCGGAGATCACGGTCATGGTCATCAACTCCAGCGGCATCAACGGCGCCGGCGCCGAGGTCGCCGACATCCTGAAGCGCAAGGGCTTCAAGATCTCCGGCGTCGAGACCGGCCGCACGGATGCCAAAGAAAAGACGAGCATCACGACCTCGACGCGCAACACGGACGTCTTCTACGGCATGCCGTTCCCCTGCGTCATCATGGACGGCGGCAGCAGCAACCAGGCGGTCGTGAACATCGGGCGCGACTATGGAGCGACGGGGAAAAAGGGAAGGAAGTAGTCTTTCGACGAGACGATGCGTTTAAAATAGTCTCAATCTGTTGCAAACGCAACAAATACAGCAGCCTTCCCCTCAGGGGAAGGGGGACCGCGAAGCGGTGGAAAGGGGACTAGGGTGAGATAGCAAAACGATATTCACGCAACTTCGAAGCAATTCATATTACGAGATGCCTCGAAGAATATGGATGTGTTGATTGGCTATCGCACCCTTGTACCCGCTCCGCCTCGCTGGCGCTCGGCACCTCTCCCAGAGGGAGAGGCTGCTGTATTCGTTACGTTCGGCAATAGCTCGAAATGTTTTGGTGATTGCATCTGTCTTGTAATTGGCGAGTTAGGAGCAACAATTTTTGGGTACACTGAAAGTTACAGGACTATCAAAGTCCTTCGGCATCGACGAGCTTTTCAAGGATGTCACGTTCGAGGTCGCGCGCGGCGACAAGGTGGGCTTCGTCGGCCCGAATGGCGCGGGGAAGTCGACGCTGATGAAGATTTTGCTCGGGCAGGAGGAGTCCGACGGCGGCAGCATCCAGTGGGATACGAATGACACCGTCGGCTACGTCGAGCAGACGGCGGCGTTCCACGGCGGCACGCTGTATGAGGAGTTCCAGCATGCGTTTGACGATATCCGTGCGCTTGGCGCGCGGAAGAAAGCGTTGGAACAACGTATGAAAGTCGTCGGGACGGCGGACGTCGCACGTCCTGCAGAGGCAGCGGGTTCTGACGTTGATGGAGGGAGCGGAGGTAGCGGAACGACAGCGGGCGATGATGAGGCGGCGCTTCTTGACGAGTACAGCCGCGTGCTGAACCGCTTTGAGCTCCTCGGCGGCTACGACTACGAGAGCCGCCTGCGCCGCATCGCGTACGGCCTCGGCTTTACGGAAGAGGACTTCCAGAAGGACGTGCAGCATTTT
The DNA here is from genome assembly GCA_900314825.1 of uncultured Veillonellaceae bacterium. Classification (GTDB taxonomy): domain Bacteria; phylum Bacillota; class Negativicutes; order Selenomonadales; family Selenomonadaceae; genus Selenomonas_C. Next base: position 4,581 of record OMWS01000063.1, on the reverse strand, counting down.
TCCGGCGGCCAGAAGACGCGCATCTGCCTCGCGAAGGCGCTCATGCGCGAGCCGGATTTTCTGTTCCTCGACGAGCCGACGAACCACCTCGACATCGAGCGCATTGAGTGGCTGGAAAAATTTTTGCAAAACTATCACGGCGGCGTGCTGATCATCAGCCATGACCGCTTTTTCCTCGACCGCGTGGCGACGCGCATCCTCGAGCTCGACGGCGGGCACGTCACGGACTACGAGGGCAACTACACGTACTATATGCGCGTCAAGACCGATCGCCGCGCCGCGCTGCAGTCGGCGTATGAAAAGCAGCAGGAGCACATCAAGAAGACGGAGGAGTATATCCGCCGCTACAAGGCCGGCATCAAGAGCAAGCAGGCGCGCGGGCGGCAGAGCCAATTAGACCGCCTCGAGCGCATCGTGCTGCCGCCGGAGGATGCGACGTTCAATTATTTCGCGTTCCACAAGCCGCCGGAGTGCGCCGAGCGCGTGGCCGAGCTCGAGGACGTCTCGTGGCACTATGGCGCGCACGCGATTTTCGACCATGTGAATCTCCTCATCCGCAACGGCGACGGCGTCGCGCTCGTGGGCCCGAATGGTGCGGGAAAGACGACGCTCCTGCGCGTGCTGATCGGCGAGCTCGAATCTCCGACGGGGCGCGTGAAGATCGGCAGCCGCGTGAAGATCGGCTACTTTTCGCAGCAGCACGAGACGCTGCACCCCGAGAGCACGATCCTCGACGAGATCACGTACACGTTTGGCATCGACGAGGAGCAGGCGCGCAAATATCTCGGCGCGTTCCTGTTCCACGGCGATGACGTGCTGCGGCGCATCGGCGAGCTCTCGGGCGGCGAGCAGTCGCGCGTCGCGTTCCTGAAGCTCATGCTGACGGGCGCGAACTTCCTCGTGCTCGACGAGCCGACGAATCATCTCGACATCCCGGCGAAGGAAACGATCGAGGAGGCGCTCATGGCCTACCCCGGCACGTTCCTCGCCGTCAGCCATGACCGCTATTTCCTCGATAAAGTGGCGAACTGTACGCTTGTGCTCGAAGACGGGAAGGTCACGGAGTACAACGGCAACTACAGCTACTACCGCGAGCGCGTGGAAGCAGAAGAGGCAGCGGCCGCCGAAGAACGCGAAGCGCAGGCAGAGCGGGCAAAGCTCGAAGAGAAGCGCGCAAAAGAAAAAGCCCGCGCCGCGCAGAAAAAAGCGGGAGTCACGAGTTCCAGCGTTACGAGCAAGCATGCAGACAATCGCACCGCGGACGCCAAAACGGATGCCGCCCTCCTCGGCAGCATCCAGAGCATGAGCGACGCGAAGCGCCAGGAAGCCATCGACCGCGCCGAAGCGGAGATCGCCATGGCCGAAGCCGAGCTCAAAGGCCTCGAATACGAAATGGACGACCCCGCCGCGCAAAGCGACCCTGTGCGCAGTCAGCAATTGGCGGACGATTACGCCGCAAAGCAGCAAGAGATTGAAGAACGTTATGCGAAATGGGAACGGCTGACGGAAGCGTAACTGTTATGGTGAGAAATATAAGGAAAAGATAGAAACGGAACGTTGCGATAACGGCAGCCTCTCCCTCAGGGAGAGGACGGGCGCGGAGCGAAGCGCAGCGCCAGGAGAGGGTCGCTTGTACGTCCCTTGAATCAGTAGATTGTTTGAAGTCGCCGGTGCGCGCAGGCACTTGTAGCTTTTCGTGCGCGCACCCGCGAAGAGTTATGACGTGCGAACTCATCTAACGTACAGGGGACCCTTTCCACCGCTAGCGCGGTCCCCCTTCCCCTGTGGGGAAGGCTGCTGGAATGTTACGTTCAGCAATAGAACATTCTTTCGTGGACTCTCATTTGAAAGGAGGCGTCTCTCTTTTGCAACAGACAACATTAGACGGCTTCGACGACGCACTCGAGCAGCTTACGGGCGTCGTGGACAGCATTATTTTTGCCTCGGACGATGGCCGGTTTTCTGTGCTGCGGCTGAAGCCTCTGCATGAAAGCGGGCGCGTGAATGTGACGCTCCCGAGCGCGCCGCCGCTCGTCGGCCAGCAGATCGAGCTTGGCGGGCGGTGGGTCACGCATCCGCGCTTCGGCTTGCAGTTCAAGGCGACACACATGAAGGCCAGCGCGCCGACGAGCGCCGAAGGCATCGAGCGGTTCCTCGGCTCCGGCGTCATCGACGGGCTCGGCCCGGAACTTGCGCGGCGCATCGTGCGGCAGTTCGGCGAGGAGACGCTCGACATCATCGAGCAGGCGCCGCACCGCCTGAAGGAGGTCCCGGGCATCGGCAAGAAGACGATCGAGAAGATCGTGACGTCATACCAAGAGCACGCCGAGCTCCGCGACCTCATGCTGTGGCTCGAGGATCACGGCCTCTCGGGCACGTTCGCCGCGCGCATCTTCAAGCAGTACGGTTCCTTTGCCATCGACGTGCTCGAGCATCAGCCGTACCGCCTCGCCGCCGAGGTCAGCGGCATCGGCTTCCAGACGGCGGATGCCATCGCGCATAGCGTCGGCATCGAGCGCGATGACCCGGCGCGCCTCGTCGCCGGTCTCGACTACACGCTCGGCCAGACCGCGACGAACGGCCATTGCTGCGTGCCGGAGGACTACCTTGCGCAGCGCGCGGCGCAGACGCTCGGCGTGCCGGAACCGGCCGTGCGCGAGGCTTTGACGCGTGCGCTCGAACAAAGCTATTTCGCCTCGGAGACTGTCGGCGGCGACGTGCTCGTCTATCCGCCGCTTCTGTACCGTGCGGAAAAGGAAACGGCGGAGAAATTGCTGTTTCTGCGCGATCATGCGGAATACATCAAGGTCAAGAATCCAGCCGCGCTCGTGCAGAAATGGGAAGTGCGCGCCGGCCTCCGGCTCGCGCCCGGCCAGCGCGCCGCCATCGAGGGCGCGCTGACGTCCGGCATCTTCGTGCTGACGGGCGGCCCCGGCACGGGCAAGACGACGGTCGTGCGCGGCATGATCGAGATTTTGGAAAAACTGGGGCTGTCCATTCTTTTGGGCGCGCCGACGGGACGCGCGGCGAAGCGCCTCGCGGAAGCGACAGGCCGCAAAGCCGTGACGGTCCACCGCATGCTCGAAGCGCAGGGCGGCGAGGGCGCGATGTTCGCGAAGGACGCGGACGATCCCTTGGAAGCCGACGTCATCATCCTCGACGAAGTCTCGATGATGGATATCGTGCTCATGAATTATTTCCTCACCGCCGTGCCGGAGGGCTCGCACATCATCCTCGTCGGCGACGTCGACCAGCTGCCGGCCGTCGGCCCGGGCTCCGTGCTCAAGGACATCCTGCGCTCGCATGTCATCGCGAGCGTGCGCCTTACGGAGGTCTTCCGCCAGGGTGAGGCGAGCAGCATCGTGCTGAACGCGCACGCCATCAACCGCGGCCAGCTGCCGAGCTATCCCAAAGAGGCATGGACCGTCTTGCCAGAACGTGAACCCGTTGCTGTCAACGTACGTTGGGTGCAACAAGCGAGTGATAACGATGCGAAAGAAGCGCGACGGAAAGATCCATTGCTCGACCTTCTTGGGACGTTGGATGTGCCGCTAGCTGGGAAGCCTGCAAGTGCAGGGAACGACTTCCATTTCCTCGAACTTCCGGATTCGTCGGCTGTGGTGGATGCCATCGTCGATCTTTGTGCGCTTTTTTTGCCCCTGTTCGGTTATTCCGCGCTCGGCGACGTGCAAGTGCTCTCGCCGATGCATCGTCAGGAGTGCGGCGTGGACAATCTGAACAAGCGCCTGCAAGAGGCGCTGAACCCGCCGTCGAACGCGAAGAGCGAATACCGTGGCACGTCGGCGCTCTTCCGCCTCGGCGACAAGGTCATGCAGACGAAGAACAATTACCAGAAGCACGTCTTCAATGGCGACATCGGCTACATCCGCGAGCTCGAGCAAGACCACGTCACCGTCCAGTTCGCCGAGCAGAAGGTCGACTACGAACGCGCCGAGCTCATCGAGCTCACGCTCGCCTATGCCATGAGCGTGCACAAGAGCCAGGGCAGCGAGTACCCCGTGATCCTCCTGCCGCTCGTGCCTGGCCACCACATCATGCTCCAAAGAAATCTCCTCTACACCGCCGTCACGCGCGCAAAGAACCTCGTCATCCTCCTCGGCTCGAAGCAAGCCCTCACGACGGCCGTCATGAACGACCGCACGAAAAAACGCTACACCCTGCTCGCCGAGCGGCTGACGCACAGCTTGTAAATGGTAATCGCCTCCTTTCCTGCAAGTATCGAAGCAAGAAAGGAGGCGATTTTCATGCAGGACATGATGGTGGCGATCGGGAACTTCGGCTTCCCGATGGTCGTGACGGCGTTTTTGCTCGTGCGCATCGAGGGGAAGCTCGGGCAGCTCAATGAGAGCATCCTGCTCCTCACGCGCACGATCGCGCAGAAATAGTTGTTGCGGGCAGCACTTTTCAAGGGGCTGTTGCATTTACTGGAACGGTTTCATAAGACTGCCGTTCGTAACGCTTACAGCAGGCTCTCCCTCTGGGAAAAGCAGACTCTTAGCGCTTTAGCGCTTAGAGGTCGCTTTATCCTTTAGGTAGAGCTGGCGCGCGTAGCGCGACTGA
>OMWS01000068.1 GCA_900314825.1 uncultured Veillonellaceae bacterium | reverse complement strand
CGCTACGCCGTCAGCGCGATCCAGGACGATAGCATCAACTTCGAGTATCTCGAAACGATCGACCTCGCGCACGGAAGCGAAGTGAGCAACAAGCGTCTGGCAGGCTTCCGTCTGGGCGCAAACTCGTTCCAGCAGACGACGTTCAAGGGCATGCTGATGGATGTCATCAAAATGCTCGACAAGCGGAATCCCGGCGTGCTCGAGAAACTGGCGGAAGCGGACTACGTCTACAGCTCCCACGCGAGCCACAGCACGCTCAGCGAGGACAAGGACAAGATCAAAGAAAACTTCCGCGTGGAAATCAAGCCGGGCATCTACCTCAACACGAACTACAGCGCCAAGAGCATCATGGCCTGCATCGCGTCGCTGATGGAAGCGTTCGACGAGGACGAAAACGACTTCGCCATCTTCGTCATCGCAGCCGAAGGCAGCGAGGCGGAGGATGATGACGAGGAAGACGAAGAAGAAGAAAACGAAGATGCTGCGGAGGAAGAATAACGACGAACGCAGCAGGTGAAAGATATGGGAAGGCCCTCTTGCCAATCAACTGGCAGGAGGGCCTTCTTCGTATGCGAACCTACTTCCATTCAAAAGGATCGTTTTTTTGCCGTTTCCCACGCACGAAAAAAATCCGCTCTACAATAGGATCATCCAACAGGCGAACTGATGGATATGGGTTCATTTTTCGAGAAAGGATTTTATTATGATGAACGACAAAGAATGTCAGATTCAGAACGCATTGAAACTCAAAGAGCAGGTCAACCTTGACGCATTGGCACGGTGCCATCCAAGCGTCATGCCCATGCTTGCGGCATTGAGCGCAGAGACGGAAGTGCCGGAAACCGGAATGGATGACGCGGAAGCAGCGGATGGGAATGCTGTCGATGCATGCATGGAAGATGAAATCTTCGACGAGAGTCCCGAGGATGATGCGCCGGAGGTTGTCGATCAGGTGGGCAGGAGCTACGAGGCGCGTTTCCGCGGTCTTTCGATGAACTCCCAGTGCTGGGTATATGGAAGCCTCATCGAAGGGCCTGCCGGCCCCTCCATCGTGACGTACGCGCCGGACGGCTCGGTGACGACGACGCCCGTTCGTCCGGACAGCGTCAGCCAGTATACGGGTATGGTGGATGTCACGGGGCGCATGATTTATGCGAAAGACGTCCTTGAGGTGGTCGGCCAGTTCCATCAGGATCCTTGTGCCATCCGCTGGATCCCAGGCTCCTTGGGCGGACGCTTCCAGCTGACGAAAGTGGATGCCCCACAGATTGCCGTCCCGTACTACGGTCAGACATTCCGCGTCATCGGCACGATCGTTACGGGGATCGAGGAAGCTCAGGATTGGTGATCCATCATGTTGAATCATGAAATCGAACTTGCGGTGGACAGCCGCAAAACGTATCGGATCCGCTCGGAGCGCATCGGTACGGCAGAAGATGCCGCGCAGGTGTTCGAGATGGTGTTTCATCTGGGCAGCCGGACGCAGGAAAGCTTCTTCGCTCTGTTCCTCGATAAGGATAACGCCATCCTCGGCGTGGCGGAGCTCGCGCGCGGTGACGATCATCATTGCATCGCCGCACCGATGCTCGTCCTGCAACGGGCAATTCTTCTTGGAGCTGTGCGCGTCATCGTCGCGCATACGCATCCGAGCGGAGGGGGATTGCGTCCGTCGAAGCAGGATTGGAAAGCGACGTTCGCAGTAGCACGCGCCTGCCATAGGCTCGGCATCCAGCTGCTCGACCATCTCATCCTGAGCCACTCGATGTTCGTGTCTCTCGTGGATCTCATGAAAGCGCATCGGGAGGACGTTACCGTGAAGATGCATGACATCGTTTGCCATCGGGCGCGCATCATCGCGGCGCCCGCCGCAGGCGAGGGCGTGCTGGCGGAGCTTCCGGTCGTCTCGGTGCGTCTCCTGCGCGGCCGGACGGAAGTGGAAGCGCCGTCGTTCCTGCGCTCCCCGAGGGAAGCGGCGAGCGCTTTCCAGAGCGTGTTTCACCTCGATGACGCGGCGTCGGAGGATGACCGCTTGTGCGTCTTCTTCCTCGATTGCCAGGATGCTGTCATCGGCAAGGCCGAGATTCGTCAGATTTCCCGCTTTCGCGGCAAAGATCTCGCTCGTATCGTCTACTGCGCCGCCATCCTCCACAACGCAGACGGCATCTCCGTCGCCGAGCGCGAGGCTGCGCACCTTTCGTATCCACAGGAACTGAATCACGGCTTCTTGCAAATCCTTAACATGGGCAACGTCCTCGGGATCCACTCCCGCGACTACTTCCTCTTCGGGACGGGCGAATATGCTTCACTGATGCACCTCGTCTGCATCACGAAGAAGAAAGGCAACGGTGCCTCGCCTGCGGAAATCTTTCAGACTCTCCGCCGTCCTACGACGGAAATGGAACACAAGCTCCGGCGGCGGCTTCCGTGATGGAGCTCCGCCACCTAAAGGATATGGATCGTTTTTGGACGAGTCCCCCGCATGGGGGAAGAAAGGATTTCATGATGAAAACAACGGAACTTTCGAAAAAACTCCTCGCTTCTCTTTTCGCGCTCACGCTTGCGGGGGCACCGGCCATCTTCGCGCCGACGCCTGTCGAGGCGCATCTTCTTTCCTGTAATCAGGAGCGCGGCATCGGCACGCGGGTGTATAACAAAGCCGTGAAAGGCCACACGGTGCATCCTGCCACCGGTGATGTCGCCGCCATCCAAGACCGCCTCGTCGAATGCAACAGCTCGCGTCTGAACCTGAAGGACAACTCCCACCGCCGCTACCTCGCGCGCACGGTCATCGACGAGTCCGTGAACTATCCGAACGCATTCATGGCGCCCGGCGGCATCAGCGTCGTCTACGCCAAGCAGATTGAGATCGATCGCAAGTACGACCGCGCGGCTCGCATCCAGGACGATGTCGAGCGTCCGCTCGATGCCGTCAACTATTCGGCACAATCGGTTTGTGCGTCTACCCTCGCGCATGAATACGGCCACTATGCCAATGAGGACTTCCTCCGCATGGCCGACCGCCACGTCGCGATGAGCATCGCGCTCGCCTGCATCCCGACGCCGACCTCCATCGCCGTCGCCGCGAGCGCCGGCACGGCAGCGGGCAACATCCTCGTCATCCGTCAGGAATCCTTCGCAGCGGAAGCCGGCGCGGATGCCACAGCGCTTGATTTTTTAGATAACGTGCCGGAATACTCCATGGGCAGCGCCATCACGAGCTTCCGCCACCTCCAGAAGTACCTCCGCTCCACGAACCAGAAGGATTCCGGCGGTTTCCGCAACTTCATCCAAGCGCACTCGCACACGGACAAGCGCATCGAGCGCATCCGCACGCACATCGCGGATGTCTCGAACGGCCGCGTCCAGCTCGCGGAAGACGGCCGCCTCACGGTGGACGGCAATCTCGTCTGCGGCACGGGCCGTCTCATGGACGCTGACCGCGCGGACGGCCGCGAGCGCACGGACTACCTCGCCGGGCAGATCGCGTCGTGCATGGCGCGTCACATCTGGAAGCCGGAGCACCTCCGTGCGATGAAGGAATCCGAGTACGTACGCGGCGGTTCGTCAGATCATACCGTTTTCGTCGCGTGCGAGAATGCGGGTGCATCGGAAGGCTATGGCAAGATCGCCAAAGTCCTCGGCACGTTCGACTATCCCATCGGCGTCGCCGACCGCCTGCTCACCACCGCGCAGCGCAAAGCGAAAGCCGAGCTCCAGGCCGTTTGGGAGCTCACCCGCACGCTCCATGCGCGCATGAACGCCTGAGCGATATTCCTCGGATTTCTTTGGATGACTTCCATGTAACAGCAGTTTACAACTTTTGAATCCTGAAAAATAAAATGACGCATGACGCGCCTTTCGAAGTACAATAAGTCTGCAACAACAAATAACCCGAAATGAGGCGTCATGCGATGGACTTATTATACAACGAAAAGACGACGGTTGGTAGACTGGCAAGCTACTTCTCCAAATATTTTCCGCGTCTGACAGCAAGGACGCGCCGACTTCTCCTGTGGCTCTTGCTTGCCATGCTGGCGCTAGGCTGCTGCCCGTCCATCCGCTTCTTGTTTCGCCATTTTCTGAAAGATGTCGCCCCTGCTTCGATGAACTGTTATTATCGGGCCTGCAAGCATTCCGGCATCGACTTCCAGCAAATCGTGAGGACGAACGTCCAGATGGCGCTCGCCGTCCTTCCGAAGGAACTTCAAAACGAGCCCGTCTTCTTGAGTGTGGATGATACAACCGTTGCCAAATTCGGGAAAAAGTTTGAAGATGCAGCCGTCCTCTTCGACCATTCAGATCACACGGGGCATCCGTATGTGAACGGCCACTGCTTTGTGAGCCCCACCATCTGCGTTCCTGCCGTGCTCACCGCTCGTGGCGTCTCGCGCATCCATTATGTCTCGGTGCCCGTCGGGTATGAGATGTGGAACAAGGACGGCGACAAGAGCAAGCTGGAACTTGCGGCAGATCTCGTGGATGCTGTCATGCCGGAACTGAACGGCCATCAAGTCGTTCTCTCTTTCGACAGCTGGTACGCAAAGAAAACGCTTTTGGAGCGGGTGCGCAGCTACCAAAATCTTTCTATCGTCACCAATGTCCGCGTCGATACGGCGATGTACGAACGTCGTCCAGCGCCGACAGGGAAACGTGGGAGGCCGAGGAAGCATGGCGCGAAAATTTCCCTGGAGGATTTCGACTGCCGTTACCGTATGGGCGATTATCTTGTTGGTTGCCGCCGCGTCCTGACGAATCTCTTTGGAGACTGGCTCGTCTATACCTATGTCACGCAGTCGAAGAAGGGAACACGCCGCCTGTTTCTCAGCACGGTTCGCCCCAAAGACTTGCATATGAGCTGTGCATGGCAGGAAAGCAAAGGCCTCCGCCAAGCAGGGCCAGAAGACATGGTGTTCTACCCGTTGCGCCTTTACGGATTCCGTTGGCACATCGAGATCAACTACTACGAGCAGAAGATGTTCTGGTCGCTCAAGGAGTACCGTCTCCGGAGCAAGGATGGCATTGAGCATCTGGTGAACCTTGTCAACATTGCCCATGCTGCCATGCGGATTCTTCCGTATGCTATGCCGGATTTCAAGAATTTGCGGGGACAGAGTGCGCAAGAGGTGCGTTCTGCCATTGGAAAGCAAATTCGAGAAGAGGTATTTTTTACGAAGATGGACTTGTTGGCGCAAACTGACGAAAATGGCATCCATATTCAAGATGCCTTGAAATGGATGGCTTCTCATTTGGAAGAAGCTGCTTGAAGTTGTAAACTACTGTTCCATGTAAAATCATGGTATAATGGTTGACAATGAAATACATCGGCATAACAGGTTCCTGTTTTTCTGAAATTCGGCCGCCTTTTGGGCGACCGGGTTATATACCTGCAGCCGATTGTCATGCGCACGGATACGGCTTGGCTGTATCCGTTTTTTCATCGAAGGAGGCCGCCGTGATGTACGAGATGATTTATGCAACGCTTCGTCTGTTTCATGCCGTTCCGATGCAGGAAGCATCACAAGATGCGGATGCTTCGCGTATGCCGGAGAATGCTGCACATCTTCGCCACGGTTTTCTGCTCACGAAGCGAGCAGTCTGTTCCTGCCCTTCCGTTGAATCGCCACGAGTCCTCAAGTTTATTGAAAAACAGTTTGGCTATGATGTTGTCGCTATGAATCGCGGCCTGCACAAGAACTTTCATGAGGTTGCGGATGCTTCGACCGACCAGCTCTTCATCGAACAGATGCTTCACTACTTTTCGGTGTATCTTCAAAATGGCGATATGACGGACAATCGCCCGATCGACGAATCCATCGTCTATGTGCCAAACTCCGAGCTTCATCTTCCGGAAGATGCAAAACCGCTCCATTTTGTCATCATCGATGCCATTTCAGCGAAGGAAATCGGGAGCCGCATCCGTCGATTGCTCACGAATGGTGCAGCGCTTTCCGATGCCACGATGAACGACCTCGATACTATGATTCGGGAGATGAAGATTGCTGTAGACATTGGCACTGTGAAGAACAAGGAGATGCGCCTCCGCCTCTATCGTGCATCTGGGGAAGTACCGGAGCAGGCAGAAGAATTCCTCCGATATCTGGTCTATCGTGCCACGGAGTCCACGCTCTTCCTGCAGAACAAAGAGGTATTCGATGCAATCCGATATACGAAATTCTCCTGTGAAAAGCTGTTCCGCGCCTATCTGAAATTGCACGGCGAGGAAGAAGGCATCCGCCGGCTTTCCCAGATTTTCCTGCGTCATCGGAACAAAGTGCTCTTCCTTGCGTTCAAGGGTAAATCTCCCTTTGTGAACCACGTTCTGAATCGCGTCCGCAAGCTGGCAGAAAAAAATAAGATTCCGAAAATGACAGGCATCCTCGACCGCGTGACATGGGACGTTGCCGTCACGGCGGAGCACGTGGAAAAAGAGCTTGCTCATGTGACGACATTCAAAAAAGTTGCGCTCGCGAACAGCTTGTTGTTTCAGAAGGCACATCCGGAAGCCGCTTTCTATCTTATTCGCAATGGCAAAGCTTTTGCGAAGCCATGGACGAAAGAAGAGGCGTTCGATGTGCGCAAGCAAAGCATCTTGGAGCTCCTCATCGCGTCTATCGTCCAAGACCTCCGGCCGCATGTCGAGGGAAAGTACATCCTCTTGCCGCCGGATGTCGATTATGCGATGCCGACGAGCGAGAAGCGATTCTTCGGAGGGATTCCTTTTCAATCTTCGCTGATGCTTGGCAAAGCCATTGTCCTCGGCGTGCACTGGGAAAATGTGAACCGCCATCGCATCGACCTCGACCTGCATTGCAACTCTCCAAAATATCAGGTTGGATGGAACACGCAATTCGATGATGAGCTTCAAGAACAGAAAGATATCCTCTTTTCCGGCGATATGACATCCGCGCCGAAAAGCAAAGGCGGCGCCACAGAAGCATTTTACCTCAGCGAAAACATTCGAGATGATTTCGCCATCGTCGAACTGAACCATTTTACCGCGTATGCGCGATGGTTCGATGAAGCCCAGAAGCGTTCCGGAAGAACGATTTCCGTTCCTTACAAATTCGTCCTCGGCTCAGCCGATTCCGACCAACTGAGTCATGACTACCTCATCCACTGCCAGAACATGATGGTCAATATCCAGAATGTCATCGCAGGGACGTCCGATTTCCTCGGTTTCGTCGAAAGCGCATCAGACGGATCCAAAACCTTCTGGTTTACGCAAGCGAACATCGGGAACGATATCATCGCGTACTACAATCATAAACATGCTGTCGCTGCTTCAGCGCTCAAGACCTCCTTCCATTCCTGTCTGAAGCTCCGTCCGATGCTCGAGCAAGCAGGCGCACGGTTTGAAAAGCCGAAAGGCATCTCGTGGGACATGGACCTCTCGCTCGACAAAATCACCAAAGACACGATTCTCTCGCTTTTTCCACCGAAGCTCGATTGATTACAAAGCGAAATGCTGCACCACATAACGAATCCGCGGGTATCATGATGGCAGTTCCTTCATGATACCCGCTGTATTTATGTTTAGATCGTGTACTCAACATCGTGTAGAAGATCAAATGCAACGAGATTAAGTGTAAATCAAAAAAGTGATTTACAACGAATATAAATGGCGATAAAATGAAATATATACATGGTATAAATCAAAAAGAGGTGATATTTTGCTACTCAGTTATCGGTTCAACAACTTTTGCTCCTTTTGGGGCGACTGCGAATTTTCGGCGGAAGCGGCGCAAGGGAAAGTCCTGCGCCGCTATCCCGACAATTTCGTCGCGATGGAAAACGATGTCAACGTGCTGAAGACCTTGGTGATCGTCGGCGAGAATGCTGGCGGCAAGTCGAACTTCATTCGCAGCCTGCGATTCTTGAAATCTTTGTTCGCAGAAAACATCAAGGTGCAGTCCGCAGAGCCGTACATCAACATCGCCAGCCAGATGGCAGGCGGACAGCTGCAGCAGTCCTTCGAACTGGAGTTCATCCCGGAAGGGCGTGACATTTATCGTTACCGGCTGGTGCTGGACGCGCAAGGAATCGTATCGGAGTGGATGGCGCATCGCAGCAAGCGGAAGGGCAAGGAAACGATAGAGCTTGATTTTCATCGCCAAGGAGGTTCTGATGGACTGCCTTTGTCCGGCCGTGCGGTTTCCGCTTATCCGATGCTGAAGAAGCAACGCGGACAGAGCATCGGTCTCTGGGTGACGAAACTTGCCTTGCTGGGAGACGAGTACGCGAACATCGTGGTGGATTGGATGAACAACCGCCTGCAAATCGCAGAAATCGGGGCAGACAAAAAGAACGTCGTCCAGCAACAAGCAGATCTTTCCATTCTGCGCGATCCGCGCTATCTGGAAATCCTGCGAATGGTAGACTACAGTATTTGTGGCATGGAGCTAGATGCGGAAAGCCCATACAGCAAGACGCTTCTGATACGGAAAGATGAGAACGGTCGTCAATACAAGCGCGAGCTCCAGATGGATTCTTCGGGCGTCCGTGAATTCTTTGCCTGGGCGGTGCAGCTGTACCGTGTCGTCTACGAAGACCAGATCGTCTTTGCTGACGAAATGGATCGCGTGCTGAACCCCGTGCTTTCTGACCGCATGGTCGCGTTCGTCAACGGAAAGGAGCATCACGGTCAGTTCATCTTCACGACGCATAATGTGCTGCACCTGAACCTTGTCACCTATATGAAGGAGCAGATTTATTTCATTACGAAAGACCGACACAGTCTGCGTTCGGAACTCTACTCCTTGGCCGATTTCCCAGAAGTCCGGTATACGACGACGAAAATCTACGAATTTTATATGAAAGGCATTCTGGGAGGTACTGCCGATGAGTAGGCCGGTACGGATGCTGCGCAGGAAGTTCGAGGTGTTCTGCGAGGGCGATACGGAATACAACTACATCAACCACATGCGTCGAAAGCAAGGCGTGGAAATCTCGCTTCGTCCCATCAACATGAAGGGCGGAGGCTACGGCAATTTCTTGAACGAAATCAAGACCAAGGGGCAGGTGAACTGCCTGGCCCGTTTCATCATCGTTGATGCCGATCGCATGAAGACGAATACGGGCGAAGAGGCTGCGTTCCTGCGCCTGCTCGAATATTGCCGTCAACAGAACCGGAAGAAGGCCATTCCCTGCTTCCTGATCTTGGACAATCCGGATTTCGAATATGTGGCCTGCCTGCACGCAGCTGATTTCTCCGGGCAAGCTTCAGAAAAATTCATTCACGACCAAATGGGCTTCCCATCCTTGGCAGCCTTCAAGAGCAAAGAAGATGTTTACGAATTCCTGACGAGCGGCAGCTATCGTTACGAGCATATGCTGGAACGCCTGCGCGGAGGGAAAAAGGCACTGTACAACAAATATGTCATCCGCCGCAAAAGTTATTCCATCGAAGTCAGGGAAACCATTTTCGACAAGGCGAATCTTACCGTGCGCGGGAGCAATCTGGAAGAATTCTTCGATGTCATCGACTGGTGACGAGAGCCTGCCAGATATTGCAGGCGAAGATCAACCTCCTGCTTGTCTTGGCGTCCTTGAATAGCAGATTGATACCAAAATAGAGCACGCCCTCATGACATAACGAAGTTTCTTGCTTTTTGTCGCAAATCCTATATACTTTTCACGACAAGATTTATCGCAAAAGGTGTATATTTTTTAAGACAGAATGGAGGTGCGCAAATGTCATGCCAGAATGAAATCATGAATAAGATTCTGCAAGCTCCGCATGGTACCGGCTTTACCGCATCGGACTTTTCAGAACTTGCTGAGCCCAGGACTATCGGAAAAAGTTTGGAGCGGCTGGCCGCTTCCGGAAAGATTCGCCGCGTATTGCGTGGCGTCTATGACCGGCCGCAGTACAGCGAGCTCTTGCAGGAGTACGAAGCGCCTTCTCCTGTCGGAATTGCCGAGGCACTGGCCCGGAATTACCACTGGACCATTGTGCCCAGCGGACAAATCGTCCTCAACCAACTCGGCCTTTCCACGCAAGTTCCAGCTGCTTGGATATTCATCAGCGATGGCCCTTACAAATCCTACCAGATGGGAGGCATCCCCCTCCGCTTCAAACATAGCACGAACAAAAACATTTCCGGCATGTCGTTCAAATCTGCGATGGTGATCCGTGCCTTGAAGGAACTCGGGCGAGACGATGTGCAGGATCCTGTCATCGGGAAATTGCGCAGTCAGCTCACCCCAGATGAAAAACAGCACCTGTATCGCGAAAGCCAGCGGGCCACCGCTTGGATGCGCCCGGTCATCCGGAAAATCTGCGAGGGATGAGGTCAGCGTTCCTACGTTTATGCCAATGGATTCGATTACTTCTCTATATGGATGGCGTACCTGCAGATGAGTATTTTCAGTAACTACTTGTTAATAACTACTTTTTGAGATATAATAGCAGTATGGATATGGAATTTGAGTGGGACGATGAAAAAGAGGCCCGCAACTACAAAAAGCATCATCTTCATTTCGAAGCTGCAAAATACGTGTTTGCAGATGAGAATCGCTTGGAACGCCCTGATTGCTCCGTAGGGAACGACGGAACGGAGGAACGCTGGCAGACCATTGGTAAGGTTGGCGGAATCGTTTTTGTTGCTTTTACGGAGCGCGGCGAAAAGATTCGCTTGATTTCAGCACGCCCGGCTACGGCAAAAGAAAGGGGATTTTATTATGGCAATGGTGACTTCGAAGCTGAAGGCTGGGAGCGTGCCTTCTGAAGAAATTATCGCTCAGGTCAAAGAGGCTGCAAAATACCCGATCACATTCGACGAAGACTGCCCGGAGCTCACGGACGCAGAGCTGCATGAATTCAAGCCGGTCAATCCTGCGTTGCATGCAAATCCTGAGTTCTTTAAACCAAGGAAGAAGCAGATCACATTGAAGATCGATGCGGATGTCCTCGAGGCTTATCGCGAAACTGGCAAAGGCTACCAGACACGCATGAACGAGGCTTTAAGGAACTCGGCGATAGCAGCTGGATTGCTACAGGGAGCCGTCTGAAAATAGAGATTTTAGCGGACGTGTCCAAATTTCGGCACACATCATATATAACAATAAAGCACGATCCCTATTGAAGGAATCGTGCTTTATTGTTGAAAAATCACCAGTACAATGAATTTCAAACGTATTTTTTGTTTGAAAACGCATTATGTGATATAATATCCATATAAAACCGAAGAAGGAGCGTGAATATCGTGAAACTCTTGCGTGTTGTCGCAGACGGCTTCAAGGGCTGCGCCCCCGGCTTCACCATCGACCTCGTGGCGCGTTCCAGGCGGACACCGGAAGATTGCGAGTACGAGCTGCAAGAGGTAGCAGAAAACCTCTATGTCTACAATACCCTCGCCATCGTCGGGAAGAACGCTTCCGGAAAGACATCTGCCATCGAGCTTCTCGATGCTTGCTACACCATTCTCGGAGAGTTCCATCTTTCAGGAAAGCCATACCGATACGAGGGAACGAAGATTTCCATCGATTTCTTTCATGACGGTTACGTCTATCGATACCAGGCCATCCTCAAGGACGCGGATGCCATGGCGACGAAAGCAGAATTTTCTGAGCAGCGAATCTGGAAGAAGCGATACTACAAGAGCAAGGCGAAGTCCATCTACGATGATGATAGCTTCACTCCCTGCAAGATACCGGGAGGCCTGCCGGCCAGCATGTCGGAGGTTTTCTTCATCTTGAAGAAAACGGCGACGTATGCCGTCTACTTCGACAGCTTTGGGAAAGGTGCGGACACCTATCAGCTGACCTTTGCGAAAATGAAGGACTTCGGCATCTTGCCGAAGATTCTCGAGGACATCATCCTCATTTTCGACGAGAATATCCGAAGTCTTTCCATGGCAACGGACGAGCATACGTTCCGCGTTGATTTCGGGGACGGCGAGGAACTCGTCTCGGATCGTGAGCTGTTCTTTCGGCTATCGAGCGGCACGACGAAGGGCATCCTCCTTTATATCCTCATGGTGGCATCGCTCCAGAACGGCTTCGTGCTCCTTGTCGATGAAGTGGAGAACCACTTCCACAAGACGCTTGTCGAAAATATGCTGGCGCTCTACAAAGACCAATCCGTGAACCGTGCGCACGCCGAACTCGTCTTCACGACGCACTACTGCGAGCTCCTTGATCTTTTCAATCGGCAGGACAATATCTTCGTCGCGCGAGCGACGCCGCGCATCCAGCTTTCGAATATGTATACAGACTTCGATATCCGCTCGGAGCTCCTGAAAAGCCGCCAATTTTATGCGAACGCCTTCGAGACAGCGGTCAACTATGACGCGCTTATGCGGCTGAAGAAGGACCTCTTATGAAGTATCTCGTGATGTGTGAAGGCCCGAA
Organism: uncultured Veillonellaceae bacterium; assembly: GCA_900314825.1. Lineage (GTDB taxonomy): Bacteria > Bacillota > Negativicutes > Selenomonadales > Selenomonadaceae > Selenomonas_C. The sequence goes on along the minus strand of OMWS01000068.1, from coordinate 2,165 downwards.
CGAAAAAGCAGTCATGGATATCCTGTTGGAACATCATCTGCTGAAATTCAGCGAGGACGATCTTCTCGGCCTTGTCACGTACCACGCCCGGCAGATTGCGACATCCGCGCAAGTGCGCACGGCGCTGAACCTCTACCCGGGCGAGATCCGCATCCTACGTATCGGCGACAAACAGAGCGATGCTTTGCAGATTCCTCCGGGATACCAGTCGAAAATCGTCTCCGTCGAGAAGTTCTGCACGAAGCCGGAACTCGAAATGCTTTTGATCTTGTCAGAGGAATTGGAACAGGCATACGTGAAGGTCAAATCCAAGATGCGGGCGAAATCTTTCGCAAAAGAAAACATCACAAGCGCCTGTATCGCGAAAGCCAGCGGGCCACCGCTTGGATGCGCCCGGTCATCCGGAAAATCTGTGAGGGATGAGGCCAGCGTTCCTACGTTTATGCCAATGGATTCGATTGCTTTTCTATATGGATGACGATCCAGACAAGACATTCATTGATTTTCAGTCCAATCATGGATATAATAAAACCAAAAAGCTTATTTTCTATTTTATTGCAACGGAGGGATGGAAATGCTCTACGATTACCTGAAGAAGAATTATGCGCCAAAAGACCCCATCTTCGTTTCCGATCTCCGCAAGAGCGGCATCCCCATGAACACCGTCCGTCAGCAAGTGATGCGGCTCGCGGAGGACGGCAAGTTGAAGCGCTTTGATACGGGCATCTATTACCTGCCTGCACCGAGCTTGTTCAAGTCCGGAGCATCGCCATCGCTGATGGATGTCATCGACCGCAAGTACCTTCGGGACGGAAAAGATTGCTGCGGATACATGACGGGCGTGGCTTTCGCCAATTGGATCGGCATCACGACGCAAGTGCCTGTGGCTTACGAGATCGCTACCAACAAGGCGAAAACAGGGTACAAGAAAACGAAGCTCGGCCGCATGAACATCATCCTGCGCCAGCCTCGTGCCGCAGTGTCTGCCGAGAATGCAAAGGTGCTGCAGCTCCTCGATCTCTTGAAAGAGATTGATCTGCTGGCAGAAATCCGGCCGGAAGAATGTTCGCAGAAAATCTTGGCGTATATGCGTCAGACCGGACTGTCGTTCACGGATTTGCAGCCCTATCTTCTCTTGTACCCAGACAAGATTTTCCGCAATCTGTATGAAACGAGGCTACTGTATGGCGTACCTGCATGAAGACCGAGGCCTGTTCCGTGAAGTCATCGACCAAACACAGAAAGTGACAGGATTGGCGGCAGAAGTCGTCGAAAAAGACTACTATGTAACCGCCATCTTGAGGGGACTGTCAAAGCGCTTGCCGTTCATCGTATTCAAAGGCGGGACGTCGCTCTCTAAATGTTATCACGTCATCAAGCGGTACTCCGAGGACATTGACATCACGATCGACACGAAGCTTTCCCAAAGGCAGAAGAAGACGCTGAAGGATAGCCTCGGGGATTTGGCTGAATCGATGGGGCTCTCCATCCCGAACCTGTCGGAGACGCACAGCCGGCGAAGCTACAACAAGTACATTATCCGCTACGAGCCGACTTATCCGCTGTCAAATGTTCCAATACAATCTGGCATCGTGCTGGAAACTTCCTTCGCAGAAGTCTCTTTCCCTGTGGTGACGATGGACGTGCATAGCATCATCGGCGACATGCTGGAAGAGGAAGCGCCTCAGCTTCTTGCGGAATACGATCTGCGCCCATTTCCCATGAAGGTGCAGTCGCTACAGCGCACGCTTGCCGACAAGATTTTCGCCATCGGAGACTACTATCTGGCAGGCAGGGAAATCGAAAAGCATTCGCGGCACCTGTATGACATCTGCAAGCTGCTGCCGATGGTCAAGCTGGATGACAAGTTCCGCCAGTTGGTCTTGGATGTGCGGAAAGAACGGGCAAAGAATAGCATCTGCCGTTCTGCGCAGGACAGCGTAGACCTTCCGGCACTCCTTTCCCGCATCATCCGCGAGGATGTCTACAAGTATGGTTACAACTATCTGACCGTGCGGTTGCTGGATGAGGAAGTCAGCTACGAGCAAGCCATTTCAGCTTTAAAAGAAATCATTGAAAGCGGCGTGCTGTGATTCTTTAGGAATCCGATATCCCATTCATGCGCTGTTTTTACCAATCATTATATATCAAAATAGAGCACGCCC
>OMWS01000033.1 GCA_900314825.1 uncultured Veillonellaceae bacterium | reverse complement strand
AAGTCGTTTGTGTTAAAACGTAATGCTTCGAAGGCTTCTTTGTATTTGAGACAAATCGCACCCTCGTACCCTCTCAGTCGCGCTACGCGCGCCAGCTCTACCGAAAGGATAAAGCGACCGTATAGGCGCTAAAGCGCCTTGTGTCTGCTTTTCCCAGGGGGAGAGCCTGCTGTAGGTGTTACGAACGGCAGTCTTATGAAACCGTTCCAGTAAATACAACAGCCCTTTTTCGTTTCATAGCGACGTGAACTCGCCCTCGATGGGGAACGAGGAATCGCCTTGCACGGTGCCAGTCGCGCCGTCTGTCGTCGGCGCTTCGAGCTCGCCTCTTTCTTTTTTCTCCTGCAAATACTGATAGAGCTTCAAGATGTGGTCGACCTGCTGGCACTCGATGGCCGTCAGCAGGCGGTCGTCATTCGAGCCGCCTTCGCGCGGAAAGATGATCTTCACGCCACCGCCATCCGTGCGGCCGATGATGCGCAGCGCTTTCAGCGTCTCGCCGCCGACGAGCTCGTCGAACTGCTCCGTAAAGCCGCCGCCCTCGCGCTCGGTCACGGTCACCTGCTGCGCCTCGGGGCGGATGTGGTACGTCGTGTCCTCGTCCGGCATGATGTCGACGCCGGGGAAATTTTGCGGCGACTGGCCAAGATGGCGCACGGACACGTAGAGCGTCACGTTGTCCTGCGACTGCACGATGTACGGCACGAGATAAATGCCGTCGCTCGACGGCGCATCGTAGCTATAAAGTACGCGGCCATACCCGAGATCGTGCTTCACCATCTCCTGGATCAGCGTCTCCGCCTCGTCCATATCATCCGCGTTGCCGACCGCCGACTTTTTGTTTGGATGGCGCTTCGCCTCGCGCTCTTTCTCGCGCGCTTCGCGCTCCAGCCGCTTCGCTTTCTGCTCTGCGAGCTGCGCGTCCTTCTTCTGCTGCACGACCGCCATCGTCTGCGTGTAATGCAGCGCCGCGAAATATCCGCCGACCCCCGCCACGCCGACCACGAGCGCCGTGAGGAAACCGTACTTTACGATGGAAAGCTTCTTGCCCATTCCCTCGCTCCTTTTTGATAGCAAAATGCCAGCACGTGTGCTATACTTTTCCCTAAGAGCAGCTGACATCAGCTCGCCCCCCAAGGGGAGGTGGATGCCATGAGCACTTACGAAAAGCTCAGCCTCGTGCTGGCGATCCTGCAAGTTGTGATTGGCGTTCTGCAGCTTCTGAAGTAGTTTGCGGCTACTGACGGAGCGAAGATGCCGAACCGGAAGAGGTGATGCTGACAACGTGTCAAGCCAAAGCCCCTTCTCGTCTACAGAAATTTTGAAGGGCGAGCTGACGCTTCGGACATCGGCTGCTCTTGTTGTTTCTGATTATACCATTTCGACGGAACACTTACAAGTTTTCAATGAGAACGGTTGTGAAAAATCTCGTGCTTGAAAAAATTCCCCGACCGTGATAAAATATTTTCGTCAATGACGCGGGCGTAGTTCATTGGTAGAATGTCAGCTTCCCAAGCTAAAGAGGGGGGTTCGATTCCCCTCGCCCGCTCCAGAGAAAGATCAGAGGATAGTTTCGGCTGTCCTCTTTTTTGATATCATCCAACAGTTGCCTGCGCTGTTTTCTGCCACAATGCAACGCGCAGACGACGGGCAGCGGTTGGGATCGTCTGGCATGAAAGATCTTGTGAAAGATGAGGTGTATGAGATGAATACGTTGAAAACAATGATCTTGATGGCGCTCCTCGCGGGGCTCATGGTCGCTGTCGGCGGCGCAGCGGGCGGGCCGCGGTGGGCGACGGTGATGCTTGTCGTGTCGCTCGCGATCGATGGCTTCGCATACTGGTTCAGCGCGCCGCTCGTGCTGCGTGCCTACAAAGCGCAGGATGTGACGCCTGCGGAGGCGCCGGAGCTCTGTGCGATCGTCCGCGCCCTCGCGGAGCGCGCCGGTCTGCCGATGCCGCGCGTCGCCATCATCGAAAGCGACGTGCCGAACGCGTTCGCGACGGGACGTGACCCGGAGCATGCGGTCGTCGCTGTGACGACGGCGCTGATGGAAACGCTCGACCGCGACGAGCTCGCCGGCGTCCTCGCGCACGAGCTCACGCATGTGAAAAGCCGCGACATCTTGACATCGAGCATCGCGGCGGCGATGGCGAGCGTCATCTCATGGGCTGCGCAGATGGCGTTCTTCTTCGGCGGCCGGGATGACGACGACGACAGCACCAGCCTCGCCGTCGCGTTCGTCGCGCCAATCGCCGCCGCGCTCATCCAGCTAGCGGTGTCCCGCAGCCGCGAGTACGCCGCCGACGAAGGCAGCGGCGAGCTCACGGGCAACCCGCTCGCACTCGCCCGCGCACTCGCGAAGCTCGAAGACAGCGCCCGCCACACGCGACCGCCAGAAGACGCGACGCCAGCGACGGCGCACATGTTCATCGTCAATCCCTTCGCCGGCATGAAGTCGAAGATTGCCCGCCTCTACGCGACGCACCCGCCGACGGAAGAACGGATCCATCGTCTCGAAGCGCAAGCACGGAACATATAAACGATTTTGAGGACAACAAAAATCCCGAGCCATCAAAACGCTCGGGATTTTTTGCGTGCTTATGAATGTTTGTCGTCCGCCACGATCACGCTGTACGAGACGATGCCGCGTTCGGCATCCGGATTCTGCCGCGTGAGGAGGCAGACATGTTTTGTGCTTCCGTCTTCCGCACAAATGCGGCAGCGGATGGCCGTGGTTTTGTCTGGCGCTTCTTGCGCTGCGAGCGCGGATTGCACGCGCGCTCGGTCGTCTGGATGGAGGAGCGTGGCGATCGTGCCGTGGGAGAACGCGCGGAACGATTCGGTGGAATCGCAGCCGAAGAGCGCGGCGAGGGCGTCATTGGCGTAGAGGATGCGGCCATCCGCCTGGTGGACGAGGATGGCGCCTGGCAGGCGCTCGCTGAGGTCGCGCAGGCTGAAGGCGTGCTGCGTGTTTGCTTCTTGCTCTTTCTGATAGCGGAGGAAGCCATTCTTCCCTTTGCTCTTCGTCGCGTAGAGCGCGGCGTCCGCGTGATGCGCGAGGTCGTGGAGCGTCGTGCCGTCCTCAGGCGCGGCGGCGTAGCCGAGCGAGATCGTGAACGTTTTTTCTGCACCTTGATATTTAAATGTTTGCGCGTGCGCTGTGAGCTCCGTGAGGAGTTCCTGCGCACGCTCGCCCGTCGTCTGCGGCAAAAGGACCGTGAATTCGTCGCCGCCCGGGCGCGCCACGATGGCCTTTTTCCCGAAGAACATCGCGAGGCGTCTTGCGAGCGCCTTGAGCGCTTCGTCGCCGGCCGCGTGTCCTTGCAGGTCATTGATGAGCTTGAAGTCGTCGATGTCGAGCGTCATGTAGACGGCGGGCTGACCTTTCTGCGTGCGGTGCTGCCACTCGGCGAGCGCGTGGTCGAGGCCGAGGCGGTTCAAGATGCCCGTGAGTCCGTCGTGGAATGTCATGTGGTAAAGCCGCGTGAGCCGGCCGGTCAGGACGAGCATGAGGCCTGCTGTGAGCACGAAGCACCACGCGAAGATCAGCAGCATCCGGTACATCGTCGTCCGCGCCTCGGCCTGCACTTCTGCCGTCGGCGCCGTGACGATGAGGCGCATGCCGTTCTTCAGCGTGCTGCCCGCGCTGTCATACGAAACGCCGCTCACGTTGTACCGTTGCACGTCCTCCTCGCCATCGCCCGCCACGCCGCGCTCGATGAGCTCCGTGGGAGGCTGGCGGACGTCGATACCGCGCTCCACGTCAAGGCGGTAATGGATGCCGCCCGTCTCGTCGGCAAGGAATGAAAATCCCGAGTCGTAGACCGTCTGCGACTCGAGCCGCTCGGCGATCTGCGCGAGGTCGAGCTCGACGGCGACGAAGCCGACGCGCACGCCGTCCGAGACGACGGGCTGCACGTACGTGATGACCATGCGGCCGAGCGATGGGGACATCGCCGGCGGCTGCCACGCGCCGCTGGCGGTCGCCGGTTCCTGCGGACGCTCGTCAAGCGCTGCGATGCCATCTGCAAGAACAAGCGCATCGTCCATCACCGCTTGTTCCGCAAAGGCCGCCTCAGCCGACGGGCGCGTGAACGAGCGGCCTTGCACTGTGCCGTCCGCCGCTGTCGTGCACATATAATAGGAACGGACGGCCGGCATGTCGGAAAGCGTCTCTTGCACGGAGCGGAAGACATCATCCTGTGCGGCTGGCGCCGCTCCACGTTCCGCACGACCGCGCAGATGTGCTGCCGCGAAACCGGCCGTGTCCTCGACGCGCACGAGCGCGAGATCGAGCTCGCTGCGATAGACTTCCGCCGTGCGATGGATGCTCTCGACTTCGCGTTTTTCCGAGACCTGCATCAGCATCTGCGTTCCGACGAGCCCCATGGCGAGGCCGAGCACGCAGAGCGCGCCGAGGCTGACGGCGAGGAATTTCCCGCGTAAGGAAGAAAACATAGGCGATGCCTCCTTAATAAACCGCGTCTTTCCTCAGCACCTTGATGTCATGTGCCAGCAGCTGGTCGCGCACCCAGTCGAAATGGTCGTTGATCTCATCGTAGAACGACTTGCGAAAATCCGGGTCGCCGAGGATCGTACCCGTGCTGTACTCGACCGTCTCATCGTTCTCGTCGAAGTTCTGAATGTCAAAAAAGTTGTCATGGATGCGGCGCAGCCATTCTTCATAGCGCACGTCGAAGTCATCGCTCTGGATGTTTTGGAAGCAATCGGTCAGCATCGCTTTCTGCTCGTCCGAGAGCCCCGTGACCGGCACGCAGCTGACCTGCTGCAGGATGCGGAAGATTTCTTCCGAGGCTTCGAGGAATTCTTCCCAATTCTTGCGCCCGTCCGCGAAGAGATATTTCGTCTTCCACCAGAGATAGGGCTGGTCGGGGCAATGCAAGGCGGTGACATGACCGAGCGGATTGAAGTTGTTGATGAAATCCGCGACGAATTGATGATTGTCGACGAAATCCTTCAGCATATTTTCAATGGACTCGCCCGACACGTTGAAAATGAGGTTCTGCACGCGGTTGATCGAGGCGTTGATGCCGGCAAAGCCCTGGTGCGCCCACGTGTCGGCGAGCACGTGGAGGCCGACGCCGAGGCGGAAGCCGAACTGCGAATTGTCGAGCGTCGTCTCGAGCAGGCGCTCGGCGAGCGCTTTTGAGAGCACGCTGTGCTTGCGGCAAACGAGCTTCTCGTCCGTCGTCTCCCCTTCGAGGCCCGGCAGGAAATGGAACGGGATCCAGACTTCCGTGTTGCCCTTGCCCGTGATGTTGTTCCAGATGTGTTGCGCCGAATAGCGGATGTTGATCCCCTGCGCGATGGCTTCTTCCTCCACCTTATCAGAGAACGGATTGTCATCCATGTTGTCGTCGACGAGCTGGGCGCTCGTGGCGATGATTTTCGCGTTCGCGCTGCCGAAATCCGCCCAGCGCGACAGCACGTACATCGTGCAAAAATGGTAGTCGATATCCATAAAGTTCCCTCCGAAGCGTTTTCCTTTATGATACGACAAATTTCAGAAGCTCGCAACAAACGACAGGTGCAGCTGGGCGCTCGAAACTTCGTCGCGGCCGGCCGTCTTTTTCAAAGGAATGCCGACGGCGGCGTCGAGGCTCGCGCCCTTCCAGAGCGGCGTGCGGAGGCCGAGGCCCGTGCCGATGAGCATCGTATTTTCCATGAGCTGCTGAGAGACCTCTCCGCCCCAGATTTTTCCTGCGTCGAGGAACGCGTAGAGCGACGCGCCGTGGAAGACGGGCATGCCGTATTCGATGGAGAGCGTGATGCCGTTATCCGCGCCGATCTCATTTTCCGGATAGCCGCGCACGCTCGTGACGCCGCCGAGGAAGAACTGCTTCGACGGGCGCAGGTCGTCCGTCAGGCTCCACTGCGCGCGCGTGCGCAGTGTGAGGAGCTGGCCGTGCGCCGTGCCGCGCTGGTAGATGCCGGTGAGGTCAAAAATATTGTACGTCGTCGCAGGGCGGAACTGGTACGCGGAGTCCGAATCCCAGCTGCCATGCGTGAAGGCGTATTTGCGGTAAAAGGCCCAGCGGTTGCCATAGTTCGTACACGTGAGCGCCGCCGTGACATCGCGGAACGTGTCGTCGATGAGCGGCTCTTCCATGACGTCCGTGCGGGATTTCGATTGCGAGAGCGCAAGCGAGGCCTCGGTCTTGCCGCGATAGCTTACGGCAAGCGGCTGCGTGTACGTCGCGCCCGCATACGAAGCGCGGCCTTTGACGGGGATGTCCCAGGTCTTGTAAAAGCCGTCGACGACTTCCGTGGAGTTCGTGCTGTAATCAAAGGCGAGGCGCGCACCGCGGCGGCCAATTGGGAACTCGTAGCCGACGCTGGCCGACTCGAGGCCTTCGGCGTGCAGGTAGCTGAGCGTGAGCAGGTCGCGCCGGCCGGAAAGGCTGCGGTTCGTGTAAAAAAGCCCTTGGCGCCAGCGCCCCGTTGTGGAGCTTCCGGCATGGTCGGCGTACAGCGTCCACGTGTCGCGGCGTGACGGCTCTTGCGCGGTGATGACGTAATCCGTCGTGCCCGGCGCTGTGCCTGCCTGCAACGTGATGTGGAGACGCACGTCATTCGTGCCGTTGAACCAGTCGAGACGGCGCTGGAGCTCGGACATGTCCTCGATCGCGCCCGATTCGACGGCGAGGCGGTCTTTGATGTAATTCGCGCGCGTCGTGCGGTTGCCCGTGACAGTCACATCGCCGTTCTTTCCCTCGAGGATCGCGATGCGCACGGCGCCGGCGTGGATCGTCTGCGGCGGCAGGTAGGCGCGGCACGTGAGATAGCTGTGCGCGGCATACCAGTCGTTGAGCTTTGCGACGATGGCGTAGAGGTCGTCGATGGAGACCTCTTTGCCGAGGAAATCCGCATACGACGCCTGGATCACGTCGTCCGGCAAAAGCTCCGACGCGTCGACCGTGACGCTCTGTAGGACAAAGCGCGTCTCGACGGCCGGCTTTTGTTCGTCCGGCGTTTCCTGCTCGATCGTGCCGCCCTGCGCGTTCTGCTGCGCTTGCATCTCCTGACGCACGCGTTCCGCTTCCATGCGCTGCTGCGCGTCCTGCAGCTCGCGCCCGGCATCCGCGCCGAGCACGCCCTGGACGGCGGCCGGCGCGGGAGCCGGGGCGGCGGAGGCGGTTGGAGAGATCGCGGCTGCACAGGCTAAGGCCAGGCATATGGAAAGGTGTGTTTTTGAATCGGTCATAGAATCTTGCCTTCTTGTATCGTAGAATAATGGATTCGTACTCAAACAGATAAGTGTTGCATTTACCAAAACAGTATCATCAGATTGCCGACGGTAACGTTTACAGCAGCCTCTCCCTCTGGGAGAGGGGGACCGCGAAGCGGTGGAGAGGGTACAAGGGTGCGATAACCGAACAATGAAATCATATCAACATAGCAGTACGTTCTCAGAAGTCGTACTGCTATGTTACGATCAAATAATTGTTACAAATCGCATCCAAGTACCCTTTCCACCGCTGACGCGGTCCCCCTTCCCCTGAGGGGAAGGCTGCTGTTTTCTTCACATTGTCGCCTCGTCATTCTCGCCTTCGTCCTCAACGACGACTTCATCTTTCCCCGCATTCTCCGGCAGGCCGAGGAACGGCGTGGCTGGCTCGTAGTCGATGAATGTGCCGATGTCGTCCCAGTCGCGGCGGAGGCGGTAGAAGTCGGCGGCGTCGAGGAGCTGATGATGGACGTCGCCGGCGGTCTGCCAGCCGATGGCGCGGCGGGCGGGGTCGCCGGCTGTGAGGATGTTGAAGACGACGGGCGCGTCCACGGCGATGATCGTCGGATGGAACGCGAGGAAGGAGAGGAGATTCTTCGCGCTCACGTGGTCGAGGATCGTCATCTTGTCGCGGCCGTAGTTGTAGATGCCGATGCGGTGGTCGGACGAGACGTACGACAGCGTCATGTTGCCGTCGCGCGTCACGTAGCGCGCCATGCCGTCCGAGTGGAAATTGGAGACATCGAGGTCGCCTGCGATGTTCGAGCGGACATAAGCTTCTCCTTTGACGTCGCCGCCGCGGATCGTCATGTCGCCTTCGCCGAGGCCGTCGATATGTGCATTGCCGCCAGCCGTGATGTAGCCGAGGTCCATGCCGTGGTAGGCGAGAACGTCCACATTGCCCGCCGACGTGACCGCATTGGAGAGGACGCGGTCGCCGCTGACGAGGACGCGCCGCGTCCCCGGGCCGCCGATCGTGTCGATGGACAGCAGGCCGCCGGAGGCGGCGAGGAGATTGCCGTGTTCCGAGATAGCGCTGTCAAAGATCAAATCAGCGCCGGCGCGAAGCGTCATATCGGAGCCCGATACGAGGTTCTTCGTCGAGCCGAGGCCGATCTCGTTTCCTGCCGTGAGGCTGAGGATGCCCGTCGTGCGGAACGTGTCGTAGCCCGTGTCCATCGAGATGTTGTCACCGGCGCTCACACGGACGTCGTGCGTGCCGGAGAGGCCGCCGAGCGTCGCGTCACGCCCGGCGTCGATCGTCAGATCTTTCGTGCTGGCGATGCCGACGAATGTGGCGTCATTGCCTGCCGTCATATCAATCGAGTTCGCCTGAGCGATGAGCCCGTCGATCGTCGCGTCGTGGCCTGCGTGGATGTTCACATCATTTACGTTCGTACCACGATTGCCGACAGCGGCACCAGAGATCGCCGCATCATGGCCGGCCTCGACGTTCACATCCGTCACGACGGCAAGGCCGGTGACGGCGGCATCGTGACCAGCGGCGACCGTCGCGGTCGTCGAAGACGTTTTGCCGCTGAGCGTCGCGTCGCCCGTCGTTGCCGCGAGGCGCAAGTCCTTCTCGACGACAGCCGTCCCTGCGATCGTCGCATTGTTTCCAGCCGTGACGGTCAGGTTTTCCGCCGTCACATCGCCATCCACCAGCGCGTCATCGCCCGCATGGACATTCACGTCGCCTTTGGCTTCTACATTTCCTTTGAGGGTTGTATCGCCCCCCGCGTTAACGGCTACGTTGTTTGCCTCCACCGTGCCATCGAGCATAGCGTTCTTGCCCGCTTCGATCGTCACGTCTTTCGTGGCTTCGACATCTTTCAAGAGCGTCGCGTCGTTGCCGGCGCTCACTGCGACATTCGTCGCTGTCGTCGTGCCGCAGAGCGTTGCGTTGCCGTCTGCGTGAACAGTAACGTCGCCTTTCGCTTCCACATTCCCTTTGAATGTCGTATCGCCGCCTGCGCTGACCGTTACATTGTTTCCTTCGACCGTGCCATCGAGCGTCGCGTTCTTGCCCGCGCCGACAGTCACGTCGTTCGTGGCTTTGACGTCTTTCAAGAGCGATGCATTGCCGCCCGCCGTGACCGCGATATTCGTCGCCGTCGTCGTACCGCGGAGCGTCGCGTCGTTGTCCGCGTGAACAGCGACATCGCCTTTGGCGTCTACATTGCCCTTGAGCATTGCGTCGCTTCCCGCGTTAACAGACACATTGTTACCTGCTTCGACCGTGCCGTTGAGCGTAGCGTTCTTGCCTGCGCCGACGGTCACGTCGTTCGTGACGTTGACATCTTTCAAGAGCAATGCGTTGCCGCCAGCATCGACCGCCACGTTCTCTGCCGTGGTCGTTCCGCGGAGGATTGCGTTGCCGTCGGCGTCAACTGTCACGTCGCCGATAGCTTCGATGCTTCCTTTGAGGTCTGCGTTTCTGCCGGCCGTGACAGTCACATCTTCTGCCGTCACGTCGCCGCCAAGCGTCGCGTTTTTGTCCGCATGAACGTTCACATCTTGCGCAGCATCCACATCACCGGCAACGATTGCATTGCCACCTGCGGCAACCTTCACATCTTCATTGGCGATCAAATCGCCCGTGGCCGTAGCGTTGCCCCCGGCCTGAATCGTGATGTTTTTGCCCGAGACCGTGCCGTCGAGCGTGGCGTTGCGGTCGGCTTCGACCGTCACGTCTTTTTCGGCGGTGACGTCGCCGTCGACCGTCGCGTCCTTTCCAGCGTCAATCGTCAGGCGCGTGACGCTGGCGAGGCCGGAATACGTGGCGTTGTTTTCTGCCAAAATCGAGACGTTGTTCGCCTGCGTCAGGCCGTCGAGCTTCGCGTCGTGGCCGGCGACGATGCTCACGTCGTTGACCGTGCCATCGTTGTTCAATGCAGCGCCGGACAGTTCCGCGTCATGGCCGGCAGCGAGCGTCACGTCCGTCACGAGGGCGACGCCCGTGAGCTTCGCATCGTGGCCGGCTTTGACGGTCGCCGTCTTGGCAGAGGAGTTGCCGCCGAGCGTCGCGTCGCCGTTCGTCGCCTCGAGGATGAGATCATTCGCAGCTTCGAGCGTCCCTGTGGAAACCGCGTTGCGTCCTGCCGTGACTTCGATGTTTTCTCCCGTCGTCGTGCCGGTCAGCGTCGCGTCGTTGCCTGCGCTAATCTTCACATCTTTGCCGGTGACATTGCCGCCGAGCGTCGTGTCGCCGTCGGCGTCAATCGTGACGCCATTCGTTGCTTGCACGTCGCTCGTCACGTTGGCATTGCCGCCGGCGTCGATCGTCACGATGCCGTCCGCCTGCACGTCGCCTGCGATGTTCGCGTCGTCGGCCGCCGTCAGTGTCAGGCCGTTCACGCTCGTGAGCTTCGATGCAGCGAAGACGTTGAGGTCGCCGTTGCTTGCGAATGCGATGCTGCCGCTCGTCGTCGTGAGTTCGCCGTCCATCGTGAGGTCGGCGTGCGGGGCGAGGTTCTGGAGGGTCACGGTGTCCGTGCTCGCGATGGTGAGCGGCGCGGTGCCGTCCGGGCCTGCGCCAAACGTGACGGTGAGGCCGTCGGCAACGGCGGTGTTCGGCGCGGTCGTCGTGATGGCGACCGTGCCCGCGAGGCCTTTTGCGGCGTCGGCGGCGCGGACGCGAATCGTGTGGATATCGTTTTGCTTCGAGGCGAGGCGGATCGTGCCGCCGGCGGTCGCTTCCGCATCGGCCGTTGCTTCCGTGCCGGTCGTGAGCGTCACGGGCGCGGCATCGGCCACGATCTTCGAGGCCGAGGTGTCGCCCTGCGTGATCGTCGTGTCGGAGGTGAGCGCGAGGCCCGTGCTATCCTTGTCGCCCGTGATCGTGACGCTGCCGTCCGTGAGATCGATCGCTTTTGCGTCAATGCCCATGGTCTTCGCCGTGATGTCGGCCGTCGTCGCCGTCTTGCCGTCCGCAGCCGTGCGGGCGAGCGCGACGTTGCCGCCATGGGTGACGGTGACGTCTTGCGCCGTCACGTCGTCGAGCACGAGCGTGCCGCTGCCTTTGCCTGCGAGCGCGACGTCGCCGTTCTTCGCGAGCGCCGAGACCGCCGCGCCATTCGCCGTGACGCGCAGTGCATTGTCCTTCTCGCCGATGCTGCCGGTTTCCGACGTCAAATTGATCTTGTCGCCGGCCGTGAGCTTCGTCGTGTTCTTGTTCGTATTCGCGTCGCTCGCCTCCATCATGATGGAGCCTTTCGACGTGAGTTCGATGTCGTCGCCGACGGTGATGGCGGAGAGCTTCGTGCCGTCCGCGTTCTGGTTTTTGAGATAAAGCGAGCCTTTCGCATTTGCCTGGAGCGTGCCGTGGATGTCGGCATCGATAGCATTCGATGCCGTGCCGATGTCGCCGTCACCAGCGTAGATGGTCATGTTGTCCGCCTTGAGCGTCAGGCCGTCTGAAGTGATGCCTTTCGCGGCGAGCAGCACCATGTCGCCATCCGTCGCGCCGGCCGTCGCGTCAGCATCCGCCGCATGCAGGGCGAGGGCCTGGCCCGTCGTCGTGCCGAGGTACGTCGCGCCGTGCGAGGACAGAGAGATGTCCGCCGTGTCGCCGCTGGACGATTTGACGTAGAGCGGACGGCTCGTGTCGATCGTGATGCTGACGAGCTCGCCGTTTTCGTCGTAGTTCCAGACGGCGTTGCCGGGATACGTGTCGCGGAGCTTCTGGATATTGGCCGCGAGGTCGGCTTTCGCGATGGTTTCTTTCGTGCCCGGCGTGCCGATGCCGTCACTCGCGGCGAGCGTGACGGTCTTGCCCGTGATGTTCGCCGCGTCCGGCAGGCGCACGTCGCCAGGCTCTTTGTTCACGATGCGGTCGCTGATGGCGTTCAAGAGATCGTTTTTCGCCCAGCCGTACGCATTCGTATACGTCTTGGTGCTTTCGACGAGTGCTTCGCCATAATACGCGATGGCCGTGCGCTCGTCCGTGTCATACGTGTCGCCAAGGCTGTCGAAATATGTGGTGATGGCCGCCATGTAGGCTTGCTTCGCCGCAGCGGCGGCTTCCGTCGTCTCCGCAGCTTGCGCGGCAGAGATGTAAGCGTCACGCGCCGCGCTGAGCGTCGCGTCGGCAGCATAAGCTTCTGCCGCCGTCTTGTAGTTCTCTGCGGTACGTTCGGCTTCCGCCGTGTAGTTGCCCGTGCCTGCGAGGCGGCGCGTCTCCTGGTTGCGCAGGGCGAGCTGCTCCAGGCGCCGTTCAAATGCGGCCAGGCGCGCGGCCTTTGCTTCGACTTTGGCGTTTGCATTGCTGTCCGCCGTGTCGTTTTTGGAAATGATGCCTGCGTCTTTCCACTTTTCGATGAGCGCGTCCGCCGGCGTCTCGGTCGTGATGGTGTCGTCCGACGCGTTCGTGATGCTGCCGTTTTCCGCCGTGAGGCGCACGTCGCCCGTCTGGCTCACGATCTGGTCGATTGGGAAGTCTCCGTCCGTCGCGGTCAGCGTGATGTCGCCATAGGCCGTGGCGCCAAGGCTCGGGCTCTCGGGAATGCTTTCATTCGAAAGTGTTCTGAGCTTCACCGTCAGCGCGTTGTTCTTCGTGCCGATGGCGCCGTTCGCCGCCGTGAGCTCGATGCGCGAGGCGGAGATGGCGGCGTCGCTCGGATTCGAGGCGCCGAGGATGTCCTGCGCCGACGTGATGCTGACGGTCGCGCCTTTGCCATCCGACTCCGCGCTCTGCGCTTTTTCGACGAGGAGATTGCCGAAGCGCGAGTCGAGCGTGACGTCGCCGGACCCCGTCGTAAGATCGACGGTTGCCGTGTCGCTGCTCTGGAGCGCGGCCTGCGTGAGGTCGATGCCCGTCGCCGCCGTCGCCGTGAGCCTGTCCGTCGCGATCGTGCCGCTGCCTTTGACTTCGCCCGCCTGCGACGTGAGCGTGACATCATCTGACGGACTCGCCGACGTGATGTTGTGATCGACGAGGACGCTGCCGTTTGCCGTCGCATGGATGCCGCTGCCGCTTGTGGGCGCGAGGCCGTTGATGTGGATGGCATTGTCGCCTTTCACGGTGTAGACCGTGGACGTGCCCGTCGTCTTCTCCGTTTCCCACGTGTAGGTGTACTCCGTCTTGATGAGGCCCCAGAGGCCTTTCTTGTCCGCCGTCGTCTTGACATCCGTGTGCTTTTCGTCACTCTGCGTCAGCTGCGTCGAGACCGTGAAGGCCGCGCTGTCCTTGAGCTCCGGATGATCAGCAAGGCTCACGTCCTTGATGTGCGTCTGCTCGGACAGGGGCGCGTCCTTCTTGTCCTCGGTCGAAACCTTTGTATCTTTGTCGAGATCATACTTGTTGTAGAAATCTTCTTCCGTGATGGAGTGGAACAGCCATTCGGTTTCCTTGCGTTCGTGGTGCGTCTTCGTGTAGGTCGTGACGCCGCCCGTCCACGTGTAGCTGCGCTGCACGCCATCCGTCTGGTAGTTGAAGAGCGCGTCCGTAGCGAGTGGCTTGTCAAACGTCTGGCGGAACGACTGGTTCTGCACCGTGTCCAGAAGGGTGACCGTGCCCGTGCGGTTGCGGTTCGTGATCGTGCCGAGCGAGACAGCATGGTCCACTTTCGTCGTGTCGATGTCGATGTTTGCTGCGCCGGAGGCGACGAGGATGCGGCTGTTTCCGCTCGTGCTCGCGAGGCGTCCCCGTATCGTGACGCTTCCTCCCTTGGCGCTGATGTCACCGATCACGATGTGCTTCGTCGTGGGGTTGTAGTACACGGTGGGCTGGTACTTCCAGCACTTCGCCGCCGTATCGTAGTACGTCGCATGATCCATGAGATAGTACGTAAAATCGCCGCGCACGTCTTCGTCCGTGAGCGTCCGATTGCCGTAGTTCGCGTCGAGCTCTGCCATCCGGCGCACTGCCGCGTCATCGAGCTTGACCGTGTAGTCGGCATAGCCGCTCTGGACGAGGCCGCCCAGGTTCACGTCGTGGCCGCTGATGATGATGTCGCCGCCGGCGAGGATGCCGACGCCGGACGAGGCGTCGCTTTCGCCCGACGGCTTCGTCAGCGTGAGCGGCTCGGCGCTGTGCTCTTTGTTGTACTCCGCGCAGAGGGCCTCCATCGCCGTCCAGAACGCGTCAAACGTCTTGTATTCATACGTGGTCGTCTTGCCCTTCTTCTGCATATCCCAGTCAAAAATCCGCTGGATGGCTTCGCGGTTGTCCGCGTCGCCGAGCCACTGCGTGATGGGATTGCCGCCGATGTCCGTTTCCTGAACGCCGGTCTGCACGACGTTGCCATTGTCCGCGCGGATGGTGACGGTAGCGCCGGAGACGTTGCCCACAGGGGCGATGCGGACGCTGCCATTCAGGGTTTCGATCGTGACAGCGCCGGCCTCATTTTCGATGTTGCCTTGCACGACGATGTCCGGCCCGTGGCCGAGGTCTTCGTCAAAGCCGCCCGTGCTCTTGATGTTGATCTCCGGGGCCGCGCTCGTGTCGGCCGTCTCGATGCGGTCAGCGCCCGTGAGGCCGCTCACCGATGTCTCCTTGTTGACTTTTGCGTGATTGAAATAGACGTTGCCGCCGCTCTGCGGGATGATGGCGTCATTCACGAAGAGCGCGACGTTGCTGTTGCTCGTGATGTCGATGGCCGAGCCGTTCTTCGCCGTGACCTTGCCCGTGCTGCCGATGGCGAGCGCGTCCGCCGAGACATCGACGTTGCCGCCGGAGACTTTGATGTCCGGCACGTGGATATAGGCCACGTCGAACGTCTTGTAAATGATGTATTTGCCGTCGCGCTTTTCGGCATAGCCCATGCGTTCCATCGACTCGCAGAGCGACGTGATCTCGGCGTCGATGTTCTTGCGCGCATCTGTGCCTTCCGGATAGTCCGCCTGCGAGGCGATGAGCGACTGGTATTCCTTCAAAAATGGATTCTCCATCCCGTAGAACGTCTCTTTCTCGAATGCGTCAGCGTCCAGCCAGTCGCTGCCCTGTTCCACCGTGACCTTCACGTCGCTGAAATCCGTCGGGACGATGGTGCCGTCGTCCGACGGTTCGCCGGCCTTCGCCTTGCCCGTGATGTTCACGACAGCAGCATCGTGGATGCCCGCCGTGACCGTGCCGTTGATGGTGGCTTTGTTCTTTACCGTGCCGCTGCCGTTTTCCGCGCCGTTCTTCGTCGTGGTGATGGAGCCGTCTTTCGAATCGTAGATCGTGTAGCGCTTCGCGGAGAGGTGCTGGCTGTCCTCGCCGGCATCCGCCGCGATGGCGGTGTCTTCGACCGAGGCGACGGACGAGCCGGCGTCCACGGTGACCGTGTTCGCCTGATCGAACTTCGCGTCGATGTCCGGGTCATTGTCAAAAGGAATGAACGTGCGGTTGTACGTCTCGCTCGTGATGTCCGCCTGTGTGCCTGCGAGCGTGCCGTCCGCTTTGCGGCTGGCGGCGAGGCGCACGTCCGAGGCGCTTTCGATGGCGGAGTTGCCGCCAATCGTGACGTTGTTCGCGCGCGTAAGATTCGTGTCAATGTGTGCGCTCGAGGCAGCGGCGAGGAGGCCTTCGCTGTCTGCGAGGATCGTGTCACTGGCCTTCGTCGCATCATAAGCGGCGAGCGCCACGTCGCCCGACGACTGCGTCTTGACGGTGGCGCCATTCGTTGTCACGGCATTCTTGTACGTGAGGTCGTTCGTCGTATTCGCGACGGTCTCGGTGAGGAGGGTGGAGCCGGCCGTGATGTTGTTGTCCGTCGCATGCGTGCCGGTCGTGGCGGCCGTGGCTGTGATGTCGCCGCCTTTGGCGAGGAGCGTCGCGCCCGTGAGCGCCACGTCGCCCGTATAGTTCGCTTTCGCAGCGAGGCGCGTGGCGTCCGTCGAGCCGAGGAAGCCGAAGCCGCCGGAGAACATCGTGTTCGTGTTCGCGGACGCATTTTCGGCGCGGATGGCCTGCGCGCCCGTCGTCGTGACATTGGCGCTCATCGTGACGCGTGCCGTCTCGTCGATGTCTGTCGTCAGGCCGCCGCCGCTGCCGTCGACGATGGCAGCGCTGGCCGTGTCCGTGTCGAGGTTAAATTTTTCATTGTTTTTTGCTGTCACGTTGAAGTCGCCTGCGGTGTCCCATGTGCCGCTGACATCCGCCGTCGTCGTGCCTTTGTGCGAGAGCTCGGTCTCGGCGGCGGACACGGCGGCGAGGATGGAGCCGCCATAGCTCGAGGCGCCCGCCTTGGCCGTCGCGTTTTGCGTCGCGCCGATCGTGACGCTCTTGAGGTTCGAGCCCGTGGCCGCACCTTTTGCCGTGGCCGTCGTGTTCGTGACGTTGACGATGTTCGCCGTGTTGTTCGCGACGGCCGCGAGGCCGGCAGCTTCCGCGCTGGCAGCAGAGAGCGTCTGCGTCGGGTTGTTTTCCGCCGTGATCGTGAGCGCGGCGGCTTTTTTATCCGAGCCATACTGGACATTTCCGATGTCGGCCGTGACGTTGCTGTACGCGCGATTCGTCGTATCGTTCACCGTGATGCTTGTGCCGCCGGCGAGGGAAAGAGCTTTGAGGTTCGAGGTTTCCGTCGGTGCGGCGATGGCGGCAAGGCGCACGCTGTCCGCCGCAAGCTTGTTTTCGTCTGCGACGGCGAGCTTCGTCTCGTAGGCTTTCGTGTTGTCGCCCGTCTCGATCGTCGAGATGCCGACGCCGCCGGTGAAAACGAGGCTCGCATTCGCGGCACGGACGTCCGTCTCGATCGTCGGGGCGCTCTTCGCCTCGATGTCGATCGTGTTCGCCGTGATCGCGTTGCCCTTGCCGAGCGCGATGTTCGTACTTCCGACGACATCGGCCTCTGCGAGCTGGAACGAAGCCGCGCCCGCGAATGTCGGCTGCACGGCATAGGCGTGCACCGTCGTCTTGCTGTCGTCCGCCGTCTTCACGTTGACGCTGTTCGTCGCGTTGATCGTGCTGCCGTCGAGCGCGATGCCCTGGCTGTTCGCGCTGCGGGCTAAGGCGAACGCGCCCGAGGCGGCGATGCCGGCATCCGCGCCCTGGTACATGTCGAGCGCCGACGTGCCGCTGAGGTTCGTGCCGAGCGCGACGTTCTCGCCGCTGACCTTTGCATCGCTCACGCGCACTTCCGCCTGCTTCGCGTCGTCGAGCACGCCGACCTGGCCGGAGAACGAGCCGAGGCTGGCCGCTGCGTAGATATTCTCTTCTTTCACTTTCACGGCGGCATTCGACGTGACGTTCACGTCGCCCGAGGCGTCGAGCGTGCCGCCCGTGACGGCAGCCGTCGTCGTCGCGGCGTCAGCCTTGCCATGATTTTCATCCGTGCCGTTATTCGTCTGGACCGAGGGCGCGCTGATGCCCGTGCCGATCGTCTGATCGGCCGTGACGCGGTTCGCGACGAGCGCCTTGTTGACGTCGCCATTCGTGGAAAAGACATCAGAGAGATCCGCCCCGGAGTCGTTGTCTTCGATGCTGTAGCTGTTTTCGACCTTGTGGCCGGCCGTCAGCACGCCGACATTCACGCCGCCGGCGATGCCGCCCGCGAGCGTGTTGCCGAGCTGGAAGTTTGCATTTTTCGTGTCGTCGGCTTTGATGTCGATCGTCTTCGCCGCGATGCTGCTGTTTTCGACGCGCGTGTCCGTGTCGGAGCCAATCGTCGCGATCTGGATGCCCGCGCCGATGCCGATGCCGGAGGCCGAGCCGTCCCATGCGTCCGACGTGACCTGCGTGTCGTTTTTCGCATGGATGTCGACCGCGCCCGCGCGCGTCGCGCTGCTGCCGATCGTCATGCCTTTGACGTGCGCCGTCGTCTTCGCGTCGAAATTGCCGACGTTGACATTCGTGCTCACGCCAACGGCGCCGCCGGTCAGGGCGACCATCTTGTAATTGTCATGCGTCGAGCTCTCGGCCGCGACCGTCACGTCGCCCGTTTCCTTCGTTTTCGTCGTGACGGAGCCGTCTTTGAGCGCGGCCGTCGTCTGGCTGTCATCCTGCACGACATCGATGCCGAGGCCGGCCGCGCCCGCGCCGACGCCGGCCGAAATGCCGACGGTGTAAATATTCGTCCCATGCGTCGCCGAGACGTCGAGGCTGTTTCCGGCCGTCATATCATAGCCGGAGGCCGAGGCTGTCGTCGTGCCTTTGAGCAGCGTGTTGTTGTTCACCGCTTCGACGCCGGCAAACGCAGCGCCGCCGACGGCGGCCGTGATGTTCGCCACGGCAAATTTCGAATCAGCATCGAGGCCGATGGTTTCCGCCTGCGCGGCAGAGCTGCCTTTCGTTCCCGTCATGGTGGCGCTCGTCTCGCGGCTGACCGTGAGCGTCGTCGTGCCGATGCCGATGCCGGCGCCGAGGCCGGAGACATTGAACGCACCCGTGTACGCGGTGTTGTTCGCAGCGTCGTGTGCGACGACATGGAGGTCGCCCGTGCCGTCCTTGTCGCTGTCCGCCGTGATCGCGCCCGCCGTGACGGCAGCTGTCGTCTTGCCGCCGATCGCGTTGACGGTGACGTTGCCATTCACGGACGCACCTATGGCATTCGCGCCGCCATTGACCGTGTAGTCGTGGATTTCGTTCGTCGAGGACGCGGAGACCGCGACGCCCGAATAGTTGCTTGCCTTGCGTGTCATGTACGACGCCGGCTTGCTCGCGCCGCTGATGTCCGCCGGGTATTCCGTGAGGAAAGCATCATCGGCAACCGTGTCGTCAACCGTTTCCGCCGTGCCGCCTTTCGCCGTGACCGCCGTCGTGCTGCCGGCGATTTCGGACGAAACTTCATTCTGGATGTCATTCACGGCGACGGAGAGGCCGACGGACGCACCAGTGCCAGAGACGGCTGCGACGCCGGAGAGGTTGTCGATCGAGCCGCTGCGCTTCGCATCGACGATGACATTGCTGTCCGACGTGATGTTCGCGCCGCCGACATTCGTGCCGCCCTCCGCCGTGTCCGAGATGCCGGCGCGCGTGTGGCCGCCGAGGATGTTCACGCTGACGGAGCCCGTGACGCCCGCGTAGGCACTGCCCGTGCCGCCGACGCCGATGTTGAGGATCTTGTCTTTCGTCTCGGCATCGACGCGGAGATCTTTCGCCGTGATCGTGCCGCCGGCGATTTTCGCCGTGTTGTCCGTATTGTCATAGTCCACGGCGACGCCGGCGCCGACGGCCGCATCAGCCGCAGCCGCGATGACGAGCGCATTGTTGTAAATGCTGCCTTCGCTTGCGGACGTGACGTTGACGTTCGCGCCTTCCGCCCGGCCGTCAGCTTTCTGGACATTCGTGTCCGTCATTTCGGCGTATGATTCGCGCGCGACGACGGAGATGGCGGCCGCGCCGTCGACGGCAGCTGCGCCGGAAGCGCCGATGCCCGTCGCTGCCGTGCCGATCGTGGCGTTGTCGGTCGTCGAAACCGTGACGCCATCGCCTGCGGTGTCCGAGGCGACCGTCGTGATGTCCGCATGGTTCACCGCCGCATGCGTCTGCTGCTCACGGTCATTGTAATACGTCGCGTCGCCATTCTTCGTCCAGTCTCCGATCTCGTTGTAGGCGATGCCGCCGCCGACGGCGGCCGTGCCTGCGCCATTGATCGCACCCGCGACGGCGACCTTCGTGCTGTTGTCGTCGGCTTTCGCCGTGAGCTTGCGCGCTTTTTCGATGTTCGTGCGGCGCTTTTTGCCCGTCGTCGCATCCGTGACGGTCGTGCTCTCGTCGATGATGGCTTCCGCGTCGTCATTGCCCTGGTTCGCGGCGAGCGCGCCATTCACAGCCGCCGTCTGGCCGCCATTGGCGCTGACGGCGACGGAGACGATCGTATCGCTGTTGTCCGCAGACACCGCGACTTCCGCGCCATTGTCCGACGCAGCCTTGACATCGCTGCCGCGCAGGTACGCGCCCGTCGTGTTGCCGAGGTGGTTGAAAGCGATGGAGAGGCCGATGCCATTGCTGCCATAGCCGGCCTGGCCGGCCACATTGACGCCAAGGTCGTTGCTCTTGGCAGAGACGTCGAGCGTGTCTGCCGTGATGGTCGTATCGTCGATGGACGCGATGGTCTTGTTCGACGTGTGCTGCACGCTGCCCGAGCCGGCGCCCGACATCGTGCCGCGCGTGACGGACGCGCCAGCGGCCACATGGACGAGGAGCGCATCCGAGGCGGCCGCATTCGCGACATCCGTCGCCGTGATCGTGCTGCTCTGGATCGCGGCCGTCTTTTCATCGCGCAGCGTGCTGATGGCCACGGCCGCCGCGCCCGCGCCGCCGCCAGACTCCGACGAGCCCGTGAGGGAGAAGGCCGCCGCGATCTGCTTCGTGCTGCCCTTGCTATCGACATGGATGTCGTAGTCGCGATTGCGGAAGTCGTCCGATTCTTTGCTGCCTTCCGTCGCCGCATTTTTCGTCGCGTTTTCCGTATACGTCGAGCCCGTCACGTTGACACTGTTGTCCTCGAGGACCTGGTCAAATGTCTTGTCGAGGTCGCTCGCGTCGTACGCGGCATTGTCGACGGCACCGGCTTTGAGCTCCGTGCCCTCGATCGTGGCATTGAGCTTGTTCTCCGCGTTGTCCGAGGCGAGCGTGAGGTCCATCGCGATGCCCGTCTGCCCGCCAGTCGCCGCTGCGATGCCGATGGACGTGCCGATCTGCGTGAGGTCTTCGGCGGCGTTGTTCTGCACCTTTCCGCCTTCCGCCGTGATCTTGCTGTCCTTCAGCGTCGCGCCCACTGTGTTGTGGACGTCGTTGATGGAGACCATGGCGCCGGCCGCCGCGCTCGTCTTTCCGGAGCGCACGAAGCTGACGTTCGCACCGCCGGCGACTTGCGTGTCGCTGTCATAGGCGACATTCGCAACCGTGCCCGTTTCTTTGTTTGCGCTATTTTCTTTTGTCGTGATCTCGCTGCCGTCCGAGATCGTCGCATCAACGTTGCTGTTCACTTCGTTGAAGGAAGCGGCAGCGGAGAGGTCGAAGGCCGACGCGCCTTCGTCCGCGTTCTTCTTTGAGGCCGCGAGCGAGAGGCCGGCCGCGACGGCGGCGCCGTCTTTCTGCGCGATGTTCCGCACGGACGAAGCGTCCTGGATTTTCGTGTTCTTGATCTCGGACGCGACGGTCTGCTCTGCGTAGTTCATGGCGACGACGCCGGCGATGGCCGCCGTCGCATGTTCGCCTTTGTAGGACGTCTCTGTGCCGTCCCGCAGCGAAACTTTCGTCTCCTGCGTGACAGGATCGTCCTGCACTTTGATGACTTCCTTCTGCTTGCCGTCTTTCGTCGAGAAGTCGGTCTTCACCGCCGTCTTCGTGCGGTCGATCAGGGTGCCCTTGGCATTCGTCTGCTGCCAGTTGAGAGCCGCCGCGCCCGTGTACGCGCCCGCGTACGATGCATCTTCGGCTTTCTGGTTCACATGGCCGTCGTTCGCGTTGCCGTCGCTGCCCGTGCCCGCGCCGCTCTGGATGTTGACGGTGTTGCCGTCCATCGTCGCTTTCGTCTCGCTCTTCACGATATTCACGGCGACGCCGCCGGAGCCCGCCAGCTGGAAGTGTGTATTTTGGCTCGCGCCTTTCGCCGTTTTTGTCCCCGTGAGAAAAAACGAGCCCTGGGATGGATTGGAGGTATCGTCCAGCAGGCCGCTGAAGTCATAATCGCTCATGTCCACCATTTCGGTCTCTTCATCGCGGGCCGCGTCCTCGATCTTCGCGATGGCATTCTCGTCATCCATTTCGATGTCCTGAGGCTCTTTCGCGCCTTCCGTCGTCAGGGAGCCCGTGACCGCGACGTTGTTCAGCACGCCGTCCGTCAGTGCATTCGTGTCGAGGGAGCCGGCCGTGATGTCGGAATTTTTGACCGTGATGTCATTGACGGTCCCGTAGTCGAGGATGCCGACGGACGCGCCCATCGAGGCCCCGCCAGAGCCCCATGCGATGGCACCGACGAGGTTCGTCAGCACATTGTTCGTATGCGAATAGAAGTTCACATTGCCATATGCATCCGACGGATCCTTGGCAAAAGAGCACAGAGCGGCCCCGTCGATGTCGATGGCGTTTTTCGACGAGCCGCCGAGCCACGACAGCAGGCCTTCGAAGCCGATCTTGCCGGATTTGCCCGCGCCAAAGGAAATATCGACCGTGTTGCTCGAGCTCTCGGCCTGGATGTTGACGCCGCTGATGTCTTTCGTTCCAGTGACCTTGCCAGCGTCATCCGTGACATCGACCGTCGCATCGTGGCCCGTGACCTGCGCGCCCGTGCCGATGGCCACCGTCGAGGCCGTCGAATGCTCGGCGACGCCGACGACGCCGCCAACGGCATTCGGCGCGTCCGTATTCGGCGTGACGTAGAACATATCTTTCCATTGCGTGAAAAGATTTTTCATACGTTCTTCAAGGTCGCCATCGCCGTAGACGATGGCTTCGAGATGATCCGGGATGTCGTCCGGGTCGATGCCGACATTCGGCTTGCCATTCAGGATGGCCGTATTCTGCGCCACATTCGTCTCAATATCGACAGCGCCCGCGTCGCTCGTGAGCACGGTATTCTTGCCAATAGCAACATTTGCCGCGCTGCCCAAAAGATTGACATTCACAGCGCCCGCGACAGCGAGGTTGCCCCCGTCCGTACCCGGCGCATTTCTGACGCTGCTGTCCACGCTGTAGTGGAAATAGCTTTCGGGCTGCAGCCAGACGAGGAACTGGTTCTGGAACGAGCGCACGAAGGCATCGGCTTCCGCCTTGAGCGGTCCGTTGGGATTCGTCAGGGAACCAAAGATCTTCTGGACGCCGCCGAGGAGCGAGCCGACCTGCAGGATGCCTTGGGAGAGGCTCGTCGGGAACGACGAGAGGTTCGTCGTGTAGCTCGTGATGTCTAGCCCTGTCACGCTCTTCGTGGCATTGAGGTCCTGGATGACCTTTCCCACTTGTTCGACCTGCGATTTGTAAGCCTGCTGGTCGGACGGATCGAGCGTTTTGTACTCGTCGCTGCTGAGGAGCGCTTCGAGGCCCGAGTACAGCATATCGAGGTCGTAGAGGATGCCGCCCACGCGGTCATACGTCTGCGTGCTGTCCGCCGTGACCGTCAGCGTGCCGTTGCTTTTGAGCGTCGCGTGGTCGCCCGCGTCCGCCGTGCCGTCCGCGATGGTGACATTCGCGTTGTTCTTGGCATCCGAAACCATGACGGCTGCGCCGACCATGGCGTTGGATCTGTCGGGGTCGGTATTCGTCATCGCGGACGTCGAGCTCATGTAGATGTCTTCGAGGAGCGCGTTCGATGTCACGGACAGCGCGCCGCCGGCGTCGATGTTCGCCTTCTTGCCGACTTTGACGTCCGCATTGATGTCGCTGACGCCGACGCCGACGCTCGCGCCGGCCGTGATGAAGTCGGCGTATTGGCTGATCTTGTCCGAGATGCTCGTCGTCGGCTGTTTCTCCGCATCTGCGGCGGCCGCTTTCGCGGCCAGATTGTAAACGTTGTTGAGCGTATCTCCCGACAAGAATTTGATCAAGAACTCCCTGTCGAAGAGCGTGTTTGCCGCTTCTTCATCCGTGAGCGTCGTCTCGGTGGTGGGTTCCGTTTTATCTCCCACCGGAGGCGCAGCGAGCGTTTCGTTGCTGACCGTGACGCCATTGACCGGCGTGTCACTCTCTGCCGAGAGCGTCGTGTCCTTCGCGCTCTTCAGCGTGCCGAGGACCTCGACCGTCGCGTCGCTGTCAAAGACATTCACGCCGACGGCCGTCGCGCCGACCGCGCTCGCATTCGACGTGACGGACGCGATCGTCTCGAATTTGTTTTCCGTGTGCGCGTTCGCCGCGACGCTGCCGTCCGTGCTTTCGACCTTGGCATCGTCCGCGACCGTTACGTTGCTGTGATTGCCGCCGGTGAGCACCGCGACGGCTGCATTCATCTTCGCCGACGTGCTGCCGCTTGAGGCGGGCGCGCCGTTCTCCGATGCTTTGGCCTTCACGTCCGTCTTCGACGTCGCCTGCATCGCAACGTCGTTCTTCGCTTTCACCGTGCCTTCCACCGTGACATTCGCCGTGCTGTACGCGCCGTCATAGGAGATGGCCGCGCCCGCGAGATGCGTGCGCTTCTCGCCGCTCGTCGTCGTTTGCGTCGGATGCGTCTCCTTCGTCGTCTCGTCCGCTGCCTTGTCCGATCCGCTCTGCTTCGCTTTCACGCCGCCCGTGATCTCCGCCTGCTTGCTCGTCGAGGAGGCATACACCTTGTTGACCGCCGTGCTGCTCGCAGACAGCAAGAGGCCGGAGCCAGCGTCGCCGATGCCCTTGCCGCTTTTATTCAGCGCCTCAAGCTTTGCCGTTTTGAGGGCGGTCACGTTCGCCTCGGAGTCCATATAGCTGTAAATGGGACGGAGGTTCAGCGTGTCATGCAGCCACTGGATGGCCGAGAGGTGATTCGTCCAGCGGGCGCCCGTGGCACGCCCCCATGCCTCGATGGACGTCGTGTCGTTGTCGCTCTTGTACTCGTTGCTCGACAGCGCTTCGACGTCGATGTTGTTTTTTGCCGTGATGTTGCCGCCGAGCTGGATGTCGGCTTTCGTGAAGACGACTTGGCCGAGCGGGTTCGACAGTTCGACGTGGTAGCCGCCCTCTTCAAGATGCGACCAGCCCTCGTCAGCATTCGTCGCCGTCGCATAGATGTTCGCCGAGCCGCGCGCGAGGATCGTGCTGCCGTCCGCCGTCTCGATCGTCGCCGTGCGCTCCATCGGCGTGAAATTCGCCGCGAGCTCGTCGGCCGCCTTCTCCTCGCTCGGCGCCGTCACCGTGCTCGAGGAAATCGCGGACAGCACGATGTCGCCGCTCGCATCCGTCGAGGCCATGAGCGTGCCGCCCGTGAGGCCGGAGATCGTCCCCTGCCCGTTTCCCGCATCGATGTTCACGAGCTGGCTGAAATCAATGGCGTCCGTGACATCCGTGACATTCCCGTCCGCATCCTTCACTGCCGTGCCCGTGCGCAGCTGCGCCGTGCTCTCGAGCTTGATGTTCGCCGTGCGCAGCTTGATGCCATCCACGGCATTCAGCTGGCCGGCGACCTCGATCGTCGCCTCGGGATTCACGGCATACGCGTTCCCCGTGACATTTTTCGCCATCTCCGAGAGGGTCATGTTGTTTTCGTCGAGCAGCTTGTCATACGCGCTCTTCGACGGCGTCAAGAGGTTGATCGCACCCGCATTGATGACGCCAGTCGGGCCGACCGTGATGCCGTCATGCGAAAGGAAGAACAGTTGCCCGCCGATGAGGCCCTTGCTGCTATTGACCGCGTTGACCGTGCCCTGGATGTCGATCGGCCCGTCGACGAAATTGAACAGACGGGTGGCGTACGCGTCCGCGCCCTCCGTTTGAAAGCGCATGTTCGCGATCCGCCCGCGGTCGAGCGAAAACGCGGAGAAGCGGCTCATCGCGTTTTCGCCGTCCATCTTGTCCGCATAGATATGGTAGACGCCGCCGGTCGATGCAATCGGTTTGCCGTCAGACTTCGCGATGCCCGACGCAGCCGCCGTGCCGGCAAACGGCAAAAAGAACGCCTGCGCGCCCAGAAAACCGAGCAAGACCCGCGTCGTGAAATCGCGGTCATGCGCCAGATGTTTTGGTTTGTGTCGATGAAAAACGTTCATGGCGTCCGCCTCCCTTGGAGAAATCCCTGTGTCCGTCGTCGCAGTTCCCTCTGCTCCAAAGCTACCATAACATAAAATCTTCCGACGTTGTTAAAAAGCGGCACGAAATGCAGATTTTTGGCACGAAATGCACGAAAAATATTGGTACTTGATTTTATGTGTTATATCATATAAAATCAAGACAAAAGGGAAGTGGTGCCATGGACAAATTTCGTGTCGAATTTTATGTGACTCCAAACGGAGAAGAACCAGCACGAGAATTTTTGGATGAGCTCGATCCGAAAATGCGTACCAAAATGTTCCGCACAATTAATATGTTGGCAAAGAACGGTTCAGATCTGCGCCCGCCTTACTCGGAAAAACTTGACAAACACATTTTCGAATTGCGCGCAAAAGTCGGGAGCGACATTTCCCGCGTCCTCTATTTTTTCTTTGTTGACCGCCGCATCGTCTTGACGCACGGCTTCATCAAGAAAACGCAAAAGACGCCTCCGCGCGAGCTCGAACGCGCCCGCAAGTATTATCAGGAATACATGAAGAAACGGAGCTGATTGCATGGCTGAGTTGACGAATTACGAAAAATACTTCCAGGAACAGATGCGCATCCCGGAAGTCAAAAAAGAATATGACGCGCTCGAACCGGAGTTCGCCATCGTGCAAGCGATGATTGATGCCCGTACGAAGAGTGGCATGTCCCAGCAAGAGCTCTCGGCACGCACGGGAATCACCCAGGCGGACATCAGCCGGATGGAACACGGCAATGCAAATCCATCCATCCGGACGTTGAAACGCCTCGCGATGGGGCTCGGAAAGCGCTTGCAAATCCAGTTCGTCTGATGATAGACAAACAAAACCAAGGGCGGTTGCATTTTTTCGTTGCAACCGCCCTTAGTTTCGTTGTCAATCGTCGCCCCTGCTCTACCCTTTTTACGGGGATCGTGCGGATTTAGAGATCGATATCGATTCGTTTCATCCAACATCATCACTTTCAAAAAATGAAAAAATTTTCACTTTCGTAACTGTCTTATAGTTTAGATAGAAAATCTCAATCTCTTTTGCTTAGTGCAAATTTTCGGCACGAAATGCAAAAAATTCCGATTTATTTCCGATTTTTACGCACCGCGAGATATGATAAAATGAAACAAAGTGACAACCATGAGCGGCTCCGGATGGAGCAGCTTTGCGCCGCAGAAAGGAGCAAGCCTATGAACACTTCCCGCTGCCGTCAATTTTTTCGGCTCAATCACAAAACTTATGGGATTTAGGATTCCTCACATAATCAACTCTGCTCATATCAATGAGTTTTAAAAAGAAATACTCATCGTCAGGATACCCATACCCCTGCCGGCGAATCGTCTTGATTTTATTGTTGATGCCTTCCATCTTACCTGTTGAGATATGATACACTGCATATGTAATGATTCCATCATGATGGTTCATGAGAAGTCTTCCGAACCATTCAAAATGTTCGTTACCGGTATGCATACAATCCCATACGATATCAGCTATGGCTGTTCCCATTTTTACCGGGTCTGTCAGCTTGTATGCGTTGTCAAGTTTCTCCTTGATCAGATCAATTGTGAAGAGAAGTTTATTCTCCTCAAGCAGTGCATCGTATTTGGCTTCGTAGCCTTCTTTGCGCACACGTTGTTCTTCCTTAAACAGAGTGCTGCCTTTTGAGATAATCCTGCCTTCGCGTGCTTCCTGGTCTTTTCTTTGAAGCGTGGTACGCTTCGAGGTAAGAATATATTTGGTGTGCTTTAATGATTCTGCCGCCTCAGTATCTCCGGCTTCCATCAGTCTTTTTTGCTCAGCAATTCTGACAGGAGCAACAACCTTTTCATTGAAATTTTTGATGATATGAAAATGGTCAAATACAATCTTAAGATGAGGACATTTTTCAAGAAATGCTTCTTGAAAATCAGAATTCATGTCACATGCAACAGCCTTGACTTCTTTCATCCAGTCCAGACCTACAAAGTCTATAAAATCATAGACTACCTGCTTCTTTTTCCCGGCCTGGATCCAGAGGATATGCCCGGTATGCAGATCTGTGATGTGTGTCGCATATTTGTGGCCATTATGAAGCTTAAACTCATCAATGCCCAGGAAAACAGCCTGTTTTTCAGGTTTGGCAAGCTTCTCACCGTCAATGGTGTATTTCTCTTTCAGGCGCTGAAGATCGATGTCCTTGACGGTATTCCTGCCAAGACCGGTAAGCTCGGCAACCTCTTTCAGCGTATATGTGCCACGCGCAAGAAGGTCTCTGGCATAATTGTATAATTCAGCAGTCATACGATGACCTGGTGCAGCAAAAGAAACATACTGCATCTTCGTAGCCTTACATTTAGGGCAGAAGAGCTGAACCTTATCAAAATTTAACACCGTATAGCTGCCGCCAAAAGGAAGATGACGCAGAGTAATACTGGTTGAATCATTCTTCTGCATGCGGCATCCGCAGGTGCATACTCGTTCTGACTCTGGAAGATCCAGTGTCCCCTTGAAACAGAAAGCAGATTTACCGGATTTTGTAGTTACTGTCTCTGTGTTAGAATTAGTAAATCCCGGTAAACAGGATGGAATCATCAAAAATGTTTCAGAAAAGTCAAACTTTAATTGTCCATTGGCTTCAGATAGTATATAATTCAATTGAGGACCTCCTTGATTGGGTTGTTACATCCAGCAAGATGCAATTCAATCATAACGGAAGGTCCTTTTCTATGCAACTAAAAATGATACACTACGATTGTTCTTAGGCGTCAGAGCCAGAGGAGGAACCCAGCCACCCGAGGTACGAGGGCATGTCCTTGACAGGTCAGAAAATAAATGCAACACTGTTGTATCGACGGAGAAACATAACTGATTGTTCTTGAGTTCTTCGCCGTCGGTGATTAACCCACAGCATTTATTTTTTGACCTGTCAAGGATGGCGGCAGGATGGCGATAACCTAAAACATTGGGGCTAAACCCATAAGAAAAATGATTGACCCACATTTTTCAACACCATGCTTTTCTGTACAAGCTACCAATCCATATGTACAAGATTTATGTGAAGAGCACCCCGCACATACAATTTCTTCATTTGATACCACTGTTTCTCGCCAGCCTACTCTATACCACAATTCCGCAACTTTTCTTAATTCCGCTTCGGTGTGAGCATTATATCTTGGACATTCTATGCAGTTGTCTCCACACAAAGTAATTCGTTCTTCCATAATAATTCTTCTCCGTTTTCAGTTATAAAATCTCCCTGATGTTAGATGCCTTTTTACATGATTTATTATACTATAATAAATCATGCTTTTCATCAGAATTCTGCTCAAAATTAAAAGAGCATATCACCTAAATGATATACTCTCTATCAAGCTAACTGTATTATTCATTTCCCCTCTTTTGTGCCACAAGTTTTTCATGATAAAAGAAATTTGTATGTATAATAGCGCGTTCAGCACAATACGCTTCTATCTCTTCTGCCAATTCATTCCAATAACTTTTATCACCATCCACATATATCTGTTTGTACAAATCAGCATATTGAGGATATTTTTCATTTATATATCTAAGTATCTGAGCCTTATATTCCCCTCTAAGA
>OMWS01000059.1 GCA_900314825.1 uncultured Veillonellaceae bacterium | reverse complement strand
CTGCTGATTGTAATAAACTACAGGCCGCAGCCGATGAATCGGCATAAGCGATCTCTAAGCGCTAAAGCGCTAAGAGCCTGCTTATCCTCCCTGGGCCTGTCGGCCCTGTCCCTCCTCCAAGGAGGAGGGCTGTCTCTTAACTTAATGACATTGTCTCCGAGGGGGGAGGCTTTCCTGCTCATAATTTTTTCTCTACGCCTTGCACATTTTCCCTATTTGTTGTATCATGTCTGTGGGAGAACAACAACATCTTGTTATGGATGCTGTTGAAGGTAGAGGCATAGAGAAAAAGGAAGCGGCGGAGCGATCTGCCGCTTTCTTTTTTCGTGCAAAAATGGGAAGAATATGATAGAATGATGGGAGAAATCCTGCGACTTTCGTCTTGCGCGGAAGCAATGGGAAAGCCGCTCATGATGGGAGTGCTGCCGCCATGGTCAACAAGATTTTCGCCCTCGTCGGGCCTTTTGCCTCGGGAAAGCGCACGCTCGCGCTGCAGCTGTCGCACATGGGGATCCACTACATCCCGACGTATACGACGCGGCCCCAGGATCCGAAGGATACGCATCCCGGCCTCGTGCGCACGCTCACGCAGGAGGAGTTCTTCCGCCAGGAATTCATGGTGCGCTACACGTACGAGGGGCACTACTACGGCCTCGCGAAAGGCGAAGTGCTCCACGCGCTGAAGCACTACCCGATCAGCATCATCTTCCTCGACCAGAGCGCGATCGGCCAGCTGTCGCGGCTCTTGCGCGACAACTTCGTCTCCATCTATCTCATGGTCGACTACGTCACGCTCGTCAGCCGTATGCTCACGATGGGCTGCACGAATGACGACATCAAGTACCACCTCGAGTACGCGGAGACGAACAAGGAATTCGACGCGTGGAAAGTGACGACGCACGTCATCAAAAACACGCAAGACCCGCACGTCGCGCTCGAAGAAATCCTCACGCTCATGGGCCTCATGCGCCTCTTGCCGCACGAAGAGCTCAATCGGCGGCTGCATGAAGAATAACGACAAAAAATCAGCGCCCCACGGGACTTTGAAACGCTCAAACGTTTGAACGTTCGAAAGTCTTGCGGGGCGCTTTTTCGTGTGGTTCGTTTATTCCATGTGTTCGCTTTGTTTCTTTGCGCTCACGTTGACGATGTGCCAACTGCCGGTCGCTTTCGAGAGCGTGGCTTCGCAGTGGAATGTCTGCACTTTGACGCGGCTCGTATTCGTACGGTCGCGGGCAGTCAGCGTGTAGCCGATCGTGACGTACGGATCTTCTTGCTTGACGAGCGTGAGGTCCGTGAGCTTGTGTGAAAGCGTCGTCTGATAGCCGCTCGTGAATTGGTCGAACGACCCCATATGCTTCTGCATGTCGGCGGACAGGAGGTTGTACGAGCTCCGTGCATCGCCATGCGTGATGCCCTGGTAATAGTCGTTGAGCGCTTGCGCAGCTTCGTTCGGATCGAGCTTTGCCGCTTTCTTCGTCGCCGGCTTCTCGTCCTCGGGGATGCGGACGCTGATGTACTTCACCGTGTTATCGGATTTCTTGACGGCGAAGCGCAGCAGGCCGTCATTGCCCGCGACGGATTTAAACGAATATTCATAGAGCTTGAGATCGTCATAATCCGTCACCATCGCGTCCGTGCCATACGCTTTTTGGACGTCGGCAAGCGTCGAGCCCTCGTGGATGCCGCGCTTCGTCTGCGCCGAGGGACCATTCGAGACGAGTGCGCGGACGGTATTTTCATACGTGCCCACTTCGACGTTGTCGTACAAGAGGAAGTTGAACTTGCCGCGCTGCTCGCTCGTGTTCTCTTTCCCAAGCGTCTTGCGCACGTCGTCGATGCTCATGTCGAGGTCGAGCCCGCCGAGCGAAAGGTCGGATTTCATCTCGCGCTTCGCAGCTTTCTGTATCGGTTTCGACGAATTGCTCGTCGTGGCCTGCGTGGTCATCATCGATGGCGCTTTCGGTGCACTATTGCTCGCGCCGATATGGTACGCACCAAAGCCGACGGCGAGCAGCAGCAAAGCTGCCGCGGCGAGGCGACCGAACTTGCTGCCGCCCGTCTGTTGCTGCCGCTGTGGCTGCGACTGCGGCGCAGGCGGGGCGGACGGTTTTTCGAGGCTGACAGGGCGCGGCTGGGGACGACGCGGCGCCGGTGCGGGTGGTGCTGTTTCTACACCGCTGGACTGCTCGATATAGTAAACGATGTCGCGTACCGTGTGGATTTTTTCGATGGCCTCGTCCGGCACTTCGATGTTGAATTCCTCTTCACATGCCATGACGATCTCAACGCCGTCTAAGGAATCTGCGCCGAGGTCATCTATGATCGCGGCATCGATAGTCACTTCGTCTGGTTCGATGCCAAGCTGTTCCACGAGGATGTCGCGTACCTTCTCGAAAATGCCTGACTCTCTGCCCGAGAGTGGACGGGAAGAACGCGCTTTCTTGCGGCGTGATTGCTGTGTCTTGCGCGAGGCTTTCTGCTCTTCTTCCTGAGCGGACGCCTGGATTTTTCGCTGCACGTCTCGCAAGAGCTCGAGCCATTCCCCCGCATCTTTCAGGGCTTCCTGATCGCCGGAGCTGCGTGCGTACGCCTCTTCCTGTTCTGCGTCGTGGAGGGCGACCTCCACCATGCGTGGCAGGTCGTATTTGCCATTGACACAGTTGTCGCCAAAATAGACCGCCGTCATGTAGAGCAGTGCCGCCCAACGTTCCAAATCCTGCCGTTCCTCCTGCGTGCAGGAGGCGGAAGCGAGCATCCGCCGCAGACGCGGTTCAAGGTCGGCGCACCAGTTTTCGATATAGAAGACCGAATTCTCGTACGCATGTTCGTTGCTGCCCTTTTCAACTTTTGGATACGCGTCAAAGCGGTCCAATGTCTCGCGGATGAATGCCAACGTCTTGTCGTAGTCTGGCGAGTGCTGCGCGGCCTTTTCGTTTTCTTCGAGGGTCTCGAGGTCTAGCGCGAGCTTCTTCTGTGCGTCTTCCGGGAGGAGGGGGAATGCCGTCTTCAGGACTTGCATGAGCCGCTGGGAAGATGCGATGTCGTGGCCGTCATTGTAAATGTCGATTGCTCGCGAGCGCACGGCGTAAAAGATGTCGACGCCGAGGTCGCCCTCGACGAGGCCTTGGGCGACATGCCAGGCCGTGAGCGGCTGCGTCAGGGCGGCAAGGGCGGGCACCATGGATTCGAGCTGTCGGAGCTCTTCTTCTCGGACGTTCTTGGGGTCGATGGCCTTCAGGAGGTCCGCGAGCGGGCCGCTCTGCTGCTCGACGTCCGTGCTGACGTCGAGCTCATAGTTTTCGAGAAACGTCTCGACGATACGGCCGTAGTCCGCCTTCTTGCCAAAGGCGCGCTGGGCGACGTCATTCGCGAGCTTGACGTACGATTCTTTCCCGAGGCGCTCGCCCAGTGCATGGAACGTCCGCCGCACGTCGACGCGGACCTCTTCCCAGGCCGCTTGCAGCGTCTCTTGCTGCACGGGGGGGAATTTCGCGATCTCGCGGTCGTCATTCACGATGGCCATGAGTTTTTCTGGCGTCAGCGCGCGATGGATTTCGTCGAGGCGGCGGATGGTCTTCACGAGCTCATCCGGCGTTTGCGACGGCAAGGTGTTCGCGAGGAACGTGAACTCTGCGAGCATATTCGGGAAGGCGGAGCGATACCGCTCGCCGCGGTCGAGGCAATCGCACATCGCCTGCACTTCGGACGCGATCGTCCCGCAGAACCAGCGCAGTTCTGCTGCGATGCGCTTCTGCGGGGTCAGGAGGATGGCTTTCGCGTCTTCATAGGCGCGCTCGTCACCATCGGGACTGTCAAAAAAGCGGTCGCCGGCGGCCTGCTCGATGGCGTCGGCATTATCCGTCGGCGCAACGCCGAGCACGAAAAACGGGTTTTCGTGATAGCTGCTAGTTTCTGTGTTCTCCAATGCTGTCCCTCCGTGGTCACGCCTGCATGATGTTCGCCATCATCGACATATCCGTCGCATTGCGGTCGATGGCGATGTCCGAGAGGCGGTCGCAGACCTCGCGCAGCGCGTCGACGTCTTCTGCCTGGATGGCGCGCTCGCCGAGTGCCTTCAGCTGCTCGAATTGCGCGCGGTCGGA
The DNA here is from genome assembly GCA_900314825.1 of uncultured Veillonellaceae bacterium. Classification (GTDB taxonomy): domain Bacteria; phylum Bacillota; class Negativicutes; order Selenomonadales; family Selenomonadaceae; genus Selenomonas_C. Next base: position 14,016 of record OMWS01000059.1, on the reverse strand, counting down.
GTAGTCCGCTGGGTCTTCGATCTTCCAGACGAACCACTGCACGACGAATTCCGGTTGGCGAATCTTCACGCGGTAGTTCAGATTGCGGATGGTCTCGAGGACGTTTTCGAAGCTGGAATCGTTGCGATCCATGACGCTGCGCGCCGTCGTGAAAAGCTTCGTGAAGCGCTCGCGCTCGCTTGCCTCTGCCCCGGCATAAATTTCCTCTTCGCAGAATTGTGCGAGGTGGTCGTACTCGCGCTGACGAATCTTCTGCAAGTTCGTGCGGCGCAGCTTCACAAGCATTTTCTTCGCGTTGAGCACCGCTTCGGCGAGTTGCTGCACATCTTCACGCTCGCTCTCCGGTGCGAGTGTCAGCGCGGCCGAGGCTGTCTCGCCCGCTTGCTGCAAGGCGTTGTCGTTGCTCGTGCCGAGTTTTTTCGCCATGTCCTTCACGCGCTCCATGAGGCGCTTGCCATCGTGGTGCAGCCGCTCGACGGCGTCGTCGAGATCGACCTGTGCCTCCTGGCGCGAATAGAAGTTCTTGCCGTTGAACATCTCGTCGATGGACGGCACTTCGAGCTCGAGCTCGATGCTGCCGGAGTCGTTCACCGTATAGTTGCAGATGATCTCCGCGCCGGTGCGGATGCGGCCGAACTGGAAATCCGTGCCGTCGATCTTCATGTAGCCGATGAAGCGGTTGTCTTCCGGCGCGTCCGCGAGTTCGCCTTCCCACAGTTTGAAATTGATGGAATTCATCGAGCCGGCCGCGATCTCTTCCGTCGCGCGGTACGTGCGCGTGCCTTTCGCCGGCAGCGTGTCGCCCTCGCGCACGAGGTAGTCGAGCTTCGCGGCATCGCCTTGCGCGCTCTCGCGCACTTCGACGCCGATGGAATGCGACGCGAGGATGGCGCCGACGGTCGCAAGCGTATAGGAAATGACGATGTCTTTTTCCTCGAGCGGCACGTCGCGGCTGCGGTCGTCGAGCACGCGCACGGCAAAACGGTTTTCGCCGCGCTTCGAGAGCGGCACGCGCACCATCGCGTGGTCGACGAGGTCCGCGCGGCCGGACGACCAGCCCGTGTCCGCCGACACGATTTCAAACGTATAACCGGGCGCGGGCTGCTGCAGCGTGATGGCGATGCGTGCCCGCGGCGCCGTCGTCCGCGCTTCGTAGCGGAAGGCGAGGCCGAGGTCTTTAGCGCTCTTCATCTCGCCGCGTGCGGATTTGCGCTCGTGATCGTCCGTGCTCCAGTCGATGGACTCGGCGAACATGCTCGCGCCCTCAGAGACAGCGGTCATCGGATTGACCTCGATGCTGCCCTCGATGCCGAGCGCGGCGATGACGCGGTCGCGCAACGGCTTGTAGTTCGTCGGGCCGCCGATGAAGACGATGCGGTCAAAGGCGTCGGGCGCGAGGCCGGTCTTTTCGATCGTCTCGCGTGCCGCCGCGATGGATTTGTCGACGAGCTCTGCGATGCACGTGTCGAACTGTGTGCGCGTCAACGGGATGTCGAGGTAGATTTCGTCGCCCGCCTCGTCCAGCGCGCCCGTCTCGCCCTCGATGCAGGCTTCCTCCTCGGATGAGAGCTCGAGTTTCGCTTGCTCTGCGAGATACGTCGCCATGCGGTAGAGTTTCAGATATTTCTTCGAGAGCTTCCAATCCTTCGGCAGCTGGTACTCCTTCGCCAGCCACGGCTCGACGATGTCATGCATGACGATGCGGTCGAAATCGCGCCCGCCGCACACGCTGATGCCGCCATTCGCCAGGAGGTTCACCTTGCCGGCGCGGCTCGCGGCAATCGCGATATCGAGCGTGCCGCCGCCGAGGTCATAGATGAGGAACGTGCCGTCTTTTGCATTCTCCTTCATGACGCTCATGACGGCCGCGACGGGCTCCTGCATGAGCGCGACGGCGGAAAAACCGGCCGCTTTCGCCGCGTCGACGGTCGCGGTCTTCTGCATCTGGTTGAACTCGGCCGGCACGGTGATGACGGTCGCGGTCTCGTCGCTCTCGCGGATTTCCTCGGGCAGATTGCGATAGAGTTCGCGCAGGATCTCGGCGCTGCACTCTTCCGGCGTCATGTCCACATCGGCCACGTGGAGTTTCGTGCTCGTGCCCATGAAACGCTTGAAGAGCGTGGCACAGCGCTCGGGCTGCTGCGCGGCTTTCTGATAGGCCGTCTTGCCATAGAAGCGTTTGTTGTGCTTGTCGATGTAAATGGCGGACGGCGTCACATCGTTTTGATCTTTCTTGCTCTTCCAGACGCGGACGCGCTCGCCGTCGAAGGTCGAGATGGCACTATTCGTCGTGCCGAGATCGATGCCAACATAGTATTTCATGCGCGGATCCTCCCCAAAACCACGGTTGCACGCTGCAAGACGTCGGGTGCGTCTTTGACCTTGATGACGGGCCGCAGGACTTGCTCGATGAAGAGCATCTCGTCCGGCCCAAAATCCATCAAGTTGATCGGATCGGCCGGCAGGCCTTCTTCATAGCGATGCCCTGCGGGGCTCTGCACCGCGAGGCCGCAGGCTTCCACGGCCTGCCAAAATTGCTTGTCAAAGCGTGCTGCCGCATGGTCCGCGCGTTTTTTCACGTCGTCATCCACGACGCCGCGCCGCGCCTGCTCCATGCCGAGCCTGAGCCGCCAGGCCTCATTGATCATCTTGAGGACATGCGGCGTCCATGCCTGTTCCGCTGCCTCCACCATTTCCTCCATCGTCCGGTTTCCTTCTTTCTAAAAAAATAGCCCTGCGGAAACGCGAAACATCCGCAGGAAACCATAAACATTATATCATGAAATTTTGAATTTTCAACGCACAAACGTTTGCGTTTGCCCAGAGCTTATTTTGCCGCCAGCCGCCGCTGCTGCTCCATCCAGACAGCGAGCACGGAGACGTCAGCGGGGGAGACGCCGCTGATGCGGCTAGCTTGGCCGAGGCTGGCGGGTCGGATGGCCGCGAGCTTTTCGCGCGCTTCGTCGCGCAGGCTCGGCACGTCCGCGTAATTTATATTTTCTGGAATCCGTTTCGATTCGAGCCGCTCCATGTGCGCGACTTGTTCCATTTGTTTTTTGATGTAACCTTCGTAGCGGCTCTGGATCTCGACTTGTGCCTCAACGGCTTGCGTGAGCTCGGGCAGGTCGGGCAATGCCATGCGGAGCTGCTCGTAGTGCACGTCCGTGCGTTTCAATAAATCATAAGCGGTGCACGCGCTGTGAATCGGCGCGATGCCGGCTTCTTCGAGCGCCGCATTTTGCGCGGTACTCGGCGTGAGCGTCGCGCCGTGGAGCGCCGCGAGCGCGTCCTCGATGGCCGCTTTTTTCTGCAAGAAGCGATCCCATCGCGCGTCCGTCACGAGGCCGACGCGACGGCCGATTGGCGTGAGGCGCATGTCGGCGTTGTCCTGGCGCAGCAGCAGCCGATACTCGGCGCGGCTCGTCATCATGCGATACGGCTCGTGCGTGCCTTTCGTCACGAGGTCGTCGATGAGCACGCCGATGTAGGCGTCGGAGCGGCGCAGGATGACGGGGTCTTCTCCTTTGAGGAACTGCGCGGCGTTGATGCCGGCGATGAGGCCTTGCGCCGCCGCTTCTTCGTAGCCGGACGTGCCATTCGACTGCCCGGCGGAGAAGAAGCCGCGGATGTCCTTGAACTCGAGGCTCGGCTTCAGCTGCGTCGGGTCGATGCAGTCGTACTCGATGGCGTAGCCCGCGCGCATGACGTGCGCGTGCTCGAGGCCGGGGATCGTGTGGAGGAAGGCGATCTGCACATCCATCGGCATGGACGTGCTCATGCCCTGCACGTAGACTTCGTTCGTGTGCAAGCCCTCGGGCTCAAGGAAAAGCTGGTGGCGATCCTTGTCGGGGAAACGCAGGATTTTCGTCTCGATGGACGGGCAGTAGCGCGGGCCGACGCCCTCGATGATGCCGTTCGCCATCGGCGCGCGGTCCATGTTGTCGCGCAGGATCTTGTGCGTCGCCTCATTCGTATAGGTCAAATAACACGGCACTTGCTCGCGCGTCGTGATGTCCGACATAAAAGAAAAATTGCGCGCTTCCTCGTCGCCCGGCTGCAGCTGCATCTTGTCATAGTCGAGCGTGCGGGCGTCGACGCGGGCCGGCGTGCCCGTCTTGAAGCGCATGAGGCGGATGCCGGCTTTTGCGAGCGACTCGGAGAAGCGCATCGCCGGCCGCTGGCCGTTCGGCCCGCCGCTGTACGTGTGCTCGCCGATGATGATGCGGCCTTTCAAGTACGTGCCCGTCGCCATGATGATCGCCGGCGCGAGATACACCTCGCCCGTCTCAGAGGCGACGCCCGTGACGCGTTTTGTCGGTCCGTGATATGCAGGAACGTGCGACGTTGCCGCTGCAACATCGCCGCCCGCTGGAACGTCTTGTGCCACTGTGCCGCCCGCTTCGCTCATGGGGATGTCCTCGATGAGCAGGTCCGTGATGAGGATCTGCTTGACGTCGAGGTGTTCCGTGTTCTCGCACGTCTCTTTCATCGTGAACTGGTAGAGCTTCTTGTCCGCCTGCGCGCGCAGCGCGTGGACGGCCGGCCCTTTGCCCGTATTCAGCATGCGGAACTGGATGCACGTCCGGTCCGCATTCACGCCCATCTCGCCGCCGAGTGCATCGACCTCGCGCACGAGGTGCCCTTTCGCGGGGCCGCCGACGGACGGATTGCACGGCATGAGCGCGATGTTGTCCATCGAGAGCGTCGCGAGCAGTGTCTTTTTCCCCATCCGCGCCGCCGCCAGCGCCGCCTCGACACCCGCATGCCCGGCGCCGATCACGATCACGTCATATTGTCCTGCCACAAACTGCATCATGTTCCTCCTATGAAAAAAGCCTGCCGCACCGGCAGGCTTGAAAATTCAGGGGCTCCGTGGTACGATAGACATGCCGACGGAGCCGGTTTCCTCTTCGACGAAAGAGGTGGTGCGTATGACGCTGTACGAGAAGCTGTCATTGCTGATAGCAATCGCAACGCTGATTGCGACGATCCTGAAATAGTCCTGGGAAGCCTGTAGTCATCGCACTTCCCCTCAAGATCAACCATCAACGAATCGAGGAAGCTGGCGATACCACCCGTCGGCAACCTCTTATGCCCATATTATACCAAAGGCCGCTGAATGTTTCAAGCGGCCTTTTTATTTTACTTGCCGATGCAAAACCTCGAGAAAATCTCGTCGATGAGGTCTTCCGTCGCGGTCTCGCCGGTGATCTCGCCGAGCGTCTCCCACGCGGAGCGGAGGTCGATGGAGATGAAGTCCACGGAGAGGCCGTCCGCGATCGTCGTGAGCGCGGCGCGCAGGTGCTCGTCCGCGCGGCGCAGGATGGCGATGTCGCGCTCGTCCGTGACGTACGCGGCCTCGGGCGTCTCCGTGAGGCCGGCGAGGTGGACGATCACGTCCGTCAGCGCGTCGAAGCCGCGCTCGTCTTTTGTTGATACAGAGAGGACAGGAAGATAGAATCCATCGTTTTGTTTCTGCGTTACCCTCTGCCGCGAGCGGCATAAGCGACCACGAAGCGCTGAAGCGCTAAGTGTCTGCTTATCCGCCCCTTCGGGGCACCTCCCCCAGAGGGGGAGGCGTAATAACGTTTGCCGAATTTCTTTTTCTGTGACCACTTGTCCCAAGTCAGCTTTGTTCAGCAAGATGATGGCCTGCTTGCCTGCGATAAGCGAGAGGATCTCGCGGTCTTCCTCGTCGAGTGGCCGGCTGCCGTCGAAAAGCGCGAGGACGAGCGCGGCTTTTTCTACATACGAACGTGCTTTCTCGACGCCGATGCGCTCGACGGTGTCGCTGGTCTCGCGGATGCCGGCCGTGTCGATGATGCGGAGCGGCACGCCGCCGACGTCGGCCGTCTCCTCGATGCTGTCGCGCGTCGTGCCCGGGATGTCCGTGACGATGGCGCGCTCCTCGCGCAAGAGCGCGTTCAGCAGGCTCGACTTGCCGACGTTCGGCTTGCCGACGATGGCCGTCAGGAGGCCATCCCGGAGGATGCGGCCCGTGTGCGCCGTCGCGAGAAGTTTCCGGAGCTCGCCGCGCATCTCCGTGACGGCACGCTCAACTTCCGCCGTCGCGACGTCGTCGATGTCATCCTCGGGAAAGTCAATCGCCGCTTCGAGGTGCGCGATGAGCGCGAGGCAGCGGTCGCGCATGGCCTGGATGCGCCCCGAAAAATGGCCGGCGAGGTGGCTCTCGGCGACGGCGAGCGCGCGATCCGTGCGCGCGGAAACGACGTCCATGACGGCCTGCGCCTGCGAAAGATCGAGGCGGCCGCCAAGGAATGCGCGCTTCGTGAATTCGCCGCGCTCGGCGAGCCGCGCGCCGTGCGCGAGCACGAGGCTGAGCACGCGCCGCAGCACCGCCTGCCCGCCGTGGCACTGGAGCTCGACGACGTCCTCCGTCGTGTACGAGTGCGGCGCGCGCATGACGAGCGCCATGGCCTCGTCGACCGTCTCCGCTGCTTCGCCGACGATGTGCCCATACACAGCCCGCCCGCCCGGCGTCTCCATGAGCGGCGTGCCGCTGGCAGCGGCGAACACGCGGTCACAGACAGCAAACGCCTCCGCGCCGCTCACGCGGATGATGCCGATCCCCGCCGCACCGGGCGCCGTCGCGATGGCGGCAATCGTTTCTGATGACATGAAGCTTCCTCCTATAGAAAAAGCCTGCCGTCTTGGCAGGCTTGAAATTTCGCTGGCTCCGTGGTACGATAGACGTGCCGACGGAGCCGGTTTCTTCCTTCGAACGGAAGGGGGCGATCCGCATGAGCCCATATGAAAAGCTTGCACTCCTGCTTGCAATTCTGAAACTCTTGCACGATTACCTCAATAAGTAAGAATAGGAATCGGTGTGTAGGGTCCCGCTTTCTTACGACTCAAAATCGAAACGAGGAAGCCGGCGACACCACACCGTCGGCAATCTCTTTTTGTGTCACAAGAAATGTTTCCCTTGAACTTGTAGCAATCTTATTATACCAAAGGCCGCTGGATGTTTCAAGCGGCCTTTTTGAAATCAATCATACAAGAGGATCCCGACAGTAACCAGCTGTCGGGATCCTCAATAAATCAAGCATGACTACCTCATCGTGCTGATTATCATTCATTATAAGATGATTCCTCAGAAAAATCAATTCTGTCCGTTTTCTGAGCACCTCGCTGTTTTATTCTTCTTCGATCCGCTCCACCGGCGTCTCTTCGTTCCGTTCCCTGCGCGGGCGGAAGCGGCGGCGCTTTTTCGGCGCGATGACGACGCAGCGGTACGGCTCTTCGCCGTCGCTGTACGTCGAGACGCGGCGGTTCTCCTGGAGCGCCATGTGGATGATCTTGCGCTCGTGGCGGTTCATGGGCTCGAGGCGGACTTCTGCGTGGATGCGGCAGGCCTTGTCTGCGAGATGCGAGGCGAGGCGGCGGAGCGTCTCCTCGCGGCGGCTGCGGTAACCTTCGACGTCGAGGATGACGCGGCAGCGCTCGCCCTCCTGGCCTTTGTTCGCCGCGAGATTCGCGAGGTATTGCAGCGCGTCGAGCGTCTGGCCGTGCTTGCCGATGAGCAGGCCGAGGCCTTTGCCCTGGAGGTTGTAGACGGCGCCTTCGTCCGTCTCTGCGAGCATCATCTGGACGTCGAGGCCCATGCAGCGGAAGACATCATAGAGGAAGGCCTCCGCGCGCTGGCGCGGCGTGCGTTCCGCTTCCGCGACGCCTTCGTAATCGGGAACAACAGGAACCGATGGCACGGCCGGACGCGGCGCAGCAGCCGTTTCGCGGACGTCCGTCCGTTCGCTTGGACGCTCCTCGGAGCGACGGTCCTCTTCCTGCCGCTCGCGACGTGGACGACGGCGGTCGTCCCGTGGTGCACGCGTTTCTTCCGTCTCACGTTCTTCCCGGGCGCGGCGCGTGTTGTCACCAAAGGGCTTCACATTCGCAGGCGCCGTCGCCGCGGTCACGCCATAGGAGCGCTGCTCGCTGTACGGCGTGTCGATCGCGCCGCTTTCCGCTGGCGGCTGCCACGGACGGTCGCTTTCGGCGGCCATTTTTTTTGCCTCGATGAGCTCCTGCGGCTCGGCCGGCGTTTTTGGAGCGTTCGACGAAGCGGCAGGCGCTTTGCTTTTTTGTGGGGGAATCGATGCCGCCGGTTTCGCAGCGGACTTTTCCACAGCATCCACGGGGACCTTGTGGATTTCTGGCTTTTGTGCGGGACGCGTCGCCGCTTTTTTCGCGGGCGCGGCTTCCGTCTTCGGCGCTTTTTTCGTCACGCGGACTTTCGCCGGGTGGCCGCCGAACAGGCCGAAAATGCCGTTCGAGGCAGTCTCGAGGATCTCGATATCCGCTTCGTCACGCTCGCAGCCGAGGCGCCGGAGGGCGTTTGCGATCGCTTCTTCGACGGTCTTTCCCGTCGCTACTTGCGCGGCCACTTACGTTTCCTCCTTTTTGGCTTTCGCCTTGCCGGGCTTTTCCTTGCCGCGATACATCCACCACTGCTGGACGATCTGGCAGCAGTTCATCGCGACCCAGTACAGCACGAGGCCCGAGGCGAAGCTCCAGCTGATGAAGCCGATGAAGAGCGGCATGAAGTACGCCATCATCTTCATCTGCGTCTGGCTCATGTCGCTCGTCTGCGCCGTCTGGAGATACGTCGTCGCGGCGGCGAGCACCGGCAGGATGTGCCAGGGGTCCGGCTCCGACATCGACGGCAGCCACAGGAACATCGCGGCCTCCGGCGTCGGATATTGGAAGTTGAACAGGGCATAGTACATGCCCATGAGGATCGGCATCTGGATGAGGAGCGGCAGGCAGCCCGCGAGCGGGTTCACGCCGGCGTCGCTGTAGAGCTGGCCGATCTTCTGCTGCATGACCTGCGGGTTGTCCTTGTACTTCTCCTGGATCTTTTTCATCTTCGGAGAAAGCTCCTGCATGGCCTTCATCGACTTGATCTGCTTCACCGTCAGGGGGTAGAGGCACATCTTCACGAGGATGGTCAAAAGGATGATGGCGAGACCATAGCTGCCGATGCCGAGCATGTCCGTCAGCGAATACAGGGTTTCGAGGACAAAGCCCAGCAGCTCTTCAATCGGGTAGAAAATCGAGGAGAAAAACTCTTGCAATTCATCACGTCCATTTCTGGTGAGTCAAAATATTTTCGAGCCTACGGAATACTGTAATCAAGCCTCCCCCCTTGGGGGAGGTGCCGAGCGAATGCGAGGCGGAGAGGGTCACGTCGTACTAAGATTTACGACTCATTGAAAGAATATAAAATCAAACTCCGCTGTGACCCTCTCCGACCCCTTCGGGGCCACCTCCCCCACGGGGGGAGGCATGGGAAACGTCACGGCACAGGATCATACCCGCCCTTGTGAAACGGATGGCAACGGAGAATTCGCTTGATCGCCATCCATCCGCCTTTCGCCGCGCCATATTTTTCGATGGCTTCCATCGCGTACGCCGAGCACGTCGGGACGTACCGGCAACTCGGCGGGAACATCGGCGAGATGGCGGCGCGGTAAAACTGAATGAGAAGGAGCAGCAGTTTTTTCAATGCTTCGCGTCCTTCGAGAGAAGCCCTGCCTTTTTGCAGAGCGCGAGCAGCGACTGCTCGACCTCTTGCCGCTTGGCTGCGACCGCGGCCTTGCGGCCGACGAGGACGAGCGCGTGATGCGGCGCGAGCTCGTGCTGATGGAGGCGGTAGCTCTCGCGGAGAAGCCGCTTGACGCGCACGCGGCGCACGGCGCAGCCGAGCTTTTTGCCGGCGGCGAAGCCGATCTCGCCTTTGAGATTCTTTTCGCCCGGGCGCACGGTGAAGACATAGAGCACGAGGTAGCGGCTCGCGTACGATTTTCCGAGGCGATAGACGCGCTGGAAATACGACGCGCGCTTCAGCATGCGGTGACGCTTGAGCGTGAGTTTTTTCACGATGCCGCTCCTCCTGCAATTTTTTTCCATCGGCCGAGTCCCCCCGACCGTCTCTCTACATGGAAAAAGGCCACCAAACTTGGTGGCCTGAACCCATTCTTATGCGGAAATCCGTTTCCGGCCACGCTGGCGTCTTCTCTTCAGGACGAGGCGGCCGCCTTTCGTCTTCATGCGCTCGCGGAAGCCGTGCGTCGCCTTGCGCCAATGGTTGTTCGGTTGATACGTCTGCTTCACATCGTTCACCTCCTAGAAACATATTTGCTGTGGAACGCGCGCCGATCGCTCGTGCGGGCGCGCGTATGGTTGGCTAATGGGAATTATACGGCACGAAAGCGCGGCGTGTCAAGCGTTTTTCCCCAGAAAACGGTGCATAACGTGCGCATTTCTGTGGAAAAGTCTTGTGGAAAAGGTTCTTCGTCCACGCTTTCCCTGTTGATAACTCGGCACGCTTTTGATAAAATAGGAAAAGATTCTCCGCAAGTGCGTTGTATTTTCCACAGAAGTTGTCCACACGCCGCAGCTTCTACATCTCCCAAACGTTGCGACGCCGAGAGAGCGAATGGCTCTCCTGTGCGTTGTTTTTTTGCGGCAACCGGCAGTTATCCACAGACTGTGGATGAATTTGTGGATAACCTTTTCCCTTGTGGACAAAAAAAATTTTTCCTTCTATATAAAGGAGCAGTTCTCTATGCCAAATGAAGACCTCATGACGACGTGGCTCCGCATCCTCGAGCAGGTGGGCGAGTCGCTCTCGGCCTCCGCGTGCGAAAAATGGCTCGCGCCCGTGAAGCCCGTCCGCCTCGAAGACGACACCTTGGAGCTCGCGGCGCCGAATGATTTCGTCCGCGACTGGATCCAAGGAAAATACGTGCCGATCCTCGAGGACGCCGCGAAAAGCGTGCTCGGCCGCCCATACAAGGTCGCGCTCATCTCGCTCGATCTGCCGACGCTCACACAGGACGACGTGCCCGCAGGCGAAGTCCGCCAGCCGCAGCAAAAGAGCGCCCGCGAAGCGCAGCGCAACGCGGACGCCGTGCATGAGGACGGCCCCGTGCAGACGAGCCTGCTCGACGCGAATGGCGAAATCATCGGCACGAACGACGTGCCGGTGCGCGCGAAAAAAGCTGCCGCCTCGCACAAGGCGGGCGCGGCGGATCTCCCGTCGCCGATCGCGCCGGGCGACGCCTCGACACTGAACCCGAAGTACACGTTCGAGACGTTCGTCACGGGCAAGAGCAACCAGCTCGCGCATGCAGCATCCGTCGCCGTCGCCGAAAATCCCGGGCGCGGCTACAATCCGCTGTTCCTCTACGGCGGCGTCGGCCTCGGCAAGACGCATCTCATGCACGCCATCGGCCACCGCATCCTCGCGAGCCATCCGGAGATGCGCGTGCTCTACGTCTCGAGCGAAAAATTCACGAACGAGCTCATCAACTCGATCCGCGACGGCTATCCCGAGCGCTTCCGCGACAAGTACCGCACGATCGACGTGCTGATGGTCGACGACATCCAGTTCATCTCCGGAAAGACGAGCACGCAGGAAGAATTTTTCCACACGTTCAACACGCTGCACGACGCGGGCAAGCAGATCATCCTGTCGTCCGACCGCCCGCCGAAGGAAGTCGAGAAGCTCGAAGACCGCCTGCGCTCGCGCTTCGAGTGGGGCCTCATCACGGACATCCAGGCGCCGGACCTCGAGACGCGCATCGCGATCCTCCGCAAGAAAGCGATGGTCGACCACCTCGACGTGCCGAACGACGTCATGTTCTCCATCGCGAACCGCATCGACACGAACATCCGTGAGCTCGAAGGGGCGCTCACGCGCGTCGTCGCCTACGCGTCGCTCATGCGCCAGCCGATCACGACGGAGCTCGCAGCGCAGGCGCTCAAGGACCTCTTCCCCGGCACGGGCCAGAAGGAAGTCACGCTCGAAGTCATCCAAGAGATCGTGGCAAATTATTTCCAGATCCCGGTCTCCGAGCTCCACTCGAAGAAGCGCAGCCGCAGCATCGCGTTCCCGCGCCAGGTGGCGATGTACCTCTGCCGCGAGCTCACGGAGAGCAGCCTGCCGGCGATCGGCCAGTTCTTCGGCGGCCGCGATCACACGACGGTGCTGCACGCGTACGACAAGATCCAGAAGGAAAAAGCGACGGACGAGAAGCTCGGCAAGACGATCGCCGACCTCATGGAGCGCATCCAGAAGATGTGAACTGCGCGTTTTGAGGGACTGTGGAAATCCCTGTGGAAAGCGCTTGCTTCCGGTTGTTGATATTTTGTGGATAACGCGGGGCTGTGCATTTCCCTGTGGATGTTGTGGAAAACTATGGCAAAAAGAGGTCCTGCCGTCCACAGGGTTTCCCACAGCCGTTCCGTGGACAGTTCCACAGGTTTTCCCGCTTTTCCACCGTTTTCACACCCCCTACTACTACGGCAACTATTTTTTTTAAAAGATCCGCGACGTATTAAAACAAAGAGAGCGAGGCACGCCATGAAATTTACCTGCCAAAGACAAGATATCGTAAACGCCATCAATATGGCGAGCAAAGCCGTTTCCCCGAAACCCCAGACGCCGATCCTCTCCGGCATGTTCCTGAGAGCGGAAGAAGGCAAGCTCGAGGTCCAAGCGACGGACTATGAGATCGGCATCCTCTACGACATTCCAGCGGACATTGAGACACCAGGCACCATCGTTCTTCCGGGACGTTATCTCCAAGAAGTCGTCCGCAGACTCCCAGATGACCGTGTCCTCTTCTCGCTCGATGAAAAAAATCGCATCGTTCACATCCGCTCGGGCAATGCCAACTACACGCTGCGCTCCATGAACGCCGGCGATTATCCCGGTGTCAAACGCATCGAAGGCACGCTGTCTTTCACGATTCCCGACACCGTGCTCCGTTCGCTCTTCCGCAAGACGGTCTTCGCCTGCGCAACGGATGACAGCCGTCCCATCTTCACCGGCGTCAGCTTTGACTTCGACGGCAAAAAGCTCACGCTTGCCGGTACGAACACGCACCGCCTCGCCGTCAAGACAAAGACGTTCGATGACGAGATCGGCAAGCTGAAGCTCATCGTCCCCGGGAAGACCTTGCAAGAACTCTTGCGCACCTTCACCTCCGACGTACCGACGAACGTCCAGATCACGTGCTCGATGAACCAGATCAGCTTCCAGTACGAAAATCTCTACTTCACAAGCCGCCTCATCGAAGGCGCATTCCCGTCGTTTGCGAATGTCATCCCGCGCAATACCGTCACGACCGTCACGATGACGACGGCTGATCTCTCAGCTGCCATGGACCGCGTCTTCCTCATCAGTCGCACGAACGACTACAACGTCATGAAGCTCCACTTCGGCGACAATAACCTGCACATCTCGTCGAGCAATCCGGACATCGGCATGGCGGACGAAGACATCCCCGCGACGATCGCCGGCCCGGACATCGATATCGCCTTCAATGCGACGTATCTCGTCGACGCGCTCAAAGTCCTCGAAGGAGAAACGTGCACGTTTGCCCTCACGAAACCGCTCGCGCCCGTCCTCATCACCGAGCCGAACGACCCGGAGTTCCAATACGTCGTCACACCGATGCGAACGCACTAAAAGCTAGGAGTTTCAAGGCTTCGCGCATAACAAAAATAAAATAAACATCGTTCCAATTATATTTACTGAAACGATAGGAACACCGTTCAAGAAGGAAGCACACACATCATGGAACAGCAGAACGCACCGCAGAAGATCGCCATCGACACGGACACGATCCAGCTCGACAACTTCCTCAAATACGGCGGCGTCACGACGACGGGCGGCGAGACGCGCATCCTCATCGACGAGCGCCGCATCAAAAGAAACGGCGAACTCGAAACCGCCCGCCGCCGCAAGCTCGTGCCGGGCGATGTCATCGAGGTCGAAGGGATCGGAACGTTCGAAGTGACGCGAGAAGAATAAGTGTAGAAACGGATTCGTAGTTATCATCTTTCGATTGCGACCGTAACACCCACAGCAGCCTCTCCCTTTGGGAGTAATGTCATTAAGTTAAGCGCGAAAGGCTCACAATCCCCAGCCTCCCTCCTTGGAGGGAGGACAGACGCGGAGCGAAGCGCAGCGTCAGGAGGGAGCGG
>OMWS01000080.1 GCA_900314825.1 uncultured Veillonellaceae bacterium | reverse complement strand
TGCAACGACTGTTCATCACCTCAGGCTCTGTCTGCAATATGAATTTACATGTAGGAATGGCTTGAAATCAAGGATTTCAGGCTTGACAAAATAGGAAGGGGAGCAAATGCGATGCGCATCATCACAACGGAATCTTATGACGAATTGAGCATGGCGGCGGCATCAATCGTCGCGGGGCAGATTTATTTGAAGCCGGCGAGCGTGCTCGGGCTGACGACGGGCAGCACGCCGGAGGGGATGTACGGGAAGCTCGTGGCCGTGCACAAGGCGATCGGACTCGATTTTTCGAAGGTGACGACGTTTAACCTCGACGCGTATCTCGGCCTCGGCGCGGACGACCCGCAGAGCTATCACCATTTCATGCAGAAGCATTTCTTTGACTACGTGAATGTGAAGCCGGAGAATATCCATATCCCGGACGGCCTCGCGAAAGATGTGACGGGCGAGTGCCGCGCCTACGATGCGGCGATCCGCGCGGCGGGCGGCATTGACCTCCAGCTCCTCGGCATCGGCCGCAACGCGCACATCGGTTTCAATGAGCCGGATGTGAAGTTCGAGGCGGCGACGCACAAGGTGCGGCTCGACGACGAGACGATCCAAGCGAACGCGCGCTTTTTCGAGGATGAAACCGCCGTGCCGCGCTATGCGATCTCCATGGGCATCAAAACGATCATGCTCGCGCGCCGCGTCGTGCTGCTCGCGAGCGGCTGGGAAAAAGCGGACGCGGTGAAGCGCGCCGTGCTCGGTAGCGTGAGCCCGGCGACGCCGGCGTCGATCTTGCAGCTTCATCAGGATGCGACGATCATCGCCGACAGCGCGGCGGCGTCGCTGCTGCCGGAGAAGTTCCAGCACGGAGAACACGAGATTTAAATTTCTAGAAGGGGGAAGGCCTTATGGGCAATTGGTTTGAAAAGCTCCAGAGCATCGGCATGTCGCTCATGCTGCCAATCGCGGTGCTGCCGGCGGCGGCGCTTCTCTTGCGCCTCGGTGCGCCGGACGTGCTGAACATCCCGTTCATCACGAAAGCGGGCGGCTCGATTTTTGATAATCTCGCGCTCATTTTTTCCATCGGCATCGCCGTTGGCCTCGCGAAGGACAGCAACGGCGCGGCCGGGCTCGCGGGCGCCATTGCCTATCTCGTGCTGACCTCCGGCCTCAAGGCCATCGACCCCGCGCTCGATATGAGCGTGCTCGCAGGCATCTTGTCCGGTATCGAGGCGGGCGTGCTTTACAACCGCTTCCATGACATCCGACTGCCTGAGTTCCTCGGCTTCTTCGGCGGGCGGCGCTTCGTGCCGATCGCGGCGGCCATCGTCTCCATCCTCTTCGCGCTGATCTTCGGCGTGATCTGGGGGCCGTGCCAGGCGTTCATCCACGCCATCGGCGAGTGGATCATCGGCGCTGGCGTCGTCGGCACGTTCGTCTACGGCGTGCTGAACCGCCTGCTGATCCCGTTCGGCCTGCACCACATCCTCAACAGTTTCATCTGGTTCGTCTTCGGCTCGTATCGTCTCGCGGACGGCACGGTCGCGACGGGTGATCTGAACCGCTTTTTCGCGGGTGACCCGCATGCGGGCATGTTCATGGGCGGCTTCTACATCATGATGATGTTCGGCATGCCGGCCGTCGCGCTCGCGATGTATCACGAGGCGAAAAAGGAGAACCGTCACAAGATCGCCGGTGCGCTCGCGTCTGTCGCGTTCACGTCGTTCCTCACGGGCATCACGGAGCCGATCGAGTTCCTCTTCATGTTCATCGCGCCCGTGCTCTACGGCATCCACGCCGTGCTGACGGGACTCGCGATGTCCGTCGCGTACGCGTTCGGCATCTTGCACGGTTTCGGCTTTTCCGCCGGCTTCATCGACTACGTGCTGAACTGGGGGCTTGCGACGAAGCCGTGGCTCATCCTGCCGATCGGCCTCGTCTTCGGCCTCATCTACTACGTCGTCTTCCGTTGGATGATCCGCTTCTATGACCTGCCGACGATCGGACGCGGCGATGATGTGGAATTCGAGGAAAGCTCGGACGAGGACGTCCTGTCGAACGCCTACGTCGCGATGCTCGTCGAAAACCTCGGCGGTCTCGACAACCTCGTCGAGATCGGCTCGTGCGTCACGCGCCTGCGCCTGAAGGTCAAAGACCCCGGCAAGATCGACGAGGAGGTCCTCCGGCACATGGGTGTGCGCGGCGTCTTCTCGAGCGGCACGGCCGTCCAGGTCGTCGTCGGCACGCGCGCCGAGCTCATCGCGAACGCCATCAAGGAGATGGGGCGGCGGTGAATATAAAACGTATACCTTCCATTTCAAAGTAGAGAAAGAAAAAGGGGGAGGAGCTGGAGGAACGGACTTTTATACGGTCGAAGAGACGAAGGACTCTACCATCCTGGCCAACATCGACCAATCCTATTGGCACGATTTCCATACAGGCAACGAGTGAGCGACTGGATAAGATTTACTTGATGATGGCGGAAACAAAAGCGTCGCACGAGTGATTTCGTGCGGCGCTTCTTTTTACGTTCGGAGATCCAGGTCAATGGTTTTCGTCGGATAGGTGTGGTATCCTTCATATCGATACGACGCGTCGATCCCCTTCATGAAAACCTCGCGGTTTTCTACGTCAGTCGTCATGGCTTTTGCGAGCAGATGTTTGATCTCAGTGTCGCGGACGGGACTGCGTTCCATGGCGAGGAGGTAGTCTTCCTTGTCGACGTAGCTCCAGTCGACGGCTTCCTTGAGTTCCTTGCGGAAGATGGCATCGAGCCAGATGCGCGTGCTGCGGCCGTTGCCTTCACGGAAGGGATGCGCGACATTCATCTCGACATATTTTTCGACGATTTCATCGAATGTCGTTTGCGGCATGCCATCGATGCTCGCGAGCGCTTCCTTGAGGTAGAGGACGGGAGCGAAACGGAAATTTCCTTTGGCGATGTTGACCGTGCGAAGTTTTCCTGCAAAGTCGTAGACATCTTGGAAGAGGTAGCCGTGAATGGAGGCCAAGCTTTGGAATGTTCCAACGTCGAGTTGCTCCAAGAGGCGCTTGTCGTAGAGTTCAAGTGCACGACGCTTCGTGAGGAGTTCCTCGCGGTGTGCGAGCTCGATGGCGTCCGTGAGGCCGAGCTTGTTCGGCAAAAGGGCAGGCATGCTCAGAAAATATCCTTCGCGATGACGATGGTCTCGTCGCGGTTCGGGCCGACGGAGACGATGCCGAGCTTGATGCCCGTGACTTCGGCCATGCGCTCGAGGTATTTCTTCGCTTTCTCCGGCAGGTCTTCGTATGTGCGGACTTTTGTGATGTCCGTCTTCCAGCCGGGGAATGTCTCGTAGACCGGCTCGACATCGGCGAGGACTTTGAGGCTCGCTGGGATCTCGTTCAGGAGCTCGCCTTTGTACTTGTAGCCCGTGCACATCTTGATTTCGTCGAAGCTGTCGAGGATGTCGAGGCGCGTGACGGCCATGTAGTCGATGCCGGAGAGGAGACCCGCGTAGCGGACGACGCAGGCGTCGAGCCAGCCCGTGCGGCGCGGGCGGCCCGTGACGACGCCGTACTCGTGGCCTTCCTCGCGAATCTTGTCACCGATGGCGTTCAGCTGTTCCGTCGGGAACGGGCCTTCGCCGACGCGCGTGCAGTACGCTTTGACGATGCCGACGACCTTGTCGATCTTCTTCGGCGCGACGCCCGCGCCGACGCCGACGCCGCCCGAGATCGGGTGCGAGGCCGTGACGTACGGATACGTGCCGTAGTCGATGTCGAGCATCGTGGCCTGCGCGCCTTCGAACAGCACTTTTTTGCCCGCTTTGATCTCGTCATTCAGCAGCGCGATCGTGTCGCAGACGTACGGGCGCAGGCGGTCGGCATAGCCCTCGTACTCTTTGAGCATGGCGTCATAGTCGAGCGGCTCGTGGTCGTAGAGGAGCTTGAGTTCTTTGTTCTTGATCGCGAGGTTTTCTTTCAGGCGCTTCGCGAATTCTTCCTTGTCGATGAAATCGCAGACGCGGATGCCGATGCGGTTGTCGCGGTCCATGTAGCAGGGGCCGATGCCGCGGTGCGTCGTGCCGACTTTGCCTTTGCCGCGCGCTTCGTCGCCGAGGCCGTCCATGAGGCAGTGGTACGGCAGCACGACGTGGGCGCGGTTCGAGATGCGGATGCCGGAGAGGTCGATGCCGCGCGCGGCCATGCCGTCCATTTCCTCGAGCATGATCTTCGGATCGAAGGCGACGCCGTTGCCGACGATGCAGAGCGAGCCTTTGTAGAGGATGCCCGAGGGCATGAGGCGCAGCTTGTACGCCTCGCCATCGACGACGACGGTGTGTCCGGCATTGCTGCCGCCCTGGAAGCGCACGACGATGTCCGCCTGCTGCGCGAGGTAATCGACGATCTTGCCTTTGCCCTCGTCACCCCACTGGGTGCCGGTTACTACGACGGTAGACATAATAAAATCTCCTTTTGATGGGTTTTCCGAAAAAGTTACGGCGTTACCCTCTCCACCCTTCGCGGCCCCCGCCGCAAGCGGCATAAGCGACCGCTAAGGGCTAAAGCCTTAAGCGTCTGCTTATCCCCCAGAGGGGGAGGCGTGAAGGGTGAAGGCGGGGGGGTGGTTACAGGCCGAAACGTTCAAAAATCATATCGACGTTGCGCAGGAAGTACTGGTAATCGAAGCAGCTGTCGATTTCTTCTTTCGAGAGATACTTCGTGATGTCCGGATCGTTTTCGACGCTCGTGCGGAAATCTTGGCCTTCCATCCAGCGCTTCATCGCGTTGCGCTGCACCCACTTGTACGCGTCCTCGCGGAGCACGCCTTTGTCCACGACGGAGAGCAGGATGCGCTGGCTGTAGATGAGGCCGCCCGTGCGCTCCATGTCGTGGAGCATCTTCTCCGGATACACGAGCAGCTTGTCGATGATGTCCGTGAGCTTTGCCGTGCAGTAGTCGAGGTTGATCGAGGAATCCGGCAGGATGACGCGCTCGACGGAGCTATGGGAGATGTCGCGCTCATGCCAGAGCGTGATGTCTTCGAGCGCTGCGACGGCGTTGCCGCGGTTCAGACGCGCCATGCCGCTGATGCGCTCGCAGTTGATCGGGTTGCGCTTGTGCGGCATCGCCGACGAGCCTTTCTGGCCCGGGGAGAAATATTCCTCGGCCTCGCGGATGTCCGTGCGCTGGAGGTTGCGGACTTCCGTCGCGATCTTTTCCAGCGTCGACGAGCAGATGGCGATCGTCGTCACGAACTCGGCGTGACGGTCGCGCTGGATGACCTGCGTCGCGAGGCGCACCGGCGTGAGGCCGAGCGTCTTGCCGACCATTTCCTCGATTTTCGGATCGATGTTCGAGTACGTGCCGACGGCGCCGGAGAGCTTGCAGACGGAGACCGTCTTTTTCGCGTGCTCGAGGCGGTCGATGTCGCGCTCGACCTCGGCGCTCCAGAGGAGGAGCTTCAGGCCAAACGTCATCGGCTCGGCATGGATGCCATGCGTGCGGCCAATGCACGGCGTGTGCTTGAACTCGACGGCGCGGCGGCGCAGCACTTCGAGGAACGCTTTCATGTCCTTGATGAGGATATCGCACGAGTCGCGCATCATCATGCAATACGCCGTGTCCTTGACATCGCTCGACGTGAGGCCTTTGTGGACGTACTTCGAGTCGTCGCCGACGTGCTCGGCGACATTCGTGAGGAACGCGATGATGTCGTGATGCGTGACCGATTCGATCTCGTGGATGCGGTCAACTTCGAACGCCGCCTTGGCGCGGATGTTCTTCGCGGCCTCCTTCGGGATCTCCCCGAGCTCCGCCATCGCATCGCAGGCGGCCATCTCGACGTTCAGGATCTGCTGCCATTCATTCTCGATGGACCAGAGATGCCCCATCTCCGGGCGGGTGTAACGTTCAATCATGTACGCGGTTCCTCCTTTAAAAACACGGCAATCGCCGATGAAACCAAAGCATGAAAAAAGAACTCAAAGGACTGCGCGTCCGTCAGCTTGAGTTCGGAGAAAAGTTATGCGATTCCCTGTGTCATTATACTATTTTGTTTGTTACATTGTCAACGAACGTTCGGTTTTTTGCTGTACTGTCATTTGCTCGATGAATACGAGCCTTGTTTTCATTTTGAAGTTCACAGATTTTTGCCGTGCAAAAAATTGACGGCGGTGTCCCATCAGTACCTTTTGCCTTTGATTGTTGGATCGCCGATTGCGTTTTCGATTTCTGCGCAGATACCCTCGAAGTTTTTAAAAATGTCTTTGCTGCGGAATCGGATGATGCGAAAACCGTAGTTTTCCAAATAATGCGTGCGTTGGTCGTCGTGTTGTATTTGTGCTTCTCCACCATGCACGTCGCCGTCGAGCTCGATGATGAGCGTGGCATCCGGGCAGAAGAAGTCCGCGACGTACGGTCCGATGGGGCGTTGGCGATGGAAGCGCGGCGTGTGTTTGCTGAGGTAGTCATACCAGAGATGACGTTCGGAGGCGGTCATATCGCGACGAAGTTCCTTGGAACGTGCCTTTGCATAAGGGGTTGCGCGAAAATGCCGCATATGGAACACATCCTTTGGATGAAATAGGGAAACTCTCTGAGGAGGGAGGCTGGCAATGTCATTAAGTTAAGAGACAGCCCTCCTCCTTGGAGGAGGGACAGGGCCGGCAGGCCCAGGGAGGAGCGGCCTGTAGTTTGTTACAATCAGCAGGCCATCACACAGCGCCCGTGCGCGCACGTTCTTTGATATGTTACGGCGTGCGGCCACGGGGCCTGAGTGACAGCGTACGGATTGATACGACCTACAGGCCGCTCCCTCCTGACGCTGCGCTGCGCTCCGCGTCTGTCCTCCCTCCGAGGAGGGAAACTAGGGGTGCGGACCCGTTGCATTCCATCTTACCGCAAACCGATACAGGAAAAGCCTTCTGACGAAAAAATCAGAAGGCTTTTTAGATGCCGCGTTAGGCAATGCCCGCATGCAATTTGAGGTTGCACTTCTTTTTTTGCCCAAACTGTAATGTTTCAATGCCGCGTTAGGCAATGCCCGCATGCAATACCGTCCTCGGGAAGCCGCGTCAGACGGGGGCCGAATGGGTGGTTTTCAAAAACCTCAGCGATTTTTCCGTCAAAATGCCGAAATCGGAAAAAGACACGTCCGGGAGTTCCTCTGAAAAGTGCCCGGAAGCCTTGAAATATCTAGGCTCGTGGTGTCCGCGGAAAAATCCAAAAACCTCCCGCGCTGTTTCGCGTTTTTTCGGGGCTTCGGAGGTTTTTGCGTTCTTAGTATATCATGAGATGTATCTTTCTGTCAATGTAGGACGGGCGTTTGTTCTTGTCAATCATTGTTTTCGTGAAGGATGGCAGAAAAGGAATTGCGGCGCTGTGTATCGCGGCGCGGAAAATGCTTTGGCGCGGGTGTACGGGCGGTCATCCAGCGGCTGCAGGAGGCGGCCAGCTGGTATCAGCAGTAGGCGCGGAAGCGGATGAATTCGAAGCGGGAGCGTTTTTCTGTGCTGCCGTCGGGATGGCGCGTGACGGAGACGACGCGGTCGCTCGTGGCGGCGAGGACGGGGATGCCATGGGCGCGCAGGCCGCGCACGACGGCGTAGACGTATGTTGATTCGCCCTGGCAGAGGACGGCAGCAGGCTGGCGGGCGAGGATGTCCTGCACGGCGGCCGCCGCGCGGGCGGCGACGGCCGCGCCGCCCTCCTCGGGATCGATGAGGGGGAAGGGGAGATCGACGATGTCCCCGTAGGCAGCGGCCGCCGTGCGCTCTGCAGCGCTCCAGGCGCTTGAGGGGTGGTTCGTGTGATTGATGAAGATGGACATGGCGGTTCCTCCATTCGTGTTCAGAAAAAAGCGCGGTTGGCAGAAAATTTTCCGTGCGAGGGATGTTCGTGGGATTTTTGCCAGGAAAAAGAAGGAAAAACGAGGTAAGATGAAGCTGTCCAAGAGAACAGGGATGCAACAAAAGGAGGTGGCAATATGATCCTCGTACATCTTCCGGAGTTTCCGGCCTTCGATTATGAGCAATAAAAGAACGCACGTGGGAAAGGAATGGGATGGCGTGAAAACGGATGATCAACTGTGGCATTAGGCCCTGCGGAAACGCAGGGCCCTTTTTGTGTTGCTACGGTTCTTTTGGCGCATCGTCGTACAAGGCACGGAGCGCACGCCACGCGTCGATGATCGCCGCGCGCGTTTCCGCTGGTGCGAGGACGACGAGACGCGGCCCGAAGGAAAGCAGCTTTTCAAAGATGTCTTCCGCATCGTCTTCGTCGTAGTGGAGCGTGAGCTCGTAGCGCTGGAAGTCGTCCGTGACATGTGCTTCCTTATCATAGGGAGAAAAAAAGCTCAAAGCAGCGTTCGACGGTGTTTTTCGTGTTTTCGATGCAAAATGTGACGGAGGTGCGGCGGGCGGCGAGCGCGGCAGCAAAGCGATCTTCGACATCGTCGGGGATGGGCGTGTCTGCGGCCGCGAGATCGCAAGCGGCCGTGAGCGGAAGGCGCAAGGGCGTCCCGGCGTCTACATTCCAGCAGCAAAGCAGGAAGGCCCGCCGGTCGAGATCGTACAGGAGGCGGCACGGCGCGAGCAGCTTGCCATCCACCCGGATCCTGCGGCGTGCTTCGTAAGCGTCGAGGAACGTGCGCAAGGCGCGAGCGGCCGGTCGCGCGAGGTGCGGCGGCGCAGGCGCGTCCATGCGCTGCCAGATATCGTCCGGCGGCGGCACGACGAGATCTTGGAGGCGGCGCAGGAGTTTTTCGTGGAGGGAATCAGGAAGGAGCGCCGCAGCGATGGGATCGAGGAGGAGCGCACGCAGCCACGAGAGCTCCCGCTGCTCGGGCAGGCGAGGAAGGTGGAGCGGGAGGCGCGGCCGGTAGCAGGCGCGCCCATCCTCCTGCGATGTGCAGGTGAAGAGGAGTTCGATGAGATCGTCCTCGTACGCGGCATCGTCGGGATAGTAGACGCTCTCATCATCGAAGCCGGCGTGGAGCGCGTCGCGCAGCTCGTCATGGACGCCAGCCGCATCGCGCCAGCGGTGATATTGCGTGCCGCGCTCCATCGCGCGGAGGATGCGGAGAAGCGCGAGGTAGAGATGGTTTTCCGTTTCTGCGAACAAAGAAGTCTCACTCATATGCCTGCAACGCCTCCTCGATTTGCGCTTGCATCGTCGCGCGCAGATGGCCGCTCGTCTCCTCCAGAATTTCGACCGAGGTGCCGAGGCTGCGGATCCAAGGAAGGTGACGGCGCGGATCCTGCACGGCGATGCGGCAGATCGTGCGGCCGTCCTCCACGGTGTAGCGCACGTCGGCAAAGCGGTCGCCGATCCGTTGTTCGATCCCCGTGCGTGCCGATCCCTCTGCGTGGAGGCAGAGCACGAGGCGGGCGGCTTTGCGCGGTGCCGGTCGTTTCCGTGTTCGTTTTTTCGCGTCCGCGGGCAGTTCGCGGAGCTTCGTGATCTCGCTGATGAGGAAAGGACTCTCCGACCCTCGCTTTTCTCGCTGCGCGAGGATGACATATTGACGATGATAAGGGAACTCCGTACGCAAAGCGCGCGGGAGGCCCTCCCGCTTCTTGCCGCGGTAAAGGAAGGAAACGGCGCGGCGCGCGCGGATGTCGTCCAGCAGGCGCGCACAAAGCAGATCGTCGAGCACGCGCGCCGGATTGCTGTGGCGGAAGCGCAACGCATCACGGCGGCGCAGCGACGCGTCCGGATAGAGATCACGGAGCGTCTCCGCAAGCTGCCAGCCCGGGAGCGTCAACGGCGCGACGGAGGATGCAAAGCGGACGGCAGTCAAGAGCCAAGCGGCTTCGTCCGCCGTGAGCCCTGCGAGCGGATTCCTTGGCAGGCCATACGTCAAAGCGCGGCTGCTCGTCGCCAGAGAGAGAAGCCCCTCCGCCTGCAAGGCCGCGAGGACGCGGCGCACTTTCGACAGCATGTCATGCGACTCCAGCATCTCCGCAAGCGGCGCGGCGCCTGGCTGGCTGACGAGCGTATCCATGCGATCGAGCAATTCCTCACGCGTGAGCGGCCGCCCCTCAGCCGCCAGGACGGCCGGGATCAAGAGCAGGCAAACCATCGTGGTGAGCGGGACTGTCTTCAGCTCGAAGAGGCGCGCGAGGGGATTTTCTGCACCCTCATACGCATCCCCGCGCAAGCGGATGACATTGCCGCCGGCCTGCCGCGTAGATGCGATGGCGTCCGGCAAAGCGAAGCGGAGCAAGCGCAAGCACTCGTCATACGCACTGCCCGTGATGCCGAGCTTTTGAAACTGGCTGCGATGATAGCAGCCGTACACCATAGAGCGCAACGCAGGGAGAATCGTGTCGAACTGCTTGAGATACTTCCGTCGCGTCTTCTTGCGCGGAGATGCATCCATTGCCATGGCGGATCCCTTCTTTCCCATCGAGCCCCGGGGCTCGACGCTTTTTTCTATGATTCGGCAACGCAAACAAAAAATCCTTTCTCCATCGCAGCGTTTTGCAAGTTCGTGGGAAATTTGCCAAGACGATGCGCCGCCTGCGCGCTAATATATAGATGTCGAAAGCACAGCGACAACAACAGAAGGAGGTGACAAGCATGCCTATCCCGTTCCTGGTCGGCTTCGGCCTGACCCTCGGCATCTTGGAAGCCGCAGATCGTGATTGATGCTATCGATGAAAGAAAGGAGGTGATCCTCATGGGTGATGTAATCATCGCACTCCTGCTTGCAGGCCTGCTTGACGAAGAGGAAGACTGAAAAAAGAAGAACGACAGGAGATGAGCACATGAAACTAGAAGCCCCCGACAAACCACGGCGGCCCCGCAAAATCGCGGGGCCGTTTTTCGTGCGCGAAAACAATGGACAAAACGGTGCCCTCATGCTATACTAACATTGTATAATCTCTTTTGGCCTCGAAAACGGGGGAGAAAATACAAAAATTCTGTGGACACGATGAGCCCAGCGTTGATGCGGGTTGCGAGCCTTTTTCATGGCATT
>OMWS01000057.1 GCA_900314825.1 uncultured Veillonellaceae bacterium | reverse complement strand
TCACGACGACGAATATTTCTTTTTGAAACTCATCGACATGAGCCGACATTGACCAATGACGCTACGCGAATCCCACAGGAAAAATGATTGAGCCGAAAATATCCTTGTTTTGATAGGCGATTTCCGTATCTGCGCTCTCCATACAGAGCCTCCTCCCGTCTTCCACCAGTTCTCTGCTCATAGTTTACCATAGTTTTCACACGGCTTCAATCGAACAAGCAGAGAAGAAAAAAGCGCAAGCGCGGCGAGTGCCGGTGCTTGCGCGTGATAATCAAATAGATATCTGCTCATTTCACAATCAATTCAGAGACAGGGGCATTGAGCATTTAGCGAGACGTGAGACAACATCGTGCAATGTTAATTGTCAATGAGCAAAAAGATCTTAATACCATCTATAGGCAAAACAAAATTCTTTTCATGAGCCTCTCCTCTTCAAGACGATTCTTTTTCTTCTTCCACCGGAAACACCTTCCCGCACCGGTTACAGATATAGAGTTTCTCCCACTCCGCGTGTGCTTTCTCGTACGCCTGCTTCTCCCGCTCATAGTCGGCTTCATACGCTGCATTTGCTTGCGTTGTCGCTTTCCGCGTGCGGACGAGGTAGTATGCGAGGCCGCCGAGGAGCAGGAGCGCGACGACGGGGATGAGGACGTCCGAGGCCTCCTCGCCAAGCGCGAAATAGAGAGCAACCGACACGATCATCATCAGCGTCGGGATCAGGCAGCCGACGCTGGCGCAGCCGTCGCGGACGGTGTGGTGCTCCTGCTGCTTGAGGCGCGGCGCGGGCGGCGGCGCGATTTTTTGCGCAAGCTCCGAGCCGAAGCCCGGATACGGGCCTTTTTCCTTCGCGTAGACGAGCGGCACGGAGGCCGTGTCTTCGCTGCCGCAGGCCGGACATTGATATTTGCTGCTCATTCCATCCGCTCCCCTTGCTTCTTGACATTCATGTCCGTGATCTTCCACGTGCCGTCCGCACCCTTCTCGAGCGTGGCCTGCCCGCGGAACGTCTGGACTTTCGTCTTGCCGCTGTCCGTGCGGTCTTTCGAGGTCAGCGTGTACGACAGCGTCGCCTGCGTGTCGCTCGATGACTGCACTTTCACATCGCTCGCCTGGCTCGAGATCGTCGTCTGGTAGCCGTTCGCGAAATTCTCGTAAACGCCCATCTGGTTCTGCATTGCATCCGACAGACGACCATACGCGCTCTGCATATTGCGCTTCGTGATGTCATCGTAATAGCCGATGAGCGCGGCCTGCGCCGAGCCCGGCGGGACATCCGTGAACGACGGCATCGCCAGTTTTGGCTCTTCCTTCTTCTCCTGCTTCTCCGGCGCCTTCGCAGGCGCTTCCGACGCTTCCGGAGCAGGCACTGCCGCCTGCTCCGTCTTCGCTGGCTGCGGCTGGTCGGAAACAGCCGCGTAGCCGCCGTAACCGAGCAGCAGGGCGATGACGGCGACACCCGCGATCAGCGCCGTGCGCATCGCACGGAATGAGCTTTGCGCGGCTGTCGCCGGATCGACGGACGGACGCGTTGCGTTCGCCGCCGGCGGCACAAAGGCTGCGGGGCGCGTCGGCTCCGTTGGCGTTTCCGCCATCGGCTGTGGCGCAGACGGCGTTGCCGTCGCGGGCTCGGCATCCTGCGTGGCCGCCTGCGGACGCGGCTTGCCGCAGGTCATGCAGAAGTTCCCGTCATTCACGCGACCGCATTCGCATGTCCATGTTGTTTTTTCTTCTCCCATAAAGTTGCCTCACTGAATCTGGATGCAGGTCGGGCCCGTAGCGCCATCTGCCATTTCATATGCATCGAACAACAGCCAAACCTGCCCGTCCTGCGACACGAAAAACTTATCCAGCTTTACGCCATCATGTGGTCTCTGATAATGCGAAGATGCATCCGTAGCATCTCCATAATGAAGGAGTTGCGTCTGCGCCATTGTTTCCACGTCCTGCGGTGTAATGCCTGCGTAATCGCTCAGTGATTTGTGTTCGCCCGTTTTCTTGTCATAGGTCAACGTTATAAATTTGCTCATGCCATGAGCCGCTCCCTTGCCCATAGCATATTTGTAAATGACAAGACAGAGCGTATCCTTCGTATCGCATTTTACTTCATACGAGCGCTTGTTCTTGACATAATTAACACTCGTATTTTCGGAATCTGGTGAAATAACCTGCTGAATATCCGCATTGATTTTTTGTTCAACGCTTTCATCAGAAAGGTGCACAACTGGCGTCTTCCGCGTTCCTAATTCGTCCGTCTCTTCTTCTGTCGTTACGGTTGTCGTGGAAATTTCTCCGCCAGCTGCTTTCGAATCGAGCTTCGTGATTGTCGGCTCACCCGTGACGGCGGATTTCGCCTTGTCAAGCAGGCCGGGGTCTTTGTTTTCTTCCTGCTCCTGCTCTTTTTTCTGCTGCATCGCCTGTTGCATCTGCTGCGCAGCCTCGTTGCCATTCGTCGGCTCCTGTCGCAAGGTATAGACCGACCAGCCTGCAATGGCGATGGCGGCGGCGAGGAAGACGCCGAAGAGACCTTTCCACTTGCCCTCTGGCACTTTGCGGAACTGCATCATGCTGAATGCCGCACCTGCGAGGCAGAGCACGATGAGCAGCGCGATGAGCAGGATATGCGTGCGGTTCCAAACGCGGAACGCGGCCTTGCCCGCTTTCGCAGGCGCAAAGAGGTTGTCCGTGAAATCCCACGTCAGCGTGCGGCCGTCCGCCGAGATATCGTCGGCATTCGTCTCCTCATTCGCCGCCGGCAGGTGGAGCGTGAACGTGTACTCCGGATCGTCCGGGCCTTTCTTGTCCGGCGCTTTCTTCTTGCCGCCCTGGTTCATGTACTTGTTGCCGACGGACGGCGCGAAGTTCAGCGTGTAACGGTCGTAGAAGAAGTTCGACTGTTTGTCGACCTGGTATGTCTTGCCATCGATTTTTGCGAATGCGTTCATGCGCGCAGGCATATTTTCGAGCTTGTCGATGTTGTACGTCGCCGTGAAGCCTTTCATGTTGCCTTCGGCGGCCGGCTCGACCTTGTCCGCCTGGATGCCGGCTTGCGCCTGCATGAGATCACCATACAGCATTTCGCTCGCGACGACTTCATATTTTGCCGTGACGCTGCCGTCCGCCGAAATCTCCATGTCTTCATGGATTTTCGCGCAGCCGGAGAACGCGAGCAAAAAGAGCGCCGCGAAAAGCACCAGCAGAGATTTTTTCATCGGGACGCCCTCCTCACCACTTCATGCCTTGCATCGGTTTCGCCTGCGTGAAAATGAGCACGAGCAGCGCGACGATGACGACGGCGATGGCCCAGCCGGGGACGGCAAACTTCTCGATCTGCACCTTCTCCACGAGGCTGTCTTTCCAAGCCGCGAGGAGCGTGCCGCCCGAAATGGCTTCATCTTTCGCGCGAAGCTTGCCGAGGAGGCCGGCGAACAGCACCAGAATCGTGCCAATCAGCAGGATGTAGAAGCCCCAGTCAAGCTTGACCGCCGAGCCCGCCATCGCGCCGAACGCGCTCTTTTTCGCTTCGCTCAAAAGGCTGAAATACTTGAGCAAAGCGATGATGATTGTGACGAGCAAGCCTGTGCCGATGGGCGCGAGGACTTCCGACACGCCGCGATACAGGGAAAACGCGGACGCGATCGCCGTGACGAGGATGACAACCATGAGTCCATTGCTCACGTCCGTGAGCGAGAGATTCATAAAGCCCGCAAGATTGATGAACGGCAGGAACGAAGCGATACCGACGAGGATCGCGCCGAGGTAGCCGAGCTTTTCCATGAACGACAACTGCGCAAGCGCTTTGCCGATATCGGCTGCCTGCACGGTCGGCTGCTGTGGCGCTGCGTTCTTCGGCGCGGTTGGCTGTGGTGCTGCCGCTGACGGTTCTTTTGTTGCATCCGCCGCAGCATGCTCCGTCTCAAGTTTCGGCTGCTTCGTGCCGCACGTGCCGCAGAACTCGGCGTCATCGGGGAGCTTCGCCCCGCATTTCATGCAAAATTTCATCTTGATCCCCTCCTGAAAGAAGAAAAGGCCCGGCTTGCACGGTGCAAATCGGGTCTCCTCGTTGAGAATGGCAGATTACTCCTGTGGAGAACTGCCGCTATACAGTTGTTCGTTGTACTTTTTCGTCGCGATATACGACCAGACGATGGCAACCGGCCATGTGATGAGCGCACCAAAGCCGAGCGTCAAAAAGCCGACGACAAAAGCGACAACAATCATGATAATGCCGCCCTTGACGGTCGAGTACAGCAGGCCGAGCGGGCCGAACAGCACTGTCAGCAAAATAGCAACACCCATGCTTTTCGGCGCCTGTGCGATGATGACCGGGGTCTTCCATTCCGATCCATGTTGCAGGACTCCTTCCCTCTTCTACCTATATCTCTTGTGGATAAAAAAATATTCCTAGGTTATTATAACCCCCCCCGTAAGATTTTTCAATCCAAACGCTAAAATATTTTGCAAGCATGAAAAAACCGCAGAGCTCTTGCACACCAAGAGCCCTGCGGCTTGCTGCTGCTTTGAGGTTCACCCGACGAGCTCATACCCCGCATCGGTGATGACCGTCTTGAATTCGTCCTGCGGGATGTCGCGCGCCATCTTGACGCTCGCTTTGCCTCCCTCGAGGTCGACGGTGACGTCCGTCACGCCGTCCATCTTCGCGAGCGCGTCGTGGACGTGCTTCTGGCAATGCGCACACATCATGCCTTCGATTTTCAGTGTCTTTTCCATGGTTTCTGCCTCTTTCTCTGGTTCGTTCGTGGAAACTTCGGCAACAGCGGCAGGTTCTGCCGTTGCGTTATGAGGAACTGCGGCAACTGCCGCATGATCTGGCTGGAAAAAGTTCAAACGCAGGGCGTTCAGCACGACGCAGACGCTCGAGAGGCTCATGGCGGCCGCGCCGACCATCGGCGAGAGCTTGATGCCGAACGCCGGATAGAGCACGCCAGCCGCGACCGGGATGCAGATGACGTTGTAGATGAGCGCCCAGAAGAGATTTTCCTTGATGTTTTTGAGCACCGCTTTCGACAAGCGGATGGCGCTGACGGCGTCAAGGAGGTCGCTCTTCATGAGCACGGCGTCCGCGCTCTCGATGGCGACATCCGTGCCCGCGCCGATGGCAATGCCGAGATCCGCTTGTGCGAGCGCCGGCGCGTCGTTGATACCATCGCCGATCATCGCAACGCGATGGCCACTAGCTTGCAACTTCTTGACCTCATCGGCCTTGCCGCCCGGCAGCACGCCCGCGATGACGTGGTCGATGTTCATGCGCTTGCGCATGGCTTCGGCCGTGCGCGCATTATCGCCCGTCAGCATGACGACATCGATGCCCATCTGCTGGAATTTTGCAATCGCCGCGCGGCTCGTCGCCTTCGGCTCGTCCGCCGCGCCGAGAATGCCGACGATTTTGTTATCTTCCGCAAAAAGAAGCGGCGTCGCGCCCTCATCGGCGAGCGCGTTCAGATGACCTGTCACATGCGTTGTATCTGCGCCAAGTTCTTCCATGAACGCGACGTTGCCCGCTGCATAATGATGACCGTTCGCGTCCGCCGTGACGCCTTTGCCGAACGTTGCAGCGAAGTTCGTCATCGAATGCGGCGAAATGCCCTGCTCTTTTGCCTTTGCAACAACAGCCGCCGCAAGCGGATGCTCACTCTGCGCTTCGAGCCCGGCAGCAATGGCGAGCAGCGTTTTTTCATCCATGTGGGCGGGCGTGACGCTCGTGATCTGCGGCTTGCCCTCGGTAATCGTGCCTGTCTTGTCCATGACGACGGTATCGATGGCTTGCGCCGTCTCGAGCGCTTCGCCGGATTTGATCAAGATGCCATTCTCCGCGCCCTTGCCCGTGCCGACCATGATGGCGACCGGCGTCGCGAGGCCGAGCGCACACGGGCAGGAGATGACGAGGATGCAGATGGCAATCGAGAATGCGAACTCGACGCTCGCACCCATCAGGAGCCACACGCCGCCCGCAAGGAGCGCGACGGCGATGACCGCGGGCACGAAGACACCCGCAATCTTGTCCGCCATGCGCGCAATCGGCGCTTTTGACGCGCTCGCCTCGTCGACGAGGCGGATGATCTGCTGGATTGTCGCATCCTCGCCGACGCGGTCGGCACGGAAATGGATCGCGCCTTGCTGGTTCATCGTCGCGGACGTGACCGTATCGCCCGGCTGCTTTGCGACGGGCATCGGTTCGCCCGTGATGGCCGACTCGTCGATGCTCGTCTGCCCCGTGAGCACGGTACCGTCCGCCGGGATGCGCTCGCCCGGGCGCACGATGATTTCGTCGCCGACACGCAGCTCTCCGACCGAAACGACGGTCTCGATGCCGCCGCGCACGACGGTCGCGGAGCTTGGCGCGAGATCCATGAGCGTTTCGAGTGCCCGGCTCGTCTCGCCTTTCGCCCGCGCTTCGAGGAATTTGCCGACGGTGATGAGCGTGACAATCATGCCGGCCGATTCGAAATACAGATTCGTGCTGTACTCCGTCACGAGCGCCCAATCGCCATGCCCCATACCATATCCCATGCGGAAAATGGCAAACGCGCCAAACAGCGCCGCTGCCATCGAGCCCATGCCGACGAGGCTGTCCATGTTCGGCGCGCCCCGGAAGAGATTTTTGAAGCCCGAAATATAATACTTGCGGTTCAAATACATGATGGGCAATACGAGCAAGAGCTGTGCAAATGCAAACGTGATCGCATTCTCCGGCCCGTCGAAGAGCGCCCGCACGCCATCGGGCACCGGCAGGCCGAACAACCGTTCAAATAATCCGTGCATCGCGATGTACATCGTCGGCAACAGGAACGCAATCGACCAAATGAGTCGATGCTTCATCTCCGCAATGCTCTTCTTCACAGGGTCGGCGATAGCCGCGCCGCCTTTCGGCGCGTTCGCGCTTTGCTCTGCTCCCCCATGAACGCTTGCTCCATAGCCCGCATCTTCGACGGCCGCGATAATGGCCGCCGTACTCGTCGCGTTCTCGTCATACGCCAGCTGCATCGAGTTCGTCAAGAGGTTCACATTCACGTCCTGCGTGCCCGCGACCTTTTCCACGGCTTTCGTCACGCGCGCCGAGCACGCGGCGCAGCTCATGCCCGTGATATCAAATTTTGCTTTCTTCATCGTTTCCATTCCGCCTCCTGGATTCCTTGGCGGCTTTCGTCTCCTACAACGCCCTTCAGCGAAAGCGATCGCATCGACGCTGAAGCGCTTTGCACCTGCTTTTTATTTCATGACCTTTTGCAACGTCGCCACGAGCTCGTCGACGACCTCGTCGTGCCCGGCGCGGATGTCATCGACCACGCACGTGCGGATGTGCTGCACGAGCAGTTCCTTGTTGAAGGAATTCAGTGCCGACTGGATCGCGCTGACCTGCGTGAGGATGTCGACGCAGTAGCGATCGTCCTCGACCATCTTCGTCACGCCGCGCACCTGCCCCTCGATGCGCTTGAGGCGCGAGACGAGACATTTGTATTCCTTGCTCGCCTTGTCGCGATGCTTGTGCTTCACGCAGCCCGCGCATGAAGACTCCCCGTCGCCATGGCAGCAAGACGTTGTTTCTTCCGGCATCTCGATACCCCCTTGCGGTATATTGCTCATGCAACATCATATACCCCCAGCAGGTATTTGTCAACAAGAAAAGCCGCCTGCAGAAAATGTGCATCATCGATGCTGTTTCTGCAGGCGGCAAAATCATCCGTCATTGGAGCACATCCCCGTGGCTCACTTCGCGCCCATCACGCGCGCAATCATCTGCTCGCGGTCTTCCCCGCCAAAGGCCAGCTTCACGAGGACCTCTGCTGTTTCCCGCGAAGAAGCGCACCGCAAGAGATGCTGGGCGATCCCGTCCGCGAGCTTCTTTTGCTGCTGGTCGAGTTTTTTCTTCCATGCAGGGAACACGGCCGATTGGACGGCGTTTTCGAAATCCGTCATCGTCGGCCATTCCGTCGACGCCAGTTTTTGCGCGACGCGTTTCTCGAAGCTCGTCGTCCGGTCGAAATCCGGGTGCGCGAGCGTCGTAGCGGCGGCTTGCAAGATGCTGTCCTTGTGCAGTTGGAAAAAGCCAGCGCGCTCCGGGCCTCCGCTGCCCGGCAGGAACGCCTTGTCGAGATTGCGGACGGCGAGGAGGATCATCGCTTGATATTTTTCCTTGCGGACGCGCGGGTTCGTCCCGATGAGATCGTCCATGCGCCGGTAGACCGTTTCCCTTTCGCCGAAATACGACGCGCTCGCCGCGACGAACGTCCCCTGCATGAGCGGAATGCTGCCGACCATCATCATCCCCATGCGCTGGATGCCGACAGACTTCAGCGCGGACTCCACCTGGAGGTAGTTGAGGAATCCGGCACGCCCTTCATAGAGTCCCCGTTCGAAGCATTCTCCGAGATTCTGCGGAATGTTTTTCGCGAGCAGCAGCTGCTGCAAGTGATGATTGAGCTCCGCATCAGGAAACAGCAGGCAGGCCGTCCGGTCCTTGATGTTGATATGTTCCGCGCCTTGACGGAAATTCTCGGGAAAGACCGCATCGTATCCATTTTCCAAGATGGCAAAGCCGCAAGGTTTTCCTTTTCGGAAAAACGCGGTGGGAAACATCTGCAAGGCATGATAGAGCATGAAATATCAAGCTCCTTCCATTCGTATGTTCGTATCGTAAAACAATGTCTCATGATGTCTATCGTACAAAAATCGATTTTCTTAAACCATCGACCAAATATTTTTGATTCGACGTCAACAAAAGAACGATGAAAACCTGGGGCTGCCGCAATTCCACGCACAAAAGGCCTCTGAATAAAATCAGAAGCCCTCGTGTTTTGATACAACAGTATTACCGTTTCGTATTGATGAGCGTTTCGAGCATTTCGTCGCTGACCGTGATCATCTTCGAATTCGCCTGATAGCCTCGCTGCGTGACAATCATGTTCGAGAATTCGTTTGCGAGATCGACGTTCGACATTTCGAGCGCGGACGGCGTGATCGTGCAGCCGAGCGCTGCCGCCGTCTTGATATTTGCCTCACCGGAATTGTTCGACAGCTGGAAAAGATTGCCACCGACGCGCGTAAGCCCCGCCGCATTTGTAAACCGTGCGACAGCGACCTGCGCGAGGTTCCGCATCTCGCCATTCGAATACGCGCCCGTAATGATGCCCGAACTGTCCACCGAAACACTCGTCAATGTGCCGGATGCGTAGCCATTCGTATGTGCGTACGCCGTATTGGCATCCGAGCTCGTCGCACCCTTCTCCGCCTTCGGATCGCTGTACTGCGTGAGCGCATGGAAGTCGATCGTAATATCTTTATTTGCTGGAATTCCCTTGCCCGAAGATGTATATGTCATTTTGAGTCCTGGCGTGGTTGTGATGCGAGTATTCGCACTGTCATATACCCCATCATAAGAACCATCCGTCTTGAATTTGACATAGAAAGAACCTTGAATCGCAGTAATCGTCGGAGGAGTCGCTGTGTTATCAATCGTTTCGAACGATGGCGTAGCCGTCACGCCATCCCCGCGTGTGGCAGGTGAAACCAGCTTCACCTCCCAAGTGTTGTCAACATTTTTGACGTTGCCAATCGTCGCCGTCTTTTCCAAGTTGATATACACTTGCGACATGCCACCCTCGGAATCGTACACGGTCAACGGTACGGACAATTTCCCGAGCGCAACATTTCCTTTGAATGTGATTGTATCCGTCTCTTTCGGAGCCATCGGCTTGTTGCTGTCGACCGTAATCTTATCCGGGGTTTCGTTCGTTTTCATCGTACCATTTTCATCCGCCGTCCAGCCCTGCACATATTTACCCGAGCCTGGCAGCACATAGTTTCCTTCTTCATCGAACGAGAACGAACCATCGCGCGTATAGTATGTCTCGTTCCCCTGCTTCACGACAAACAGCCCGTTGCCCGAGAGTGCGAGGTCGGTGTTGACACCCGTCTGCTGGGCGCTCGCATCTGTGAAGATCGTGTCGATGCCCGCGAGGCCGACGCCGAGACCGACCTGCTTCGGATTCGTGCCACCGCGCATTGCGCCATCTGGCGACGATGCGCCCGTCATCGTCTGGTACAGCGTATCCGAAAACGTCGCGCGGCTCGACTTGAAGCCCGTCGTGTTGACGTTCGCGATGTTGTTGCCGATGACATCCATACGCGTCTGATGCGTTTTGAGTCCCGACACGCTCGAGAATAAAGAACGGATCATGTGAAACCTCTCCTTCCGTGCAGGCGGGACGCGTCCATCGTTCGGCGTCCCTGTGCTCCCCAAAGGTCCGGCACCTGCCTGCCCTGTTGAAAAAACTATTCACACATACGTTTTATGTGTGTTGTAATTATAACATGTTTTATAACATGCTTCTACTGTATTTATCGAACAAAATTGGTTTTTCTTAAGCACTTTTTTCAACATTTTTCGATAGAACGTATTTCACATGATTTATGGTTATCATATAAACATATTCAACTGTCATATTGTCAGTTATAATAAAAAGATACGGGGTGATACTTTATGACAGAGAAATTGAAGATTACAAC
Organism: uncultured Veillonellaceae bacterium; assembly: GCA_900314825.1. Lineage (GTDB taxonomy): Bacteria > Bacillota > Negativicutes > Selenomonadales > Selenomonadaceae > Selenomonas_C. The sequence continues at coordinate 7,961 of OMWS01000057.1, read as the reverse complement.
AAAGCATCCACGCGGTGCCGATGGATACAAAACGTTTTCAATCCGCGTCCGCGAAGAAACACTTGACAAGATCAACAAGATTTCAGAAGAAACCGGCCGCAGCCGCAATGAGCTCATCGGCATGCTACTCGATTTCTCGTTGAAGAACAGCGAAGTCGTATAAATCGCAGACACACAAAAAGGCTGTTGCAGTCGCCCTTCGTCTTCCAAAAAATCAGGAAAACGAAGAACGGCTGCAACAGCCTTTTTCGTTTGAACGTTGATTCAAGCGCGAGCCGCATTTTATGCAGGCTTTTCCAACAGGTCTTCGACCACGCGTCCTTTCAAGCAAATTTCCGTATCACTAAGGCCAGCATCACGCCATCCGCACACAGGCCAGCTTGCCATAAAACGCCATGCCAAAGCACCACATCGGCTCCGCTTCGCGCGCTTTGAGTTCGTCTGCGTAGTCATGCATCTCGATCTGTGCGAGCGCCTCTTCCGCTTTCGCGGCGAGCTCTTCTTCTCGTTCCGCGATTTTTAGCTCCATCACGACGCCGGGACGTCCTTTCTCTTTCGGCAGGATAGCGACATCATAGCGACCATAGCCCGATTCGCGGTTCGAGCGAACTTCATAATCTGGCACGAGCACCGCCGTCAGGCCGAGGATGAAGCCATGATAAAACGCCTCCTTGCCTTTCGCCGTGTCAAACGTGCTCGCCACGCGCTCAAGATAACTTCCAAGCCCGTCCTCGAGCCGCTCCGCATCGCCGCCGAACATCCAGTCCAGCAGGCGCATGAGCATCGACATGCTGTATCCTTTTTGATAGCGCTTGACGATTTCATCGCCGAGCAAGGTCTGCATTTCCATGTTCGGCAAGCGGAGCGTGTATTCTTTCCGCACGCCGACGCGCCGCGTGCGCACGGCTGTCAGATACCCCGTGGTGCAGAGCATCGTATAGAGCGCGTCTTCATCTCTCCCGATATCGCTGTAGATGACACCCTCGCGCAAATAGCTTTGAACCGTCCCGCCTTGCTGGAGCGTTTCGAGACGTTCGAAATGCTCTCGGTCGGTACTCTTCATGAGTTCGGCGATGACGGCGTTGCCGGACGTATTCACCCAATAAGTCGCGGGCTCGCAACCATACGCGAAATAATTGATCACCGACCACGGATTATAGATTTCATGCCCGTCGAATCGATAACCATCATACCATGTGCGGATTTCCGGCATTTTGTCCGTATGACCGAGATTGCTGGCCATCTTCTGGACTTCCTCCGACGTGAAACCGAAGGCCGTCGGATATTTCATCTGCAAGACGCTATCAATCGAAAGATTATTCAGATCCGAGAAAATACTTTCTTTCGAAATGCGCAAAACGCCCGTGAGCACGGCGAAGTCGAGCGAGGGATTCGTCTTCAGCGCCGTCGTGAGGAACGTACGGAAGAAATCAATGGCTTCGTCATAAAAATCGCGTTCCCATCCTGTTTGGATCGGCACATCGTATTCATCGAGCAGCAAGACTGGTTTCCTGCCATAATGTGCTTCCATCATCCGAAGCAACACTACAAGTGTATTTTTGAGTTCTTCAAAAGGTGCTTTGGAACGATACACCGCTTGCAGGAACGCTCGATCCTCCGCATCCACACGATCGCTCTCGCGCAAGCATTTTTGCTCTTGCGCCACTTGCTGCAGTCCGCTGACAATCCTGGATTGCATGGAAGTCCAATTGAGCGCTTTCCAACCGCGAAGCGTCAGAAACAGCACCGGCCGCGTCCCCATCTCCGCCATCATCGCCGCATCGTGCGAAACAGCAAGGCCGTCGAAAAGCTTCCGATGCTCCTCTGCTCCTTCGATATCGAAAAAATACCGCAGCATCGACATCGTCAGCGTCTTGCCGAACCTGCGTGGCCGCGTGATGAGCGTTACTTTCGAATGACCCGCAAAAAAATCCGTGATGAATGATGTCTTGTCAACAAAATAATACCCTTCACGCACTTCCTTGAAATCATCCGCCCCGATGGGCATGACCGTATTCATTTTCTGCACCTGCCTCTTCCGTTTTCTTTCCAGTATATCACAATCCCGCACACAAAAAAGGCCTCCGTTAAGAATCAGAAGCCTTCAAATTCTTTACACCCGCCGCACGCATTCGCTCGGCAGCGCGCGAATGAATGCGCTCTCTTCTTGATAATGCTGGTTGTAGTATTGGCACCACGAGAGGAACAGCTGCTTGCGGGCGCGCGTGATGGCGACGTAGAACAGGCGTTTTTCCTCGGAGAGATCGCCTTTCTTGATGGCGGGATAGCCGGGGAACGTGTACTTCTGGCAGCCTGCGAGGAAGACGTAATCGAACTCCGCGCCTTTTGCCTGGTGGATCGTGAGGATCGGGATGCGCTGATTCTTCGTCAACGCGTCGAGGTCCGTCGTCGAGAGCGTCGTGTAGCGCAGGAATTGGAAGACCGCGTCGATGGGCGTCAACGCCTTGTCGTCGAGTTCGTGCGCACGTCGGAACAGCTCACGGAGGTTCTCGACGCGCTGCTCTTCGTGCGTGCGCGTGTAGTAGTCCTTCATGCCGAGTTGGATGACGATCTCGCCGAGCGTCTGCCAGGGACGGAGCGCCGTGACCTGCTGGCGCAGGCCTGCGATTTTCTCGGCGAGCGGCGCAAAGGCCGGCAGATACTTCGCAATGCAGGCGCGGCGCGCCTCCGTATTCGGACGGATGTCGCGCTTGATGGCGTACATAAGGAGCTCGGCCGTCGCGCAGATGTCGTCGTAGGCATCGTGCGACGACGCGTGCTCGACTTCGTAGATTTTGCCGAGGTATTCGAGCTTGTGATTCGGCAGATTCGGATGGAAGCGGCGGAAGATATCGAGCGTGTCAAAAGAGCCCGCGTCATCTATGGGATCGAGCTCCAGCCGCGCAAGCTCGCACGAGAGCATTTGCAGATCGTACGCGACGTTGTGGCCGACGAGGACACTGCCTTTCGCGAAGTTGCAAAATGCTTGAAGCACGTCCTTCGGCTTTTCGCCGTTTTCCTGCAAAAATGCATCCGTCAAGCCATGCACGCGGACGGCGTCGCGGCCGACGGGGATGGATGGCCGCAGATAGTGGATAAAGCTCTCTGCAATGCTGCCATCGGGCGCGAGGCGCACGCCGGCGATCTGCACGATTTCGTCCTGCGCGGGATCGAGACCTGTCGTCTCCGTGTCGAACACGACGATGTTCCCAGCCGCGAGCGCGTCAAGGAGCGGCGCGAATGGGTCGCCCGATGTACGCGCCGCCAGGTCGAGGTAATCCGTCATGCGCACGCCGGCGCGACGGTATTCCGCAGACATGATTGTGCGGACAGTCGTAGCGCCAACGCCGCGCACATAGCGCTGCAAGACGCGCATGAGGCTCGCGACATCATGACGATTCACGAGCAGGCGCAAAAATGCTAGCGCATCTTTGATCTCCTGCCGCTGGAAGAAGCGCGTGTCGTCGATGAGCAAAAACGGCAACGCGCCCGTCGACTGCCGGCCGATGGCTTCGAAGTGCGCCGAAAGCTCTTTCGCGTAACGATTGCTGCGCACGAGCACGGCGATGCGGCGATATTCTGTCGGCGGCAGGTGCAGAATGCGGTAATAAATCCACTGTGCTTCCTCGTCGAAGCCGCTGGCCCCCTTGACCTCGATCAGCTCGCCCGGCTCGTCGCTCTCCGCCTCGAAGCCGTCAGGGTACACGGCGGCCACGCGCTGCGGGAACAGCCGCTGCAAGGCGCCATACGACGCATCGAGCAATGTCTTCGTCGCACGGTAATTTTCCGACAGCACGACACGCACCGGCGCTTTCGATTGGACGAAGCGCTGCACGACGGCCTCGGGATGCGAGCCGCGCCATTCGTAGATCGTTTGGAACAAATCGCCCGCGAGGAGAATCTTGCTATCGCCGAACATCGTTTCCAAGATGCTGTATTCGAGCAGGCTCGTGTCCTGCGCTTCGTCGATATGGATGTAGCGATACCGCTCCGCCCAGCGCGTCGCGACGTCTTCCTGCCGCAAGAACTCTTTCGCCCGCACGATGAGGTCGGTGAAATCGAGCCCGTGGGATTCCTGGAGCCGCAGGTCGTAGCTGCGCAGGAAGCGCGCGCCGCGCATTTTCCAGCCTTCGAAAAAACGCGGCTGGCGCTCATAGCGGTCATTGACGCAGAGCGCGGCAAACGCGTCCGGCCGTTCCGCGTAAATGCGGTTCAGCACCGTACGCACGTCAGCGGCAGGATCGCCCGTGAAGACGTCCCACTCCGCTTGCCGCTCTTTCATGTACGCAAAAAGGCGTGCGATCGTCGCCGATGGCACGCCAAAATCGTCCGGCAGTAGCTCGCGGATCAGCGTGCGGCTGTCGGCCTCATCAAAAATGACAAAATCCGTAAACAGGTCCGAGCGGCGCTTTGACTCCGTCTTGATGACATCATAGCAGAAGCCATGGAACGTCCGCACGACCACGCGATCGCCGCCAAGCTCCTCCCCCGTGCGCGCCAGAATGCGATCCTTCATCTCCTGGCACGCCTTGTTCGTGAACGTAAGGCAAAGAATCTCCTCCGGCTCGGCACGATGCTCCGTCAAGATGTTCGCAATGCGATAAGCAAGCGTATCCGTCTTCCCCGTACCAGCCGGAGCGGTCAGCAGGATGTGATGGTCGAAATCTTCGGCGACGGAACGCTGCCGCGCATTCAGGTTCGAGAGGTCGAGCATCATGTCACCTTCTTATTTCAAGTTACTTCCGCCCCAGCTTCGACCGATGCCCGACATTCGACTTATTCGCCGCTTTCCTCTGCTGCACGAATTTCCGGCGGCTGCGGTCGTTGCGGCCTTTGTGCTTGGCGCCTTTGCGGTTCGCGTACTTGCTGAGCGGCTTTGCGTGTTTCGCATTCTTCTCGTGGCGCTCTTCGATGGCTTTCGCCTTCATGACGGCCTGCTTTTCCGCATGCTTCCGGTGGCGCTCGGAGTGCGCTTTCTGGATGCGTTCCTTGATGCCCGCTTCAATGCTGCGGAGCTTCGTGTACTCGCGTGCATTGACGAACGTAATCGCCATGCCGTCCTTGCCGGCACGCCCCGTGCGGCCGATGCGGTGGATGTAATCTTCCGTGGTGCGCGGGATGTCGTAATTCACGACGTGCGTCACACCCTCGATGTCGAGGCCGCGCGCCGCGATGTCCGTCGCGACGAGGATCTGCAGCTTCGCCGTGCGGAAGCGCTTCAGCACGAGCGCGCGCTGCACCTGCGTGAGGTCGCCGTGCAGCTCGTCGACGAGATAGCCGCGCGCGGCAAGCTCCATCGTGACCTGGTGCACGCGCTGCTTCGTCGCACAGAACACCATTGCAAGATACGGCTGATATTTGTTGATCGCTTCGCACAGCGTGTCGAGCTTCGTCTCTTCGCGCGTATCGACGATTTCCTGATGGATGTTTTCGAGCGTGACCGTATCGCTCTTGATGATGATCTCCTCAGGCGCGTGCATGTACGCCTTCGCGAGGCCGCGCACGCGGTCGGGCATCGTCGCGGAGAACAGCATGAACTGCCGGTCGCTCGCGACGGCCTGCAGCAAGAGTTCCACGTCCTCAAGGAAGCCGAGCTTCATCATCTCGTCCGCTTCGTCAAGCACGACTTTGTTTACGTTTTTCAATTCGATCGTGCCGCGCCGCAGATGGTCTAAAAGTCGCCCCGGCGTGCCGATGATGAGCTGCGGATGACGGCGGAGGCGCTGCTTCTGCCGCTCGATGTCCTGCCCTCCGTAGATGACGAGGCTCGAGATGCCCGATGCCTCGCCGAGGATGCCAGCGACTTTCGCGATCTGGATGGCGAGCTCTCGCGTCGGTGTCACGACGAGCGCCTGTGCTGTCTCGGCCTGCGCTTTGATTTTTTCAAAAACGGGCAGCAGGAACGCCAGCGTCTTGCCCGTTCCGGTCTGCGCTTGCACGATGACGTCGCGGCCGGCGCGCACCTCGGGGATTGCGCGTTCCTGCACGGGCGTCGCCTCGCGGATGCCGTGCAGCCGCAGCGTCTCGACGATGGACGGCGCCAGGCCGAACTCACTGAACGTCCTCATGATGAAATGACCTCCGCGCCCGTCTCTGTGATGAGGATCGTGTTCTCCCACTGCGCCGAGAGCTTGCCGTCCCGCGTGCGGACCGTCCAGCGGTCTTTGCTGTCCGTGTAGACTTTCGACGTGCCCTGGTTGATCATCGGCTCGACCGTCAGCGTCATCCCCGGGACGAGCAGCATGCCCGTGCCCGGTTTGCCGACGTGCGGCACGAACGGCTCGCAATGGAACTCCTTGCCAACGCCGTGGCCGCCGAGATCCGTCACGACCGTGTAGCCATTCGCATGCGCGTGGTTGCCGCACGCCGCGCTGATGTCGCCGAGGAAATGCCACGGCTTCGCGGCCTCGATGCCTTTCTGCATGCACTCGCGCGTCACGCGCACGAGGCGCGCGGCCTCTTCGCTGACCTCGCCGATCATGTACATGCGCGACGCGTCGGCGAAGTAGCCGTTGTACGCCGTCGTCATGTCGATGTTCACGATGTCGCCGTCCTTGAGGATCGTCTTCTTCGACGGGATGCCGTGGCAGACGACGTCATTGATCGAGATGCAGACGCTCTTCGGATAGCCCTCGAAATTGAGGTCGGCCGGCACGGCGCCGCGCTCCGTCAAAAATTCGTAGACGGCATGATCGAGCGTCGCCGTATCGATGCCGGGCTTCGCCATTTCGCTCATGAGGTCGAGCGCCGCGTCATTGATCGCGGCCGCCGCCCGGATGCCCGCGATATCCTTTTCATTGTTGATGATCTTGTGCGGCGGGCGGCACTGTCCTTTGAACATATCAAACTTGATCTCATTGATGCGATCATCGTAATTCATGTGGCATTTCTTGTACTTCTTGCCGCTGCCACACCAGCATAAATCATTGCGGTTCAAAAAAACTTTCTCCTTTAGTCGCTCAAAAAAATCAAACATACACGTTCTCCTGCATTCACACGGCTCTTATTATATGACAGGAACGCCGCGCCGCGCAAGTGCCGCAGCATGAACTCGCCTGGACGCGATACATCAAGGCAGTGATTCGAATTTTTGCAAACGATCGCAACATAAAGATCTCCATTATGGACAGCTTGGCTCGAATCGTTGTATAATCATCTTTAGAAGATTATGCGAAGGAGACGGATATATGGACGATGAAAAAGACCGCTCGGATGACATCAAGCGCATCCAAGGTTTCCGTCTCATCGACGATGCGTACTTCAACACGTTCATGGAAGACAACGCCCAGGACATGGAATTGTTCTTGCGCATCATTTTAGAAGATTCCACGCTCAAGGTGACAAGCATCCAGACGCAACGCGAGGTTTCCAACATTTTCGGGCGCAGCGTCCGTTTCGACGTTTTCACACGAAATGCGGACGGGACGATCTGCAACACGGAAGTCCAACGCACGGATGATGAAGCGACTGCCGAGCGTGCACGATTCAATGCCTGCATGATGGATACATTGACCGTCAAGAAGGGCTTCGAATGGGGCAAAGATCACCTGCCACCGACGAACGTCATCTTCATCACAGAGAACGATCCGCTCAGAGGCGGGCTTCCGATTTACCACATTCCGCGTGTCATCCTTGAAATGAAGAACAAGCGATTTGAGGACAACGCCCAGATCATCTATGTCAATGCAAGTTGCCGAGACGAGACAACGGAACTCGGCCGACTGATGCATGATATGTTTTGCAAGCGGTCAGAAGATTTATATCATAAGCAATTAACGCAGAGATTCGATTATCTCAAGACGGATGAACATGGGGTGATGAAAATGTGCAAGATTTTGGATGATGTCATGAATGAGGGTCGCGCAGAAGGAATTGCCGAAGCGACAGTGAAATTCGTACGCAATCTTCTTGTTGGGAAAGATATGTCTTATGAAAAGATTGCGAAGGTAGCAGACACATCG
>OMWS01000128.1 GCA_900314825.1 uncultured Veillonellaceae bacterium | reverse complement strand
TAGATGCATTTCCATATCTTAGAGGAAGTCTTCTTTTTTGACAACATGAATTATGCTGAGGAACTATTCAGTTCCCACAGGTTTTGTGATTGAGCCAAATCCTCTTGCGGTTTTCCCTCGTCTCTCTCGACAGGTACTATGATACACATCTATTGATGATATGTCAAGAGGAAAACATCAATCTTTGCAAAAAACTTCAATAGGTTTCTTTATTCTTTTCCACTGCCCATTTCTTTCTTTCGTAATCAGAGAGATTGATAACGCAGAAAGATTGATGTGCGTTACGCCGCCATTTTGCGCTCGGAGAACGTGCCGTTCACAATGCCTCGATGCTCCACGATGAACACGCTCATGAGCCTTCTGGCCGCATTTCATTTGCCGAAGATGGCCTGCCAGAACAATCTGCCGATCTTCTGGTACAGGCCGCCCTTCGACATCGGGATGCCGGTCTTGCGCGCGAAGCTGCGCTTCATGCCGGTGATGCCGAAGAACGTCTTCCATGAGAATCCGCCGTGGTTCATGCGCCCACCTCCTCCGGGTACATGAATTGATGCACTCCCACGGCTGAAGCCGTGGGATTCTGGAGTGACTGACGTTCTCCGCCATCTCACGATGGTCTTACGAGAGCTCCTACCACTGGACAGCACCCTGCCCAGATTTATCGCTCAGGATGTCTGCTGAAGCATGTGCAAGCCCTCGCAGTGGATGTTCTTTGCAGCATTGCGGTCGCGGTCGTGGTGCGTATGGCACTTCGGGCATTCCCACTCACGAATATCCAGATCTTTGACCTCATTGTTCTGAAAGCCGCAATCGTAGCAGAGCTGCGAGCTCGGGAACCACTTGTCGACGCGTACGACCCGAGAGCCAAACTGCGGCGCGACGTATTCCAGCAGATTCAAGAATTCGGCAAACCCGTAGTCCATAACCTTCCTGCCATGACCTGCCTGCATGGATTTCATGTTCAAGTCCTCGAAGCAAATGATGGAATACTTCTTGCAGAGTTCGCGAGCAAGCTGCCATTGGTACGCGTTGCGCTGGTTGGCAACCCTGCGGTGAAGGCGCGCAAGTTCCAGCTGCGCCTTACGGCGATTGTGAGAACGCATCCGCTTGCTCGACAGTTTGCGATTTGCTCTCGCGATAGCATTCTTCTGCTTCTTGAAGAAATCTGGCGCAGTAATATCGTCTTTCGGATTTTCAGCTACGAGCATCTTTCCCTTGAAGCCGAAATCGAAACCGATGCTTTCACCCAGTCTGGTTTCGTGTTTTGCTTCTGGAGTCTCGCAAATGATATAGACGAAGTAGTCGCCGCAAGCGTCTCGCTTGATGGTGAGCAGCCTGATCTTGCCTTCAATATCGCGAGATTTGAAGAACTTGTACTTCCTGCCAGCAATCTTGATCGTGTTGCCGTTGATGATGCCTTTGCCGACCATGTTGTACGACATGGAACGATACTTGCGCCAACTGCGAAACTTCGGCGGCGCCGTCTTCCGCTTGTTCTTCAGGTTCTCCCAGAAGAGCTTGTAGCCGCGCTGGATGCGGTCACAGATGTCCTGGATGGCGTGGGAAGGAATCTCGCTCCAATACGCATATTTCGATAACTTCTTGAGTTTCGTGAGATGTGTCGAGAGCGTGAATTTCGGGAGTGACTTATGGTAGAGATTCCAATATCTACGATGGAGAGCGATGGCATGGTTGTAGACCTTGCAGGCGACCCAAAGCTGGTGGTCGATATGCTTCGTGCGCTTTTGTCGATACAGCTTGAACTTGTACGTCTTGACCATGACACATCACCTCCGATGTTTACATTATATACCTCTTAGGGGTATAATTCAAGGTTTGTTAGAGTAATTGTTTGTGCGCGGGCTTATCCCACGATTGAAATCGTGGGCTTTCGCCCGGAAAGGTTTGTATCATTTGATGAGCCTCAACACTGCAGCATCGTTTTCATTGCACCATTCGTCACACTCCTTCATCGCATCCTCTGACAATGTCTCGCGGTGCTCTTCCTCGTATTCGGCGAGCATGTTGAGGATGTTGCCTATGCCCAAGTCTTTTTCCACCTTGGTGAAATATTCGTACACCTCAGGCGCTCCGTACAGGATCGCCCAGAGAAAATGGCAGGTGACGTAGGTGGCGTAGAACCTCGCCCAGAAAACCTGCGTCCTCTGGCGGTGGTCGAGCCAGAAGTCCTCGAAAAGCTCTGCTGCCGCTGCGGGGAATTTGCGGCGCAAACTTTTCCGGACAGTTTCATCCTTCACGTCGCGGTCGATGGTATTCTTGATGTCGATGCGGACAAGCTCCTTCGTCTCCAATATCAGATGCCACAACGGCTTCTCATTCATGGCTTACTCCTTCCTGTCCATCATTTCACAATCTCCATCAGCGGGATGCCCTGCTTCTTGCAGGTCTCCTTGAGTTCCTCCTCCGCCTGCGGGAACAGCTTGTCGCGGTTGTCCTTCTCGAAGTCGATGAGGAGGTCGATGATTTCATCCACCTCATAATCGTCGTCGCGAAGGCGTTTGTAAATGTCAGGAAATTCTTCGGTGATTGCCCAAATGCAATGGCATACGACAAAGCGGGCGTAGAAGTCCAGCCAGAAGACGATGGTCCGCTTGTGATGATAATTCCAAAAGCCTTCAAAGAGTTCGGCTGCTGCTTTTGGAAACAAGCGGCGGAACTTCATGTAGCCGGGCTTGCCCTCCATATCGCGGTCGATAACACGCTCGATGTAGGTGCGGACAGTCTCCTTGTGTTCCTGAATCATTTGATTGATAGGCTTTTTCTCCATGTCTCTCTCCCTTCTGTTAAACGGCTGTGTCGTATTCCAGCGGTTCTTTCTGGAACGATTGCGGGCCGTAGAAATGGAAGTCCTGGATGTCCGCCGCCATCACGATCTGCCGTTCCTGGCAGTCTTCATAACTCAAACTTCGCAGGTGCTGAGCACCCGTAAAGCCTTGTGAAATTAAGGTGTGAAACAAAACATACTAAAGCGGAGGTTCATGCTATGCAAATTATACCACAAACCACCCATCAGATGGAATCCATTTCGAAGAAAACTTCGCTGTTCTTCCACCAATATCGCATCGGCCAGATTTTGCGGTCTGCCAACGCATGCAAACTCAAGGGCTTTTCCGCTATTCTGGTGTTCCTTGTGCTCGTCAGCATCATCTTCGAGAACCGCTCGCTTTACATGCAACGCCGGCTTCACGAGGAATCCCTGCCGTTTGGCAAGGACACGGCCTACCGCTTCTTGAACTCCTGTCACACGAACTGGCGCAGGTTCACGCTGCTCCTTGCGGCGCGGATCATCAACGAAACCATCAAACCGTTGACAGCCGCCGGACGTCGTTGCGCTATCATCGTCGACGATTCGCTCTTCAGCCGCTCGCGCTCCAAGCGCGTGGAACTCTTGGCGAACGTCTACGACCATGTGAGCCACCGTTATACGAAGGGCTTCCGCTTGCTCGTCCTCGGCTGGACGGACGGGAACACGTTCCTGCCACTCACGTTCTGCCTTCTTTCAACCTCGAAGGAAAAGAAC
>OMWS01000055.1 GCA_900314825.1 uncultured Veillonellaceae bacterium | reverse complement strand
AAGCATACTTCCCAGCCATGTTGCTGGATGCAGCGAAAGCAGCCGCCTGATTCACTATAAAATCATCGGATTTTTGTCTTGACAAGCGTGCCATTATACTAGCCGGCGGCGCGTACGAGGTGGAAGTCCTTCCTGATCCGGATGGCGCGCTGACGTTTTACTCCGGCCGCGATCCGCACCTTGCCGAAACGCTCGAAACGTTCGAGCAAGCGGCGGAGTTTGTTCGAACGCTCGATGTCCATCCAGAACACCTTGCTGCGGCCATCGCCGGCGTCCTGCCGCCGAAAGAACCACATAGCAGTCTCGAAGCAAGCCTCGCTGCGCTCAATGATTGGAATCGCAGCAGGACAAAGGAGACCTATCGCAAAATCTTCCAAGAAGCCCGTGATACCACCATCGACCAACTTCGCGCCTACGCGCCCGCCATTGCCGACCTCACGCAGAGCGGCAGCCTTTGTGCCGTCGGCAACGAAAGTGTCCTGCGCGCGAACGCCGACCGTTTCCAGATGCTGAAACCTTGAAACATCGAATGAAATTGTGAACGTATGGGAGGAATCCTGCATGAACGCTTTCTTGCGAAAGACATACCGCAGCGCACGCGATGCTGCGGTTCGTTGGTGGACGCGGAAACGGATGCTGCTGCAGGAGCACCCGGCACGCGTCGCGTGGCACTTCCTCAGCTTCGTCGCCCTGCAACTGGTCAGCTTGATCCTTTCGATCGTCTGCATGTCGCTCTTGTTTCTCTTCGCGCCGACGTTCACGTTCTTTCGAGGATTTTCGCTGAACTTGAATCTGCAGAATCTTTCGCTGCCGAGAGATTTCTTGCACGACCTCAAAGAGAAGCTCGTCCTCTTCGCACATCCGGGCGAGCTTGCGCAGCGCATCGCCATCCTGCCGACCGACCTTCGCCAAGCGATGAGCCGGTTTACGAGTTTCTTGAGCACGCACTTGCAAGATGCGCGGGCGTTTCTGAAAGAGCGCCATACGTTTCATGACTGGTGCGAAAAGCTGATTTTCCGGCCGCTTCGGAACCATCCGCGCATCGTCCGGGAATCCATCGCCTTCCTCCTCGCCATCCTCGTCGCACACTTGCTCGAGCCTCTGGCTGCTCCCGTCGTCTCGTATCTTCTCGCGATGAGCGACGAAGGCCATCTCCCGCACGTCGGCATCTTGGCGTTCCTCGGCGTCAATTTCACAGCGATTCTCGCTGTCTTCCTCGCCGCTATCCTCCGTTGGGTGAGCAACGGCATCGGGACCTTGCTCAGCCGGTATGTCGTGCGGAAGTTCCGTCACCAGCCTCCCGTATAAAAAAACACACGATGCGTCCGGACACTTCTTTTGCCGCTTTTCATGGAATAGAAAAGGAACGGGACGAGAGCCCTCAAAGACTTCTCGTCCCGTTCCTTTTTGCTGTTTGCCAGATCATCATCGATCTGAGCAGAATACCATGATACCGTTGTATCCTTCGTCTTCGATGCGCTCGTATCCGAGATTTTCCAGCGATGTCGTCATCGCGTAGGAGAGCTGCTTCTTGTCGAGTCCGTCTGCGTCCGCTCCCTTTTCTGGGATGTGTTCGAACGCTTCCTCATGGAGCACGACTACGACCTTGCCGAACGTGAGCCCGTAGACATCGGACAGGATGCGCGGCACATATCTGGCGAGCCATTCGCCGAATCCTTTGCCGCGCGCGGCATCCAAACGGAAGTCCGTCACAAGGACAAAGCTCGTTCCGTTCGAGAGCCAGGCATCGAACATATCGTGCAACGTGTCTTCCGGCAGCTCTTCAGTGGCGCGATCTGCATCGCTTTGCCGGTATTGAAGAGTGGCTCCGTTCGCGAAGTACGCCGTGCATCCGGCGACCAGATCTCCGTCCTCCGTTTCGAGGCGAAAGCCGAATGCTTTGACGACTGCGGCTGGCAGCCGGACGTGCGGGCGAGAAGCCGGAGTGATGGTCTCTTCCATGAAGCTTTTCGCGAGGCTGCTGACATCGGACTGGATGAGCAAGCGGCATTTTCCTTGGCTGTCGCCAGATCCAGATGGGAATACTTGTTGGAAATGAAGAATTTGTTTGTTGTCCGCCATGGTTGATTTCCTCCTTTGCGGATAGACGTGGACATGATAGTTGGTGATACAAGCCAGAATGATTGACTTGCTTGTGATTTCACTTTAGCAGAAAAACGGGAAGCCCGCAGGAACGGAGAAAAATTTGGATGAAAAATCTCCGATGATTCGTATCAGCGGATCATCGGAGCCAAGTGGTATCTTCAATTCTCGAACGTGATCAGAGATTTCGGGTTTTTCAAGAACCGAATGGGCTGTTTTTCCGGAATCAGGACGGGATTGATGCCTAATTCGCGCAGCTTTTTGACCCATGCACGGAAGGTAGCTGCCTTGCCATGCGCAAGCGGAAACTTGTCTCCGTCAAAGCTCGGTGAGGTAAAAACCTCTCGTGCAATGTCGATATGGCGTTTAGACGCGATGAGTTGCAGGAACTGGATCAAGCGGTCTTGCATGAATTTCTTTTTGATGTTTTTCCGAATGATGGCGTATGCCTTTTTTCTTTGATAGAAATCACCGTCCCCGACCATCTTGTCGTACCGGTTATACAAGAGCTCCCGTGCGATGTCTTCCCGAAGGAACCTCCACGCTTTCCGGTCAGGAAATCTATAGGTCTCTTTCAGGCTGCTGATCTTTCCTGGCCTGCACTGTTGCTCAAGCCGGAGGACGTTCTGCGACTCCCCGAGCGCGCGGCTTTTATCTGACTCGCGGATGTTTTTGCTCATATTCGTATATTGTTCGTGCTTGTCATAAAAAAGGGACTTGTACGATTTGTTCCTTTCCGCAGCTGATTGCTCGTATAGCTTCTTTTCCTTGATTCGGACCCGTTTTGTCCGTACAAATTTCGATATCCTGTGCATGAGTATCTTGAAAATCCTGAACGAGTCGTGATCCTCGAATCTCATGTTTGATGTGTAATCCACGCGATGGCAGTTCCATCGTCTGAAGTCGCACAAATATTGCAGATGTGGGCTTCCTTCGAACATCGCATTCATCTCGTCGAAAAATTTTTGCTCCAGAGCGGCATTGTTTTCTTCCGTGGCTTCATACAGCCGGATAGTATTCTCGTCTGACGGGATCAGCAGCGTCCTTGGGTTCAGCCTTAGGAGGGCGAAAAAGCTGCAATACAAAATACCTGTCGTCCGATATTCATCCAGGTAGTCAATACTGCAGATACGGAGAATCTTGAATCTTTCGATGCCGCTTCCCCTCTTGGCGGAGCGAGTTGATTTCGTTGTTGTGTCGAAATCGGCAAGCACGACCGGACGATTGATGTCTTCTTGGAAACCGAGCGCCTTGTCTGCCGATTGACCTACATTCCAGCAGAGTCGTTTTGTGAGACGCCTCAATTCTGTTGCTGGATCTATGGGATGCTTCTCGGAATTCATATTGCGCGCGACATATTGTAGAATCTGGGAAATGTCGACATATGGAACACTCTGTGTCAGTTCCATGGTGTGTATCATGAAAAGACCTCCATGGTTTATTCTTGCCTACAATGGACAAAATTTTACTTCTGCGCCCTAATTCCTATGAAATATGTAAGACTTGTTGAGATACCGTAATATCAATGATTTCAGATGATTTTATGAACGTGAAACTCTCTGATAAAACAGCGCAATCTGTTTGTGCCTTCATTATCACCCCCTATACCGATCGATGTCAACCGTCCGTGCGTATCCATTTTTTCCAGACAAAAAAGGCACGCCAAAAAAGGACGTCCTATCAAGTGGACGCCCTTCCGGCCTGCCTGTTTCAAAAATCGAGAACCATCATAAACAGAAAGCAAAAGATCATCCTGTGTTTACCTCACAAAGATGGGATGAACGAGCTTGCTGGATTCAGCAAGCCGTCCATCTCAATGCCTTTCATTTGCTAGATTGAACTCTAATTTATTTTGGTCTATATATTTTATCAGGTGAAAATTATTTTGTCAATGATTTTTTTGTAATGAGGTTGCTCGCGCTATCAGCGCTGCTCATTTGTACGTGACGATTTCTGCGGTGAGACGCATTCCGTCGATGACGTTCTGCTTGTTGTCCAGAAGGTACTGGTCGTATTTCTGAAGGGCCTTTTCCGCGTCCAGGTCATCGAGCTGGATGGAAGCGCGGTATCCTTCCTGGCCGAACGTGCCATTCTGTGCGGCGTAGCGGGCAAGGAGCGCAAAGAACGCATCGAACGCGATTGCCGTGCCCTCAAACGACGTTTCCGAAAGGGCGCTGTTCCAATAGAACGATGTGCCAATGGGAAGGAAGCCCGTGCGCTCGGCCTCTGCCATCACATCTTCAAGATGCGGAAGAGCCTCCGTGTTGTGATCAGACGGATTGTACGAATGACCAGAAGAATCTTTGCCATAGAGCGGATCGAGCTCCTGCGTGCGGATCGGAGCAGAGCCGATGTCTGCCGCACCGCAGAAGATGTCGCTGGGAAGGA
The DNA here is from genome assembly GCA_900314825.1 of uncultured Veillonellaceae bacterium. GTDB lineage: Bacteria > Bacillota > Negativicutes > Selenomonadales > Selenomonadaceae > Selenomonas_C. The sequence continues at coordinate 14,121 of OMWS01000055.1, read as the reverse complement.
GGTCCATCGTCGGGAAATCTTTGCGCAGCGTTTTGAGATCCGTTGCCGAAATACGTTCGATGCCATCGATATTTTCCAAATCCCACGTTCCATGCGCGAGCAAACTCTCTGCAAAGAAGCGGTTCTCCCCAGCGGGACGTCGGAGAGAACTTCGTCCAAATCGATGTGGAGCACGTCATCGATCGCATGATGGTACATGAGGTCGCGCCCGATGCGCTCCATGTCATCGCCTGTTGTGCAAAAATAGATGCCAAGGATCTTTTTCGTTCCATCTTCGTCGTTCGTAAAGAACGGTGTCGTGAGGAGATGCTGGCATGCGATGGGCGTCTGCGCCGTGATGGTTGCGTACTGTTTTTTCGTGAACTTTTTCATGATGATAATCCTTTCTGACAAGCAAGCGAGCAAGCGCTTGCCAAACCAATGCTATTTACATCCAAGATTCAGGGCCTCGCCAAATCTATGGCGAGTGATTGAAAAACATCGGGAAGCAGGGAAGATCGTTATGCAAGGACGGCGCTCTCCGGCGCGTAATGGAAGCTTTCTGCGAGAAGGCGGATGCCGTCGAGGACGTTCTGCTTGTTGTCGAGGAGGAATTCATCGAACAGCTGGATGGCCTTCATCGGATCCATTCCGTTGAACTGGATGTCTGCATGCCAGAGCGCGCCGTTTCCGTTCAGGCGGCCAATCCACTTGTGACGGGCGATGAGCGAAAGGAACGCATCGAACGCGAGTACGGTGCCTTCGAACGGCGTTTCCATGAGAGAGCTCGTCCAGAAGAACGATTCATGGACAAGATGCCCCGTGCGCTCAACCTCGGCTTTGAGCTCTGCAAGATGCGGAAGGGGCTCCGAAGAATGCTCGAAAACACGATGCGCTTCGAAGAATTTCTGCGTCTCCTGCGTGCGAAGGACGGGGCTTCCGATGTTTGCTTTTCCACGGAAGACCTGCGACATGAAGACGCCGCCGAGGAGATCGAGCATGGGGAGGTCTTTGAGGATTTCGCGGTAGGTGGAGCTCCACTCGTCGAGGGTCATCGTCCCGAGCTCCTTCTTCGAACCGCCGTTTTCGAAAAGCGATGCGATGCCATCCCGGTGCAAAGCCGGAAGCTCGGCAAGCGTTTTGTCGAAATCTGCGCCAAGCAGCTCGGTGAACACATGGCGGAACAGGAGGCGGCGTCCGAGTCCGCGCAGGGCATTGCCCGGGATGCTGTAGACATCTGTCGTCGTGAGCTTTCCGTCCACAGGAAGAAGGAACGGCAAGGAACAAAGTTTCGTGCGCGGGATGGGCGTGACTGCTGTGACGATGGCGTTCTGGTTTCTGGTGTAAATTTTCATCTGTTTGAAGTCCTTTCTAGCCACGACTGCGTGGCTGCTTCACAAAGTGAACGATCTTTTGATGAACCCATCATATCGCAATCCAAGAGACCCCGTCGGAAACCGCGAAAAAAGCGTCGAAAATGTCGATCTCTTTTTCGAGGGGCGTTTTTGACGCAAAAGAGTCTGTATTTTAGAGTCGCGCAAGTTCTTTTCCATGAAGTGCGGGAGAATGTTTTCATCACGCAACGAGTGATAAATATATGAGATAACGTTTTATATTGATTTTAAGGAAATAATTTTCTTATATTCCATATAAAGCTTGAAAAACTGAGGCTTTTTCGGTAAAATAAGTTCATGGAGGTGAAGTATCCATGTTATGCCAATTTTCGTTTCAGAATTTCCGTTCCTACCGTGGCGAGACGACGCTGGACTTTCAAGCGGCGGCTCTCCCGGAATTTCAAGAGACGTTGATCGCGTCCGGCCACGCCACGTCCTTGCTCCCGGTCAATGTGGTCTACGGGCCGAATGGCGGCGGAAAGTCGAATCTGCTCGCCGCGCTTGCGTGTGTCATTTCTACCGTGGTGCATCCCGTACATGATCTGGGGAAAAACCGCCAGACGTTTGTGCTGCAGCAACAGGTGCCGGTGGCCCCGTTCCGCTTCAATGAAACATCTTGCGAAGAGCCGACCGGATTTCGACTGTTCTTTCGCGTGGATGCCTATGAATATGGGTATGACCTCGCGGTGAAGGATGGCGAGATCGTCTCTGAGTCTCTGTACCGCAAGGCGCTGGGCGGGAAGAAGCCGGCAATGATTTTTGAGCGTGAGGCAGACGCCATCGAACTCGGCTACAGCATACGCAGACAGAGCATCAACAGGAAGGTCAACCCAAAGATGCCATATATCTCGTTCCTTGCTATCAACTACGATCTTCCTGTCATCAACGAAGCGATGCAATGGTTCGAGGGCTGCATCCTCCAGAGTTATGCGCGCCCGCCAATGTATGCGTCGCTTCCTTTTCTTCAAGACGAGTCGCAAAAGCAGGCGCTTATTGGCGCATTGAATGACATGGACATCGATATCATGGACATTCGCTTCGACGAAGGGCAGCAAAGGCTCTACACGCAGCGCCGCATCGGCCCGGCATCGTATGAGCTTTCTTTTGATGAAGAATCGGATGGAACGCAGAAACTCATCACGGTACTTCCCGTAATCCTGCTGGCGCTCCGGGAAGGGCGCATGGCCGTCATCGACGAGCTGGATGCCAAGCTGCATCCGAAGCTCCTGCGCTATGTCATCACGCTGTTCCAGAATCCAGAGGTCAACCGTCACGGAGCGCAGCTGCTCTTCACGTCGCATGACATGTACACGATGAAGAACACGGTCTTCCGCCGGGACGAAATCTGGTTTGCCGCAGAGAACCGCGCGCACGAAAGCGAGATCTATTCGCTTTACGAGATTCGCGGAGAAGACCATCAACGCATCAAGAATACGGCAGCATACGACAAGCAATACATGGAAGGGCGCTACGGCGCAGATCCGTATCTCTCGAATCTTTTGGGCGGTGATTTTTCGTGAGCTTGAAACCGCTGAAAAAGAGCGACCTCGGGAAAAGCTGGATGAAGGCGCGTCGCGACCGGCCGAAACGGATCCAGCCGGAGTACCATCTGATCATCACCGAAGGGACGAAGACCGAACCGGCCTATTTCGGTGCGATGAGGGATGCCCTCAATCGTACATTTCCCAATCGCATCCAGCTCGATGTGATTGGCGCCGGGAACAATACGCTGCATCTTTTCCAAAAAGCGGAGCAGCGCGTCCATGCTTCCGCCAATGGGTATCGTCATGTGTGGATCGTCTATGACACCGACGAATTTCCAGCAGAACATATTAACGGAACAGCACGGCTCTGCGAGAAAGCTTCAACGGAGGAAACAACCTACCATGCCGTCTGGTCGAATCAGTGCATCGAAGTCTGGTTTCTGCTGCATTTCGTTTTCTTGCAATCTGACATTCATCGAAAGGCGGTCGTAGAAAAGCTGACAAATGCCATGGAAGCACAAGGGCTTGGAACCTATGAAAAAAATCGGACGGATATGTACCAGACGTTGCTCCCGTTCCTTGATACCGCCTTGATGTACGCAAAACGGCTGGACGAAAAGAACGCGGTCCGCTTGCCATCCGACGCTGCGCCTGGCACAAAGGTGTATGTCCTGATTGAAAAGTTGAAACCCTATCTTGACGGTTGAATGGTTCAGGGAGCAAACGCGAGGTTAGCAACATCATCGAGCAATATCGAATTTTCTCCACGCCTGCCGTGCTCTGGCGGCGGCTATTGGAGGTTCTTCCTCTCGATGGGGCGGAGAAAAATATCGATGTCTTGGGCGTCAGCCCAAGACGCCCGGCCCAAAGCCCAAGATCTGGGCGGAGAAAAATCGCTTTTGGTGCGGATAAAATTTTTATCGAATTTTCTCCGCGATTATCGGCGATTTTCGCGGGCTGACGCATATGCCTGTCGCAAGCGCCGGCTGTGAAGCATAAGCGCCCCCACAAGGCAAATCCATCTTGTGTTTTCTCGTTTTCGGCAACGGGATCCTACGAGATGGATCCCCTTGGAGCTGCCGACCCAACAGGGGAACTGTTCACGAAGGGTTCGTGACCTTCTTCTGAGGGTGAATGTTCTGCTTGTTGCTGTTGATGCCTTTGCCCTCGCTGAATCTTTTGATCATGCGAAGATCCATCTTTTTTGCATCCCCTTCCTCAAATCGTCTGCGACCGGAGACGGATGCGCGGTTTTTCGCAACGTATCAGGCGCAATATAATAGGACAGAAAGAACCAGCGCGATGAGACTGTCGGGGAGGAAAAGGGAGGAAACAGGAGCAAAACGCCACGTAGAGGGAGGAAGCAGGGCGATCGGATAGGAACGAGTTCATAGCAAAATGATGGGGCATCGATGCCTGAATGGAACCTTGCAGCCGTTCTCTCTGTTGGCGCGTCAGATGCCGGAGGAGGCGTTCAAGCAGAGCGTTTCATGGCTTATCGCAGGGCCGCTATGAGAGGCTTGACGAAATGGCACAAAAAATCCGCCTGCATACGGCAGAAATCTCACGCAAATCGCGTGTTTCCCGTTCGTAAGCGGCGGATTCCGATCACTTGCTTGGTTTGAAGAGAACCGGCAGAATTTTTTGCGAATTCATGGAAATTCGAACGTGAAGGATGGCTTGCAGTGGAACAAAAGATGCGGCAAAAGAAAAGAAGAGGTGATGTCAGCTGTTCGCCAACATGCGAACAAGTATATTTTTGTGGTCTTCATGGGTGGAGAAACTTCTTGGAGCGAGGAAAACAACCATGTCGGCGTCTAGCGCAGATTTTTGAATTTTCTCCGCCAGAAATCAACGGATAATGGCGAACCTTCGGAGTTTTCCGCTCGTTTTGTACGAAGATCTGGCAGAAAAACCGAGCTTTTCCGTGGAGAAAATTTTTCAAGGGACGTGGAGGAAGGCGCAGCAGACTTTTGGCGACTTTTGAAGGTTCTCCGCCGATATCGAATTTTCTCCACCCGATGCGTTTGTCCGAAATCGGAAATCAGAATTCCGATTTCGGAACTCTGATTTCGGAATTCGGAATTCCGAAAAACAGAGTTAACCCTCCGCTTGCTCACAGAGGGTCAATTGACGATGGACGCGCAACTATGATTTCAGAACGTATCTTTGCTGGCCAGCCAACGTGCCAGATCGATGATCTTGATGCCCTCCTGATCATAGGCTGCGTGATGCGTACGGGCGATGAGCACTTTGGGATAGGCATCGCGGATGGCGATGAGCGGCGCAAGCTCGCGTTCCAGCGTGGATGGCGCGCTGATGTCATCGCTGACCTGGATATAGATTTTCTGCGCATCGCTGAGCGCCACGAAATCCACCTCTTTTTGATACAGCTTGCCGACATAGATCCGATAGCGCCGCCGCAACAGTTCCAGCGCCACCAGATTTTCGTACAGGCGGCCATAATCCATATTTCGTCGTCCCAGCCGCGCCATGCGGAAGCCGGCATCCACCATGTAATACTTTTCGATGGTGTTCAGATATTTCTTGCCCTTGATGTCATAGCGCTGCACACGGTAAAACAGAAACGCGCGGCACAAATATTCGATGTAGTTCCCGATCGTCACATGATTCGTCTTCCATTGATGGCTGGAGAGTGTTGCACTGATGTTGTTGGCCGAAGTCAGATTGCCGATATTGTCCAGCAGATAGTCGGCTGTTTTCAGGAGCGCGGTATCATCGGGCAAATGGTATTTTTGCCGCAGGTCGCGCGTGATGATGGTGCCAAAAACGCCGTCCAAGTAGCTGCGCTGATCACGTTCCTCCGCATATGCATAGGAGCCGGCCATGCCGCCTTGCAGCGTATACGCCTCAAATGCTGCATCGAGATCGTTCCCTGCACCGTAGTAGCTCAGGTACTCTGCGAAGCTGAACGGCAGGACGTGCAGTTCCAGATAGCGTCCCGTGAAGAGCGTTGCCAGATCGCTGCTGAGCATGAATGCGTTGGAGCCGGTCACGTAGATGTCATAGCATCCCTGGCTGTGCAGGCTGTTGATTGCTTTCTCGAAACCTGCGCAGAGCTGCACTTCATCCACGAACAGATAATTTGCTGTGCCCTCCAGACGCTTGGCCATCACATACTCATACAGGGCATGATATTCCAGCAGCTTCTCGCTCTGCAGATCCATCAAATCGATATAAATGATATTGGCCTGTGGTTCCAGCTTGCGCAGATAGACCATATACGATTTCAGAAGCATCGACTTGCCGCAGCGTCGCACGCCGGTGATGACCTTGATGTCCGGCGTCCCGCGCAAGGCTTTGAGCCGTGACAAATACAGCGACCGTTCAATCCGTTTCATATCGCATCTCCACTTTCAAAAGTCAAAAAATTTTTCACTTTCGTAACCGAGTATAGTGTAATGCATCGACAGCAAAATGGCAATAGATCAATGCTTTTGATACGGTTTCCACTTGAGCGGCTGGATGGCAACGCCGGAATCCTTGAGCCAGTTGTAGACGGTCGGACGGCTGCATCCGCAGATGCGCATGAGTTCGGAGACGGAGCGGATCTCTCTCGACTGATACTTTTCGACAAGTTCCTTCCAATATATGTACAATCTCGAGAAAAAGCGATATAATAAAATATATCTTCGGCAAAATAAAAAGTTATTTGCCGAAGATATAAAGGAGGCGATTTTGATGAATGCAACTTGCGTACGTACGAATCCAAGCATTCTGAGCCGTCGTGCGTTGCTCACGCAGCTTTCCGAGCATCTGCCCGGGAAGAGCCGGTCTACGTACATCATGCAACTGCGGCGGATGTTGAAGGACGGAACTCTTGTGCACGTCGGGCGTGACGCCTACCAGCTGGCAGGGCAGGCCAGCTTCTATGAATACGTATATTCAAAGAATGCGCAGCGTCTCGCTGCTTTCCTGTCAGAAACCTATCCGTTGGTAGATTTCCGCATCTTGGAATTTTTGCAGTGCAACGAATTTATCAATCACCTCTTGGGGCACAACACAATCTTGCTCTCCGTCGAGAAGGATGTCATGGATTTCGTTTTTGATGCCCTTCAAGAGAGACAGCTAGGAAGAGTGCTGATTCATCCATCCGTTGATGATTTTCATCGTTACCGGAAAGACGACATCATCGTCATCGAACCGTTGCTGACGGAAGCCCCGCACAGCTATCAAGGGACATGGCAGACGGGGTTGGAAAAATTTCTGGTGGATCTCGTCGCAGACAAATATCTGCGCAGCAGCATCAGCGAGGGCGAACTGCCACAAATTTATGAGACCGCTTTCGAACGTTATACTGTAGACGAACGCAAGCTTTTCCGTTACGCCCGCCGACGCAACGCTGCGCAAAAGATCCAACGGATCATTAAAGAGGAGACCAGCATCACGCTGAGAATGGGACCACCATGCTGACAAAAGATAATTTTACCGAAGAACACATCCGCGAATTGCAGAAGCAAAGCAAGTGCGATCCTTCCATACTGGAACGCACAATTTTTGCCTTTGGCTTGCTCGAAGCGCTGACCAAGGCCGGCATGCCATTTATTTTCAAAGGCGGAAGCAGCTTGATGTTGCTCCTCGAACATCCGCGCCGTCTGTCAACTGACATTGATATTCTAGTCGAGCCAGGCATCGATTTCGAAGACTATCTGAATGCTGCTGCGCGCATTTTCCCTTTCGTGCGCAGGGAGGAGCAACCAAGGGCAAAGCGCAGCGGTATCGAGAAGCGCCATTTCAAATTTTCGTACCGCTCGCCGATGACCGGCAAAGAGCTCTGCATCTTGCTGGATGTTGTTTTTGCAGCCAATCCATACCCGCATCTCATCCGCCGCAGCATCGACAATGATTTACTGTATACCGAAGGTGAGCCGCTTACCGTGCAGCTGCCTAGCATCAATTGCGTGCTTGGAGACAAATTGACGGCTTTTGCGCCGCACACGACGGGCATTCGGTTTGGCATCGGAAAGAACATGGAAATCGTGAAGCAATTTTACGATGTCGCTACGCTATTGAATGAGTTTACCGATTTTGACGAGGCAGCAGAATCCTACCGGAAGGTCGTACAGGAAGAAATTGCTTATCGCGGAGGGAACATCACAGAAGAAAATGCTTTGCGCGACACTTTGGATGCAGCTCTTTGCATCGCATCACGGGGCAAGGTGCAGCCGGACGAATACACGCTTTATGTCAAGGCTATCCGTGATTTGCGTGATCATATCTATGCCGAGCGCTATACGCCAGAAGTCGCGGCCCGGCAAGCGCCGCGCGTCTTATACGCTGCTGCTTGCTTATTGAAGCACGTGACGTTCCAGAACATTTCTGATCCGTCCGAATATCTTCGTGCACAATACAAAAGGCAAGCATTTATGCCGATGAAGTATCTGAAGCGCATCGACCCATTGGCTTATGCGTTCACCATACAGGCGGATAGGCTCTTGCATAAAGAATCGTGAATCTGAAAATCTTTCTTCATAATTTCTTTTGATACGGCTTCCACTTGAGCGGCTGGATGGCAACGCCAGATTCCTTGAGCCAGTTGTAGATGGTCGGACGGCTGCAACCTGCGATGCGCATGAGTTCGGAGACGGAGCGGATTTCTCTCCGCTGATATTTTTCGACAAGTTCTTTCCAATTATCTGGCTTCGCTTTCTGATGGCGGCCATGATAGACGCCTTTCGCTTTCGCGACGGCGATGCCTTCCTTCTGGCGCTCGAGCATGATCTTCCGCTCGAACGTCGCGATGGCGGCGAAGAGCGTCATCGCAAGCTCGCCTGCCGGTGTCGTTGTGTCGAAGTTTTCCTTGAGCGAAACGACCTGCACCTTTTTGTCTCGGAGCTTTTGCACGATGTCGAGCAAATCTTTCGTACTGCGCGCGAGACGCGAAAACTCCGAGACATAGATTGTGTCGCCTTCGCGGGCGAAGTCGATCATCTTCTGGAGCTCCGGCCGTTCCGTATTTTTGCCGGACAGTTTGTCGAGAAACGTTCTCTCGACATTCGCTTTTTCTTGCAGCTCGATAATCTGTCGTTCTTCATGCTGCTCGACTGTCGAAACACGGACATAACCAATCCGCATCGTTATCTGCCTCCAAAATGTAAGGTAAAGTCTAAATCAACGCTTCTATTTTATCAATCAAATATTATTTTATACTTTGAGCGATGAAAAAGCACGCTCGGATTTTTATTCATTTAGAGCGTGCTCTATTTTGATATAAATATGACATCTAACGGCTCCAAGAGAAGCTGGATCACCAGTCGATGACATCGAAGAATTCTTCCAGATTACTTCCGCGCACGGTGAGATTTGCTTTGTCGAAGATCGTTTCCCGGATTTCAATCGAATAGCTTTGACGCCGGATGACATATTTGTTGTACAGCGCTTTCTTCCCTCCGCGCAGACGTTCCAGCATATGCTCGTAACGATAGCTGCCGCTCGTCAGGAATTCGTAAACATCTTCTTTGCTCTTGAAGGTAGCCAAGGATGGGAAGCCCATCCGGTCATGGATGAATTTTTCTGAAGCTTGCCCGGAGAAATCAGCTGCGTGCAGGCAGGCCACATATTCAAAATCTGGATTGTCCAGAATCAGGAAGCAGGGGATGGCCTTCTTCCGGTTTTGCTGGCGGCAATAGTCGAGCAGGCGCAAGAACGCAGCCTTTTCGCCCGTATTTGTTTTCATACGATCGGCATCAACGATGATGAACCGGGCCAGACAGTTCACCTGCCCCTTGGTCTTGATTTCGTTCAGGAAGTTGCCGTATCCTCCGCCCTTCATATTGATGGGACGAAGCGAGATTTCCACGCCTTGTTTCCGGCGCATATGATTGATGTAGTTGTACTCCGTATCGCCCTCGCAGAACACCTCGAACTTCCTGCGCAGCATCCGTGTCGGTCTACTCATCAGCAGTACCTCCCAGAATGCCTTTCATATAAAATTCGTAGATTTTCGTCGTCGTATACCGGACTTCCGGGAAATCGGCCAAGGAGTAGAGCTCCGAACGTAGACTGTGCCGGTCTTTCGTAATGAAATAAATCTGCTCCTTCATATAGGTGACAAGGTTCAGGTGCAACACATTATGCGTCGTAAAGATGAACTGGCCGTGATGCTCCTTTCCATTGATGAACGCGATTACGCGGTCGGAGAGCACGGGATTCAGCACGCGATCCATTTCATCGGCGAAAACGATCTTGTCTTCGTAGACGACGCGATACAGTTGCACCGCCCAAGCAAAAAATTCACGGACACCCGAAGAATCCATCTGGAGCTCGCGCTTGTATTGTCGACCGTTCTCGTCTTTCCGTATCAGAAGCGTCTTGCTGTACGGGCTTTCCGCATCCAGCTCCATGCCGCAGATGCTATAGTCCACCATCCGCAGGATTTCCAGATAGCGCGGATCGCGCAGGACGGATAAATCGGCTTGCTGCTGAATGGCGTTCTGTGTGCCTGCTCCGATTTCCGCGATTTTCAGGCGGGTGTTCATCCAGTCCACCACGCGGTTCGCGTGCTCATCTCCCAGCAGGGCAAGCTTCGTCACCCAAAGGCCGATGCTCTGCTCACGTTGCTTCTTCAACATCGGATAGGAAGAGACCGCGCGACCAGACAAAAGCGGCTCGGCAGAACTTTCTTGGCGATGGAAATCAAGTTCCACTGTTTCTTTGCCCTTCCGCTTGCTGCGATGCGCCATCCATTCCGATACGATTCCTTGCGCGTCCAGCACCAGCCGGTAACGATAAATGTCACGCCCATCCGGGATGAACTCCATTTCGAAAGATTGTTTCGGCCTTTCTTCTGCCATCTGGCTGGCGATGTTGACGTACGGCTCTGCGGACTGCACCTTGGTGTTTTCCGCGAACAAGGACTTCACGAATCGCAAGCTACAGATGAAGTTTGACTTGCCGCCGGCATTTTCTCCGACGATCACCATGGTCTTCAGCACGTTGGCATCGTTTTCCATGGAGACGAAATTGTCGGGATAGCGGCGCAGGACTTTCCCTTGCGCCGCCTCAGCCGAAAATTCAGAGTCACCCCAAAAGGAGCAGAAATTGTTGAACTGATAACGGAGCAGCACAATATCACCTCTTTTTGATTTATACCGTGTATATATTTCATATTATCGCCATTTTTGCTTGATGTAAATCGCTTTTTTGATTTACATCACTTAATTTCGTTGTCTTTGCGTTTTTGCACGATATCGAAGAGGTCTTTCGTTTTGCGCGCGAGTCGTGCTCTATTTCGATATAGGATACAAATCACGGTCTTCATGCAGGTACGCCATTGAGTAGCCTCGTTTCATATAGATTGCGGAAAATCTTGTCTGGATCGTCATGCAGACTACTTTTGTGGCGACGGGCTTTTTGGTATAATCGAGGAAAATCCTTGCAGAGTCGGTGCTCACGTCGATGGGGAAGGGAGGAATTGGGCTTGTACAAGATTCTGTTCGTCTGTCACGGGAACATCTGCCGGTCCCCGATGTGCGAGTTTGTCATGAAGGAGCTCGTGCGTCGGGCTGGTTGTGCGGCGGAGTTTGTCATCGATTCCAAAGCCTGCCGCACGGATGAAATCGGCAGTGATGCGCATCCCGGGACACAGCGCAAGCTGAAGGAGATGGGCATTCCGTTCACGCGGCGCTCTGCACGGCTCATCCAGCGCGAAGACTATGGCCAGTATGATTTCATCGTTGCGATGGACGAAGAAAATATGGACGATCTGCGGAGGCTGATGCAGGGCGACCCTGAAAGGAAATGCCGCCTACTCCTGTCATTTGCGGGAGAGGATCGCGAGGTGGCAGACCCGTGGTACAGCGGAAATTTTGATGCGACATACCGCGACGCCGTGAAGGGCTGCCAAGCGCTCCTCGAGACGTGCGATGGCGCATGAGGCGAAGACCTGTCTCTAGCATCAAAAACATGTGGGGCGAGAGGTGTTTTGGCATGGAAAAGGAACGGCTGGTTTCTGCGGCGGTTGCAGCGTCTTTGCTTGTGGCGGAAATCTTTGGCAACGGGATGGTGCGCGGGGATGCGATGGCGCGGACGGAAATCGCGGCGATTCATGCGGAGGCTGCGGAATCGTTCCGCTACTGGAGATCGGATGCCGCTGCGCTCAAAGCGCTGGAAGCGTATGTGGAGGCCGTGACGGATCCTGCGAATGCGGACTATATCCCGCCGGAGGATCGCGTCGCGGTCTTTGATTTTGATGGCACATTGATGGGGGAGCGGTCGCCGTCGTATTTCGAATGGATGATGTACGTGCATCGGGCGCTGGAGGATCCTTCCTATGAAGCTGGCCCGGAAGACCGGGCGATTGCCGAAGATGTTCGGACAGCCATGCAGACCGGCGGCCAGGCGCATGAAACGGGGGATGTCATCGCGCAGTCAATGGCGCGCGTATTTGACGGCATGCCGGTCACGGCGTACGAGGCGTATGTACGCGCTTTCATAGAGACGCCGGTGCCGGGCTTCTCGCATCTTGCACGAGGTGAGGCATTTTTCCTGCCAATGCAGGAAGTGCTCACGTACCTTGCGACACATGATTTCGACCTCTGGATCATCTCTGGAAGCGACCGCGATACCCTGCGCGTGCTCGCAGGAGGTGTCCTGTCTGTCCGCCGCGACCATGTAATTGGAAAAGATGTAGAATACCGTGCGTCTGGGAAGGAAGCGGACGGGAGCTCGTATGACTATCAGGCGGGCGACACCATCGTGCGTGCCACTCTCCGTAGCCGTGCAATCCGCATGGACAAGGTCGCAGCCATCGTGCGGGAAATCGGCCGACAGCCGGTGCTCGCGTTCGGAAATTCCATGGGCGACGCTTCGATGCTGTGCTACACGCTCGACCGGAATCCACACCGGGCGATGGCATTTGCGCTGCTGGCTGACGATACGAAGCGGGAATATGGATCTGAAGCTGTTGCCGATGCGATGCGTTCTGCGTGTGCGGAAAATGGATGGATGCCGATCTCGATGAGGGATGATTGGGTGACGATTTACGGTGAAGATGTTCATGTCAGAGAATCAAAGCCTGATCATCAATAGAGTTGTAAATCCAACCACATCAATTTGATTTATCCTACTGAATAGGGTATAATGCTCCTAGAGAGGAGAGGAGTGAGCCATATGAGCAAAACATACGATATGATCGCCGATTCCTTCCAAGAACTCATTGACGACTATGAAACCACTGGCGGAAAGAACCTCTCGCACGATACCCTCCGCATCGTGCTGGAACCGGCGAAAGAATTCACCGCAGAAGATGTCAAGAGCATCCGCACACGCAATCATTTGACGCAATCCCTGCTTGCGAAATTCCTCTGCGTGAGCAAGAAGACGGTAGAGGCATGGGAGGCCGGACGAAACCAGCCAAATGGCCCATCCCGTCGCTTGCTCGAAATCCTTGACACCCACAATGCCACTGTCACAACCTCCCTGGCATTACAATAGATGAAATCTGCAGTGATGCGCATCCTGAGATAAAGCGCAAGTGTATGAGAGGAAAAGGGAAACATGGTACACCATCCGATTGATCCTTGGCCGCGTCCAAAGGGAAATGTTTTGTTTATCAACGAACCATGGCTGCTTGATCCAACTCGACTGGAGACGGAGACACGGAAAGATGTGGAAGAGCTTCGCGCACCAGAGGCCTGCGAGGATAATGTCCGCATCTATTTGCCTATGGATCTGAATGCCAAAGCAATCCTTCGAAGGCTGGATGATGTGATTACCCGTTTTGGCATAGCGACGGAAAGAAATGAATTCGATTTTGCGCAAGCCGTCGACCAGATCATCTGGCAGCTGGAAATCTACGACCGCGTGCGATTCCTGCGAAATATGCCGAAGGATCTCAACCAGCCACATGGTCCTGACGGGCTGGCACTGGCAGCCGCCATCATCAAACGGCTGGAAGAAATTCCGGATGGTGGTGCAGAACTCTTTCCCTTCGAATTGATTGACGAATTGCGCAAAGATCCCAAAGATTACTTGGAAGCCACGCCATCGAATGCTTGAAAAAGGGACGTCGACTGTCTGCATCAGAAAGCCGGATGGAAGACCATCGTTGAGCGGCATGGAAATCTCGAAGACGAAACGATGGTTCTCCAAAATACAAAGCAGCGGGTATCATGAAGGAAAATGCCATCATGATACCCGCTGCTTCGTAAGCGCCTAACAATCCGCCGGATTCCTCCCGACCAGATTTCGTGAGATAATCAGACAAAGCATTCATGGTTGGCAGAGTTTCAAAACTTGGCCAA
>OMWS01000135.1 GCA_900314825.1 uncultured Veillonellaceae bacterium | reverse complement strand
ACAAATCGCACCCTCGTACCCTCTCAGTCGCGCTACGCGCGCCAGCTCTCCCAGAGGGAGAGCCTGCTGTAGGTGTTACGAACGGCAGTCTTATGAAACTGTTCCGGTAACTGCAACAATCTCCTTTTTAGATTTCGTGGTTCGCCATCGTATAGATGTCGCTCACGGCTTTCCAGTCGAGCGGATGGAAGTTGCCGACGGTCTTCGTGCCTTTCGCCGTGACGAGGTCGGCAAGGTCATGGAGCGTCGTGTCTTTCAGCACGCCGCTCGGAAGCTCGCCGAGGCTCGTCGGCATGCCGAGCTCTTTGAAGAATGCGACCTGGCGGCGGATGCCCTCTTCCGCTTTCGCCTTGTCATCGCCGAAATCACTCGGCACATCCCAGACGGCTTCGGCGAAGTGCGCGAAGCGCGGCAGGTCGTCCTGGTAAACGAACTTCGCCCACGAGCCCCAGACGGCTGTCAGGCTCTCGCCGTGCGTCGTGTTGAACTTCGCGCTCAGCGCGTGGCCGAGCTTGTGGCACGAGAAATCTTTGCTGCGGCCGAGCTCCGTGAAGTTGCAGTGCGAGACGCTGCCGCACCACATGATTTCGCTCATGGCATCGTAGTTCGTTTGATCCTGCACGGCGACGCGGGCGCTGGCGACGACGTCTTTCAAGAGGCCTTCGGCGACGAGATCGGTCAGGCGGTTCTGCTCTTTGACCTTCGTGAAATAGCGCTCGAGCGTGTGCATCATGATGTCGCTGATGCCGGCGACGAGCTGCTTCTTCGGCACGGTGTACGTGAGCTCCGGATTCATGAACGCGAGCGTCGGGCGGTTGAACGGCGTGTTGATGCCGCCCTTGACGCCCATCTCCTCATTCGTGAGCACGGCGCTGTCGCTCGTCTCGCTGCCGGCCGCCGCGAGCGTCAGGACGACGGCGAGCGGCGTGGATTTCGTGAGCTTCGCACGGCCGGACCAGAAATCCCAGATGTCCGTCTTCGGATTTGCAACGCCATGCGCGATGGCTTTCGCCGTGTCGATGACGGAGCCGCCGCCGACGGCGAGGATGAAGTCGGCCTTGAAGGCGATGGCCTCGCGCACGCCTTCGCGGGCATGCGAGACGAGCGGATTCGGCTGCACGCCGCCGCGCACGGTGAAGGCGATGCCGGCCTCGGTCAGCGTGCGCTCGACGCGCGCGAGAAGGCCGGAGCGCACGACGCTGCCGCCGCCATAAACGATGTAGACGTGCGTGCCGCCATACGCCTTGATCTTCTTGCCGACCTGCTCCTCGGCGCCCTTGCCACTTTGGGGGAGGTGCCGAGCGAATGCGAGGCGGATAAGCAGACGCACGGCGCTTTAGCGCCGATGCGGTCGCTTATGCAGCTTGCTGCGGAGGGTCACGCTGTTACGAGATTCACGATTCTATCGACAGGATAGAGAATCAACATAGGCCGCTACCCTCTCCGCCCCCTTCGGGGCCACCTCCCCCAATGGGGAGGCTTAATTTGCTGGATTCGGCCGTCCGCTGCTGTATTTGAGCAGCGTCTCTTTGAGCCGTCCTTCAATCTTTGAGAGTTCTTGTTCGGCGGCGGCGCGTTTCGCGCGGCCGTCTTGCTGGATTTTCACGGTTTCCTCGATCGTGGAGATGAGGTCTTCGTTGACTTTTTTCACCGTCTCGATGTCGACGATGCCGCGCTCGTTTTCCTGCGCGGTCTCGACGGTGTTTGCCTTCAGCATTTCCGCATTGCGCTTCAGGAGCTCGTTCGTCGTGTCGCTGACGGCGCGCTGCATGTCGAGCACGCGGCGCTGGGACTGGAGGCCGAGCGCGATGACGAGCTGGTTTTTCCAGAGCGGGATCGTGCTGTAGATGGCCGTCTGCACGCGGTCGATGAGCGCCTTGTCGTTGTTCTGGATCAGGCGGATCTGCGGCGCGGTCTGGATGGCGATCGTGCGGCTGAGCTTCAGGTCGTGGACTTTTTTCTCGAAACGCTGCACGCTCGCTTCGAAGTCGGCGACGACTTGCACGGCCATCGGGTCGTCCGACGCCGCGGCCTGCTGGTGGAGCTTCGGCAGCGTGACGGTCTGCATCTCGTGAAGCTTCTCTTCGCCAGCCTGGATGTAGAGCTGGAGGTCTTTGAAGTAACCGAGGTTTTTCTCGTAGAGCGCGTCAAAGACAGCGACGTCCTTCATCATCTGCAGGCGCGCGTCATCGAGGCCGGCCTGGATCTTGTCGACCTGCGTCGAGAGCTTGTCGTAGCTCGCTTTCTTCTCGCGCGCCTTGTCCACGAGGCCGCCGAAGAGCGGGATCTTCGAGAGGAAGCTCTCCGATTGGCTCTCGTTGTACTCACGCACGTTCGTCACAAGCTGTCCTAAGAGCTCGCCGACGGGGCCAGAGTCCTTCGTGCGGACTTTTTGCAGGATGCTGTCGGAGAAGTCGGCGATCTCCTTCTGCGCCGGCGCGCCGAACGTCAACGTCGTCTGCGTGTCCTGGAGGTTGATCGCGTCCTTGATCTGATCGACCTTCCGCCGTTCCTCCGGCGTGAGCTGCGCGACGGCTTTTTCCACGGCTTCCGTCGTCGGGACGGGGAGCGGCGCGGTCGGGGCAGCGTCGGTCTGTTTTGCTTTCAGCAAATCATCGAGGTTGATATCTGCCATATGATTTCCTCCTTGGTTTCTTTGCCTCCCCCTTTGGGGACAATATCATTAAATTCGGGTACAACGGTCATTCAAACTACGCCTCCCCCTTTGGGGGAGGTGGCCCCGCAGGGGGCGGAGAGGGTAACGACGTAACTATATGCATATTCCTTTCGATAAGAATACAGAATCACATCATGCGCTACCATCTCCGCCTCGCATTCGCTCGGCACCTCCCCCAGAGGCAATGCCATTAATTTTAACTGCAACGGTCATTCAAACCATGTCTCCCCCTCTGGGGGCAATGTTATTACGATAAGAGATGATAGCCGCTCGAACCAAAGCCTTCCCCTCAGGGGAAGGTGCCGAGCTTGCGAGGCGGAAAGGGTCCCCTGTACGTTGTGTGAATTCGTACGGCGTAGCTCTTCGCGGGTGCGCGCACGAAACGTTTGGGGTACCCGCGCGCACCGGCGACATCAAATAACCTACGCATTCACAGGGCGTGCAAGCGACCCGCTCCACCGCTTCGCGGTCCCCCTCTCCCTAAGGGAGAGGCTTCCGAATTTGTTACGCTCGCAATCGTTCCAACAAATTTTTTATTTCACCCGATCGGCCGGTACAGTAGTTTACAACTTCAAGCGGCTTCCCCTAAATGAGAAGCCATCCATTTCAAGGCATCTTGAATATGGTTGCTATTTTTATCAGTTTGCGCTAAC
>OMWS01000054.1 GCA_900314825.1 uncultured Veillonellaceae bacterium | reverse complement strand
GCCTCGCTTTGAGCTATTGGTTGTGAACAGACTTATTGTACTTCAAAGGCGCGTCATGCGTTATTTTATTTTTCAGGGCTTAAAAGTTGTAAACTGCTGTCTTCGTTTCGTTTTCTTCCAAAACCATGCACCCTCCTTCTGAATCTGTCACGGACCGGAAACTACGAATGTATCCGCGTCCGGATAATCCTGCGTGATCTTTTTCATCTCGCCATAGAACTGCTGGTAGAACGCCTGCACGATTGGGGCGTGGCGCACCAGCGCGTCATACTGCTGTCCTTTCGGCACTTCGCGTCTAAGCCGAACGCTGTCTTCAAAGCTCCCGGTCTGCAGTTCCAGTAGGTAAAACAGGTCATGCGGATTCGGAAAACGTTCTTTGAAGAACCTCTGCGGATCGTTCTCCAATTCCATCGATGCCTGTTCCACCTTTGCCAGAAAGGCATCCAGCATTTCGAGCGAATAAAGACTCGAGTCCCAGTGCTCGAAACAGCCTCTCTCGTTCCGGTTCCGATACGCCGCGGAAGCTGTTTCCAAATCGCAAAGCATCCACTCCAGCAAAAACGCGGAGACATCTTCGTCGATCGTGATGACCGCTGCCGGACGCGCTTCCCACTCCCTGTAGTAGCGCAAGTCATCGCTGTCCGCATCCTGGAATGAGCACACGCCGTAGTGCGTGACAGCGCCATGCAGCATCCCTGCCTCAACTTTCAACAGCGATGGCTTCTCTGGCAGCCAATAGGCGACACCCTCAACCTTGAATTTCTCCTGCGGGACGGCCGCCTTTTTGTTTTCGCGCATAAAGCATCCCTCACAAATATTCCCGATAGATGTGAACGAGCATGTTGTTGATGGCCTCTTCGTCCGGCTTGTCCGGCAGAGGAGAGTCCCGATACGCCTGCTCGATTTCTTTTTCATAGCCATCGACGAGATGAAAAACTTCGTCGAACGGGACATCGCCGCTCCGGATGCCCATCAGGAGGTCATGCTCCTTCTCGCGGTACGTCTGGATTCCCACGCCTTTCAGGATGTCGATGCCCATGAGATAGAGGCGGACGAGGTGCATGGCATGCTTGCGGAGGTGCGGCAGGTCTTTTTTCTTGTTACGCTTGTTGAGCTTCCCGTAGTTCCGCAGTATCGCCTGGATGTCCGTGTTGATCTCGAGGAACTTCCTGAGCGGGATGCGGTCAATGTGGACGGACGTGAAGAGCTCTGGCTCTTCCGCGCCCGTGCGCTGGTCGATGGAAAAGGCGATGTCGCCCGCATGGGTCTCATACTGCAAGAAATCATACCGTGCATCGTCCAGAAGCATGGGAGGATTTGGAACATACAGGGACTTGCCGAGCGTTTCCTTGAAAATCTGTTTGAGTTCGATCTCGCCGATGATTCTTCCCGGCCGATGTTTCGACGGTTTCCGTTTCATACGGCATCTCCTCCCATCAAAGGTGCGGACGGAATCTTTCGTTCGCTTCGCGGATCATCTGTTCGCGCTGCATACGCTCCAGCTCCGTCTCCTGCTTTTTCTTTTTCTTGCCGCCGAGCCCAAGAAAATCCAGGACAGCGCCGATGGCGAAGAAAAGCATGAAGAGAAGGATGAGCGTTTTCAGGTCTCCTTGCTTGTGTATGATATCTGTTTGATTTTTACTGTGCCGGGATCTGGATGAGCTCTTCTCCAACGAGAGAACCGCTTGGGTTCCGGCTATGGTCTTATTATAAGGGCTGCCCTTGGGCGATGGAACGCACAGAATGGAGAATCCGCTCTACGTTTTGGGGATTTGTCAAAAGTGGCGAAATCCTTCACCATCAACTCATTCGATCCGCTTCAAATAGTTCGGAGGCACGACTTTCGTCTGCCAGACGCCGTTCGCCGACAGATAAAACTTGCCGCCGTCCATGTGGTATTCCGACGCATGGACTTCGTAAATGGCAATCGCGCCCTTTCGACGGCTGGCGACCATCCGCGCCGTCTCAATGTCCGGCGAGAGGTGGACGTATTGCCGCTTCATCGGGAGCAGTCCCCGATTCCAGATGGACGCGCCGTTCTTCTCCAGCGTCCCGTGATACAGGCGGGCAGGAGGCGCGGCCTCTGGCATCTCGACATCGACATCCACCGTATGTCCTTGACTAGCGCGGATCTTCGTACCGTCGTCGCTGTAGGCAAAGCGGCGCTTGTTATTGAGCTGCACGATCCGATCCATGCGTGCGCGATCGAACGTCATCCCGCGCGCATGGATGGCTTCGATGAGCGCATTCGCGTCGACCCAGCCGTGCGCGTCCAGCACGAGCCCGAACGCCTCCGGACGATGCCGCAGCGCTTTCGCCATCATCTCCATAGCTTCATCACGCCCCTTCTCATGCTGCAACGGCTTCCATTCCTCAAGTTCACCCTCATATCAGTATCCGAATATACGGATGTATGGATCGCTGATATCCCCAATCTGATCGTCTTCCAGAGGAAAGCCTTGCTTCCAGAGGAAGACGTCGCGAAGGATACGATAATAGCGCCTCGCGTAGTCCCCTGCCTCGTAAGCCGCATGCATGGCTTGTTCCGTTTGATGCGTTCGCTTTCGCTTGCCGAAGAAAAATCATGGTCAGATGCTCCTTCCGGTCATGCTTTGCGCCTCGCCCAAGGCGGCGTATGGTCGCGGGTCTTCCCGATGGTGAAGATGCGCTCGACATCCGCCATGACCTCTTCGTCATAGAACCGCTTCGCGTACTTCCGGACGAGCCTTGGCACCAGATGCCACCGGCGCGCATCACGGTACAGAATGCGATACGGCGCAGGATCATCGCACGGCTGCCAGAAATAGAGCTTGACCGCATCGAGGAACATCATGTACCGCAGGTTTTTCTTCTGCAGGTCGACGCAGACCTTCGGCGGATGGCCGAACACCCCAAGATCTCTTGAAATCCAACCGGTCAAATCCACATGATTGCTGATGATTTCCAGCTTGGTCGAGCCCATCGCCGGTAATCCGAGCATACGGAGGAGCACATCGCCGCCGAAGTATCCGTTGCAGCCTGCGAGATACTTTTCGTAAATCGCATGGACGGGATCGCCCTCGATGTCATAGGTGCGTTCCGGCTCCCTGCGAACCTGTTCCCGAAATGCAGCCATCTGCGACTCCCCCGCTTTTTCGACCCAATGTTTCGCCTTGGCTTTCGGTATCAAACGGAGCTCCCGCCATGGGCGACTCGTAACGGTTTTCCCGTCCCGCGCAGTCTTTATCGAACCCGACGCGACTGCTTTTTGAATCGCCGTTGCTAGTTCGGCGAAATAGTCAATCGTTGCGTCTCCGTCCTGCTTTTCGATGTTCTCCATAATGAACCCCTCCCTTGTGTGATTTTCGCGGCGCCAAAAAGGCGAGCCGCTTCGTCGGTTTCATCGGCCGCACGATGGGCGTCCCATCCGGTAATTGCAGGCAATAAACGTTGCAGTCTTTGCTCAGACGAATCTTCCGATCCGGGCCGAGCATCGCCAAAACCTCTGGCGCAAGTTGGATGCGCCCATCATCCGTCACGGCGCAAGCATATCGTCTCATGCCGATGCACCCCCTTCCTTTTTCATCCAACGCTTGATGCGGTCTTCTACCGCATCCGCCCATGCGAAATCGAACAAGGGCTGCGGCGTAATCTCGATGCGCTTGTCGTAGTTCCGGATCTCCATCCAGCGGTCTTCTTGCGCGACCGTCTTCGGGTTGACGTGAAGCGTTTCCAGCACCCGTTTCGGGAGCTTCACGCTGCCATCCGGTGCGACGGTCAACGTGCAGGCATAGGATTCCCTGCGCAAGTAGTCCTTCGGGTTGAAATAGCTGTCGAGCTTTTTCAGCACCCGCTCATAGAGCTCTTCAGGATACGGGCGTTCTCCCTTTTCCATGTACATGATGTGCGGCCACGGGATATGCATCAGATGTCCGAGCGTCTGGATCGTGATGCCGCGTTCCTCACGGCGCTGTTTCAATTTCTGCGCAAGCATTTTTTGATTCATTACCGCATCCCCCTTCCGTCATTTCTTCTCGATTGGATGCTTCAAGTATATCGCCCAACGGAGCAGTTTTCGACGTGCAGAATGAAGAAATCGCTCTCTAAAATAGAGAATCATGGATTTTCGGATGCTCGTACCGACCACTTTTTGACGAGCTCGATGAGCCGCTTCCCATCTGCCAGCGTGAACCCCGTCCGTGCATCTGTCAGGAAAATCGGCATCGCCACACGATCATCTCGTGAAAACAGTTCGATATCATCATCGACGACAACATAGGCATCCATCTCATGCCGCTTGAGGTAGTACCGAATTTCCCGGCCGCGCTGCCCTTTCGGGAGGGCGCTCTGCGCCTGTGGCGTAATGCCGGCAATCGGAACGGCGCGGCAGAGTTCCCGTAAATGGCGCGGCTGATTCTCTGGATTCCAGCCCAGCCGCCACGATGACGACAAAATAACGGACACTTCTTCAAATCTCGTGGAAGCGAGCTCCATCGCAGACTGGAACGCCTTGACGCAACGACGGTTGAGCATCAACGGCTGATGCCAGTCCGCTTCCGTGTTCAGGACGCCATCGACATCGAGGAAGATGCCGAGGTGCTGCCCCAACCGGGGCTTGGCACGAATGAAAAAATCGAACATGATGACTCCCTCCTATAAAACACGCAGATATCAAACGGCAGGAGCAGATCCTGCCGCCGATACTGCCTTGACATTAGCGAGCGCTTGCGACCTCGGCCTGGTAGACCGGATCCTTCAGCGTCTCATACCGCTTGGTGAAAACGGGTTTCTGACCGCGCCGGAAGAAGATTTCACGGCCGACGGGAAGCGAGAGCACTTCGTCGAGCGGGACGTTCGCCCGCTTGGCGACATTCTCGCACGTGCGCATGTCCATGCCGCCGAGATACAGGATCGTATCGCAGTTGTTGATGATGGTCTGCGCCGAGCTCGCCCCGTACAGATCAATCAGCTGCGATTCCGACTGGATGAGCATCGAGACGGAGATGCCTTTCTCGCGGAAGATCGAAATGGTCTTGTCGAAGTCCGGGATGCGGCAGCCGGTCGCGAAGTCATCGCAGATGACATGCACGGGGTGCGGCAGGACACCGGACGGCTGCTGCTCGCCGAGCTCGAACAGTGTCTTGAACAGCTGGTGATAGAAGATCGTGATGAAATGGTTCATCGCTGGATTGACAGGAGACATATAGACGAACAGCGCCTGCTTCGGCTTTAAGAGCGTCTCGAACGCAAACTGCTGTTCCTTCCGCAGAAGCGCGCGCACATCCGCGTTGAACGTTTTCGCCATATGCGAGTTCACCGTGCTCGTCAGGCTCGCGCTCGTCTGATCCGCGCCCCTGTTGAAAGCCTGCCATACGCCGAAATCCTTCGGATTGATTTTTTGCAGGTTACGCAACGCGTAGTGCAGAGGATTTTCGACCCGCAGGTCTTTATCGTCGTAGCCATCCCATTCCTCCTCATCCAGCTCATTGTAGAGATCGTCCTCTTTGTGGATGGAATCCAAGAGCTCCACGGCATCGATGGCGCGCTTGCCCTTCTTGTAGTGGCCGTCCTTCACGAAGCGGAACGGAACCTCGATCAGCTGCTGCGCCGAGTTGTCCCAGAACGGATCCGGCAGGCTCGCCTTTTCCGAAAACACGATGGCTTGTCCGAGGTCGGTGACATCCGTATCCGTCTTGCAATAGGTCAGCATATCATATCCGCAATCGCCCTGCTCCGGATGGACGCAGTCGATGGTGGAGACATGGTATCCGTGCGCCTCGAGGATGCGCTTCATCTGCTGCATCGTGGTCTTCTTCGTGAAGATGACGATGGGGTTCGTGTGCTCCATGTGGATGAGGTTCGGGATGGTGTAGCTCATCGTCTTGCCGCCGCCGGTCCCCGCGATGATGAGCACATTGTCGTTGCACTGGGTTTCCGCGCAGTCCATGGAAAAGCTGCACGAAGCATCCTTCCCGCAATAGAGCGTATCATACTGTTTGGTGGTCTTCTTCTCGTTTTCCATTATGCTTCTCCTTCTTCCTTCATCATTTCCTCAAAACCTTTGACTCCATCGGCGAGACCGAAGTCCACGGCCTCCTGTGCCGTGAAGAACGTATCGTTCTTCATGACCTCTTCGAGCTTTTCAGAAGGCTGTCCCGTATGCTTCTGCAAGACCTCTGCGAGCGATGCCTTGGTGCGCAGCATATCATTCGCCAGCGTCTGCACGGAGCTCGTCTTGCCGCCTAGCCCTGTCTGGATGAGCGGCTCGTGGATCATGACCTTGCTGTGCGGGAGCATATAGCGCCCGTTCTTTCCGCAGGCGAAGATGATTGCGCCCATGCTATAGGCTTTGCCGAGGCAGTACATCTCGATTGGCACGCCCGCCGTCTGGATGATGTCATAAATGAGCATCCCCGCCCCGACCGATCCGCCGGGCGAGTTGATGAACACCTTGACGGGCTTCGACGAATCTTCCGCTTGGAAACGGGCGATCTCCTTCGCGAAGTCCATCGCCATATCGTCCGTGACCTCGCCGAAAAGAAAGCACCTGCGGAGGCTTCTTGCCCATGCCTCGACGGAAATTTCTTGGACTCCCTGATTTGTTCGGATAACTGTGTTCATAATCTTCTGACTTCCTTTCCGTGTGCGGAGAGCGGTAGGACTCCCCGTTTCCCTTGATGGATTGCTTCTCTGTGAAGTTCTTTCGATGGTTATAGTATAAGGCAGGTTGCAGGCAATAGGAATCATCACATCGTGGAATTTAGCGTCGATTCCGTGGAATTTTCCATGCGCAACGAAAAAAGGCATCCCTCCAAGAAAAGAATTTCCCAGAGAGATGCCTTGTCTTCATTTCCAGAACGATCAATCTTCCGTGAGCGGAGTTCCGTTCAAGAATGGAACGAGCTCGCCATCTTGCAATTGCAGGGTGAGTTCTCGAACAAGCTCCGATTCATCTTCAACGGAAATGGTGAGCCGACTGGACGGGTATATGGAATAGGAAAGGCCATACCATACACTAGCACCCAAAACGATACGCGGTTTTCCGGAAATCTCGTTCGGTACATACACGTCCAGCGTCTTGAACGTCAGTTCCCCGAGATGAAAATCATCCATCCGATAGACAGATCCATGAACCTCTCCGCCGATTCCCCAGATTACAGCATCTTGGATGGTTACGCGCCCATGAAATTCCTGCCGCAGCGTGTCGTCATCTCCCTCCTTCTGCTATCTGCATAGTTCCGGCAAAGCGATGGTACGACAACAGGCCGAGGCCAGCACCCAATGTGGATGCTGGCCTCGGCCTGTTTGGTTCCGTAATCAGTTGCGGAAGTGGTGTATAGTCGCGATCAGGCGGCGCCGCCCACCGCGATCGTATGGCTCGTGTCTTCTGCCTTTTCCGTTTTCGGCAGATGGACGCTCAGGACGCCGTCCTTGTCGCCCAAAAACAGATGAAGAACGGCTTCGGCGGCGTAATTTCCTTCGGGCTTGCGGATGAATCTTCTTGATTGTTGATTGCTTTTTGTCGCAAATCACATATAATTTTTACGACGAAATATGTCGCAAAAGATCAATGATTTTTGAAACGAAATGGAGGTGGCTCAAATGTCGTGCCAGGACGAGATCATGAAGAAAATTTTGCGAGCGCCGCATGGCACAGGCTTCACGGCGTCGGACTTCGCGGATGTTGCCGAGCCGCGAACGGTTGGCAAGAGTTTGGAGCGACTGGCTGCTGCCGGTAAAATCCGCCGCGTGATGCGCGGCGTTTATGACCGGCCACGTTACAGCGAGCTCTTGCAAGAATACGAAGCGCCCTCCCCTATCGGCATCGCCGAGGCGCTGGCGCGCAATTACCATTGGACGATCGTGCCGAGCGGGCAGATCGTCCTCAACCAGCTCGGCCTCTCCACGCAAGTGCCGGCGGCCTGGACGTTCGTCAGCGATGGCCCGTACAAATCCTATCAGATGGGCGGCATCACGCTCCACTTCAAGCACAGCACAAACAAGAACATTTCGGGGATGTCCTTCAAATCTGCGATGGTAGTCCGTGCTTTGAAGGAGCTCGGGCAGAAGTATGTACAGGAGAACGTCATCAGGAAACTGCGCAGCCATCTCACGCATGATGAAAAGCAGCGCTTGTATCGTGAAAGCCAGCGCGCAACGGCATGGATGCGCCCCGTCATCAAGAAAATCTGCGAAGAATGATTGAGAAAAGGCTTGCCCCTGCTGGAAAGAAAATTGGGACAAAAAAATCCCCGCCAAAGGCGGGGGTTCGTGGCACAAAAATATCAATCAACCCAGCAACCATCCAGCTGCGATTGCCGAATTTCTCAAAGCCTCATTCATGCGTGTCTGGTAGCCTTTGCCGGTTTCACGATATGCAGCAAGAACATCAGCATCGATTTTCAGGGTAATCTGTTTTTTCTTCGGCTTGAAATAGGCGGGGTTCGCGTGCAATGCAGGGTTGACCGGGCGAAATTCGCGCAGATCCTGATCTGTGAGTTCCGGGCAATCTTCATCAAACGTCACTGGATATTTCGCGGCCTCCTTAACACGCGCCAAAACTTCCTCAGAAGGTACGTTCCCAACCCTCAACCGTGAAGTCACCGTTGCCATAGTAAAACCTCCTCTCCTTCGCCGTAGCTAGCCGTGCAGAAATCAAACGAATCTTTTCTCCACACTCTGTGAAGGCAACGAAAACGACATCGCCGATTCTGCCGATGGTCTGCCAGCGTTCCTCTGTGCCATCGTTTTCTGCGGAACAATCAGGCCGCTCCAGCCGGTTTTCATCTGCAAAAACATATTTTGCGTCATCAAAATGAAGATGATGTTTGCGGTAGTTGCGTTCCTCTTTTTCATCGTCCCACTCAAATTCCATATCCATGCTTCTATTATATTTCAAAAAGTAATTACTTTCAAGTAGTTACTAAAACCTGAAATGTCCGCATCCTTGCGAAAGCTAGCTCTATTCATCGACGTTGACTTTGTATATTCACTATTATATAATCTAGATTATAGTAATTATGATTATAAAAATGGACGTGACTCGTATGTTTGTCGGACGGAAGGAAGAACTTGCATTCCTGGAAGCGCGCTATCAATCGGCGAAAGCGGAATTCCTTATTTTGTACGGTCGCCGCCGCATCGGAAAGACGGAGCTCCTGCATCAATTCGCCAAGGACAAGCAGGCGGTGTTTTATGCCTGCAACGAATGCCCAGATGCGGAGCAGCTGGCGCGTTTCTCGCGGCGCATGCTGGCGACGGGGATGCCGGCGAGCCAATATGTCAGCACGTTCCCGACGTGGGAAGCCGCTTTGCGGAGCGTGCAGGAGCTCCCGGGCGCCGGCAAGAAGCTCTTGATCATCGACGAGTTCCCCTACATGGCGCAGGGAAATCTTGCCCTCCCGTCCATCCTGCAGAACCTCTGGGACGACGTGCTGCAACGCGAGAACGTCATGCTGATTCTCTGCGGCAGTTCCATCAGCTTCATCGAGCGGGAACTGCTCGGGGAGAAGAATCCCTTGTACGGCCGCGCCACGGGCATCTATCGGTTGCAGCCGCTCTCGTTCCGGGAGGCGCGCGGATTTTTCCCGAACAGCTCCTTGGAGACGCAGCTGACGTATTATGCCATCCTCGGCGGTATCCCGCATTATTTGCAGCAATTCGATGACGATGCGACGATCGAGGAAAATGTCGAAGCGCAAATCTTGCAACGCGGCAGCATCTTGGCAAGCGAAGTGGAGTTCCTGCTGCATCAGGAACTACGAGAAACGGCGGTCTACAACGTCATCATCGAGGC
Source organism: uncultured Veillonellaceae bacterium (assembly GCA_900314825.1). Classification (GTDB taxonomy): domain Bacteria; phylum Bacillota; class Negativicutes; order Selenomonadales; family Selenomonadaceae; genus Selenomonas_C. Next base: position 9,813 of record OMWS01000054.1, on the reverse strand, counting down.
CATTGCCCAAGGCTGCACGACACTGAACGCCATCCACGAACGCACGCAGCTGGACAGCACGAAGATCAACGCATACCTGCGCAACCTCATCGAGATCGGCCTCGTGACGAGGGAATTTTCCGTCCTAGCGCTGCCGAGGGAACGCACGGCGCGCGGCCGTGGGCTCTACCGTCTCGCCGATGATTTCTTCCGTTTCTGGTATGCGTTCTGTTACGGCAACGCTTCGGACATCGCGGCTGGAAATGGGGAGGGGCTTTATCGCTATCAGATCGCGCCCGGCCTGCAGGAATTCGTCTCGCAGACCTTCGAGCAGGTCGCGCTGGAAGCTTTGCGCTGCCTGAACCAGCGGGACGCTCTGCCGTTCCATTTCACGAAAGCCGGCCGCTGGTGGGACAAGGTCACGCATACCGACGGCGGCAAGAAACGGACGGTGGCCGAGGAGATCGACATCGTCGCCACGGATGCCAAGGCGGAGGACTACCTGCTCTGCGCGTGCAAATATCGGAAGGAAGGAACCGGCCTCGCCGTGCTCCGCCGCCTGCGCGGCAAATTTCCGCTGGAAAAATACCCCGGACGCCTGCACTATGCCCTGTGCTCCTTCTGGGGATTCAGCGAAGAGCTCGAGCAGCAGGCAGCAAAGGAAGGGGTTCTGCTGCTCGGGCGCGAGCGGCTGGATCAGATTCTTAGAGGGTGAAACGATCTGCAGAAACCGAAAGCGGTCAAAACGACCGCTTTTTTCTTTGGCAATACGGACAATAACAGCTGCTGCGGCCGCCAATCGTGATGCGCTTCATTGCATGGCCGCAGCGGAGGCAGGGTTTTCCTTCGTGCCCGTAGGCGCGGAGGTCGGGCGTGTTCCGGTATTCTTTTCCTTTGCCTGCGAGATATTCCGCGGGTGTCATGGCGTCGGTCTCGATGCCCCATGCGATGACGTCATGAATCGTGGCCGCGAGGCGATTCCAGGCGCGCGTGCTGAGATGGCTGCACGGCTCTTCCGGGTGCAGGCGCGCAGCGTAGAGGATTTCGTCCGCATAAATGTTGCCGATGCCGCAGACGACGGACTGGTCGAGAAGCGCCGCTTTGATGGGAACCGCGTGGTGCGCGAGGTGTCCTTTGAGATACACGCCTGTCAAGTCCTCCGACAGCGGCTCGATGCCGAGCCGTTCGAGGCCGGCGAGCGCATCGGATTCCTCCGGCCGCAAGAACCAAAAGCGGCCGAAGCGGCGCACATCGATGTAGCGCAGCATTACAATGCGAATGATGCCGCAATAGTAAAAAGACCGTCGCAGGCTTGATACTCACGGCAGTCTCGATGAAATTAAGCATTTTGAAGAGTCCTCGGCTCAAAGACAATTTTGAGCTCCATGTCCAGGCCGTCCGCCAGGCGCTGCAAAAGCTTGATGGATGGATTTCGGGTTCCGTTCTCCAGCTTGCTGATTTCCGTCTGCGCGATGCCCGTTTTGAGCGAGAGCTCCTTCTGCGTCATGTGGTTGGCTTCCCGTGCATCGATGATGGCTTGGATGACGGACATCTCCGGCTGGATGTCTTCATACGCTTTCGCGAAAGCCGGATCCTTCATGCACTGTGCCTTGTATTCTTTCAAGCTCTTCATTCTTTCGCCCCCATCTGCCGGATATAGTCCTCGCGATACCTTTTGGCAAGGGCGATGACGTTCTTCGGCGTCTTTTGTGTTTTCTTGATGAACCCATTCGTCAGGATGATCTTTCCATGGTAGTAGAAGAAATACATGATGCGGTAGATGTTGCTTCCCTGCTTGCAACGAAGCTCAAAAATATCATCTTCGATATGTTCGCTGTAAGGTTTTCGAAGGCGGTTCCCATTCGTCTCCAGAAGTTCCAACAAGGAAACGAATTTGGCATGGACTTTCGGCTCCAGAGAATCGAGAAAATCTATCGCCGGTGATTTCCCGTCGACGGTCTCATAAAATTCGACCTCAAACTGCATTCGCATCACATTCCCTTTCTGCGACTATTTTAATAGATATATCTCATATTGTCAATGGACAGGTCGAGCGGCAGGATAACATTTTCGTCGCTCGTGCGACGCCGCGCATCCAGCTCGCAAATATGTACACGGATTTTGATATCCGCTCGGAGCTTTTGAAAAGCCGCCAGTTTTACGCGAATGCCTTTGAAACGGCCGTCAACTACGATGCGCTCATGCGGCTGAAGAGGGATTTGCTATGAAATATCTCGTGATACGACAACAGCACGGCTGCAGGCGAAGGTGCCCGCCTATGCCGATCGGCCGGAGGCCATCGTCTTCGTCAGCATCCCCCTTTTGTTGCTTTTCGTTTATTTATCATGGCTTTCCTCTATTGGAAAATTTTTGATTTAGTCAAAACTTAGAAGATGACGTACAACGAAGCGGCAGAAGCCGTCGGCATCAGCAAGAGCACGCTCACGCGAGCAGTGCGGGAAGAAAAAGCACGGCGCATAAATCGAATCCATTGAATGCCTCCATAAGAATTCCCCAAAAACTTGATTTTTCAAAGTTTGGGGAATAGAATAGGTATGAGGTGAAGGAATATGCTTCTGAATCGCCCCCAATATCTGGAGAGGCTTTATCAGCAAAAGGATAAAGATCTGGTGAAGATCATCACCGGAATCCGGCGCTGCGGCAAATCGACATTGCTGTTTGACCTGTATTACCAGCGCTTGCTGACAGACGGCGTTCCAAAGGATCGGATCATCCGTCTTGCCATTGACAACATCAAGAATGCGTCTTTGCAAGAGCCGATGGCACTCTATCAATGGCTGGAGCAACGGATGCCACGCGATGGACGCTGCTATGTCTTTCTGGATGAAATCCAGTTGGTGGATCGCTTCGAGGACGTGGTCAATGGCATCAAGCGGGATTTCGACTGCGATGTTTATCTCACGGGCTCGAATTCCCGTTTCCTGTCCACCGACATCAACACGAAATTTCGCGGGCGCGCGGTAGAATTGAAGCTATTCCCCTTGAGCTTCCGCGAATATTACCAATTTTGCCAAGGGGAAAAGCGCAAGGCATTCAACGACTACATGCTGTACGGCGGCATGCCATATCTGCTGCAAGAGCCCGACCCGATGCAGCGCGTGGCCTATCTGCGCACCATTGCGGAAACCGTCGTCACCGATGACATCGTCGAACGGTATAGAATCCGGAACCGCGAAGTGCTGCGGGCGCTCGTCAGCCTCCTCTGCTCCAGCATCGGATCGTACGTGTCCAGCCGCAAGATCACAGATACGCTCAAGAGCAACGGGCATCCTTCCGTCGATCACAAGACCATCGGCAGCTACATCGATCATCTCTGCGATGCCTTCCTGTTTTATCGCGCAGACCGCTACGACATCAAGGGAAAGAACTATCTCAAAACGCTGTTCAAATATTATGCGGTCGATCTCGGGCTGCGCAACGCGTTTTTGAATTTTCGTCAGATCGAGGTCACGCATACCATCGAGAATATCGTCTACTTGGAACTCTTGCACCGTGGGTATCTCGTCGATATCGGAAAAAATGACCAAAAAGAAATCGACTTCATGGTTCAGGACATGAGCGACCGCTACTACATTCAAGTCTCGTATACGCTGATGGATGAGCAAACGCGTATGCGAGAGCTCCGTTCGTTCAAAAACCTCGATGACGGGTACAAGAAAATCGTCATCACGATGGATGATGATCCGTTCACAGATTTGGGGAACGGATACAAGAAGCTTCATCTGTTGGACTTCCTTTTGGATGACGGCGCTTTGAAAAACGTGTAAGCAACCAGAACAACGCCGACAGGAAAGAGGTCTTCGTTTGTGCATGCAGAAACGTCTGAACCCGAACGGGTACAAGCACTTCTATCCACCATTGAGACTTTGCAGCGCGAAAACCGTCGTCTTCGCAAGCTCCTCGAGGACAACGGCATCGTCGCTCCAGAGGACCCTGCGGATGATGTCGAAGAGCTCGACCAAGGGAGCAGGATTCTTCCCTATGCTATCGACAAAACGAAGGCGAACCAGTTTTTCTCCCGTTTCTGGGGGCGGATGGACGTGTACAGCCAGCGCATCGTTAGCAAATCAGGAACCGTCGGTTACTATCCGCAGTGCCGGAACTTCTGGAAAGACGGATGCTTTCGAAAGCAGCGGTCTGGCGAAAAAGGAAAACGGCGGACGTGCAAGGAGTGTCCCCTGCGCAGCTGGCGTCCTGAGGTCTTTGAAGACACGAGATATACGTATCGCGGGAGAGTCAAACTGGCCGGCCCCTATGAAACAGCGAGGCAGCCGGATAAAGACGGGCACGATCGCTTGGTCTATCGCTTTCCCTTACGATTGATCGAAGAGAACGATGCCCTTTCCGAAGATGCCTTCCAGCAGTTCACGCAGGAGGAAGAAACGCGTGCTAAAAAGCTGTCGAAACAGGCGCTCATAGCTCGCGCGTCCAAAATCTCAGAGGAACACGCAAAATCATCGACTGCCTCCCATCGCTTCGTCAAAACCGTACAATACGAACGCAGCGCCACGATCGCAGCGCTCACGAAAGAACGCGCCCATGGGATCTGCGAGCTCTGCGGCAATCCAGCACCTTTTTTGACAAAAGACGGCACGCCTTATCTCGAATGCCACCATATCGAATGGCTCTCCCATGGCGGCAAAGACACCATCGAAAACACCGTCGCCCTGTGCCCGAACTGCCATCGCAAGATGCACGCGCTCCATCTCGCCGAAGATATCGAAACATTGAAACGCCGCAAGCAAACGATGGACTACGGTAAAAAAGTCTAACGTTAGACTTTTTCATTCCCACACAACGTGCTACGACGAAAACCTGCGGGCGTATTTCAAGAAGTGCTACCATAACGGAAAATGGTGATCCCATGAACGAGAAAAACGAACCGGATCTTTATGATCTCAACATCTTCGAGGAAAATCTCCGCAAAAACCTGCGGTTTCTTCGCAAGAAAGCCAAACTTTCCCAAGAAGAACTCGCAGAAAAATCTGAACACGAAAAACGAGCCTCCAGCGTCGGGATCTCTGACGCGGAGGCTCGTTTTTTGTGCAACAAATGTGAGAAATTCAATCGAACTGGTACGACTCAGTCTTTAGCGTCCGACAGTTTTCCGAGACGGTGCGGACGGTGGTGTCGTCGGCGCCTTCGGGGATGTCGACCTCGATCTCGAGGCGGATGGAGACTTTGGCGTGCGGCAGGTCTTGGAGATGTACGAGGACTTCTTGAACGTAGTCGTTCACCTGCTTGTTGACGCGGGTGTCGTCGATGGGCGTCTCCATCAGGAAACGGCGCGGCTTTTGCTTGCGCTCGCGGACGGTATCCGTCCCGCCGGTTTGCCCGCCATGGGTATCGTCACCGCCGAACCAATCGCCTCCGCCAGACGTCCCTTTGCCGCCGCCGCAGCCTCCATGCGCTCCTGACGTGTCGTCCTCGCGCTTCTGTTCCTCTTCCTTGCGCTTCGCCTCTGCCGCAGCCACCTGCGCTTCGGCGACGTCCTCTTTCACGACGAGCATCCCAGGCACGAGAATTTCGAAAGCAATGTCACGCTTCACACGCAAGCCATGATAATTGCCCTGCGCGTCCTGCATTTCCGCCATCGCGAAAGCACCGTTTTTCACGCCTTCGCGGATCGTATCCTCGAGGACACGGCGCTCGGCGAGGCGCGGCAAGTAGCAGTAGTTCGCGAAGCAGTTCCAGAGCTCCTGCACGGAGATGCTGTCGCGCTCGCGGAAGAAGAGGCTGTCGAGCTTCATCTTCAAGAGCGTCGCGCCCCATCGCTCGATGAGTGCTTCCTCGTCGATGAGGCGCTTCTTCGCCGCTTTGATGTTGTCGCCATCGATGCAGGAAATCTCGTAGACATCCCAGAGCACCGTGCGCAAATCATCCGTCTCAATGTACGGCGAAAGAATCCACGCATATGCCTGCGACAGCTTCATCCGCACATCGCGATCAACCTGCGCGATGCTGTTCTTCGCTTCGTTCAATTGGTCGATGGCGAGGCCGCGTGCCTCGGCCTCATCGCGGATGATGCACCATGCGAGATACCGTTTCACGATTTTTTTGAGCGGAATGAGCTTCTTTTTGTCCGGCGCGAGGAACGTCAGCATATTCTTGTGGATGCGTCCAGCCGAGCCGCGCGCTTCGAGAATGCCAGCCGCCTCCGCCGTCGCCGCGCTCAGCGATTGTCCGCGCTCATGCACAGCCTGGAGCGGCAAGATCACGAGACTGACTGCCCTGTCATCGTCCGGCACGTCGGCCGATTCCTTCGGCAGCGTACGGATTGCGATGCCGCTGACGGACTTCCAGCGATGCAAACGATCTTCAATCTCCGCCTCGATGTCGTCGGCGTGGATCCGCTCCTCTTGATCGGCGACGAGCTTGCGGAGCGTCGGACGACTGTCGAACCAGAGCAGGTTGCCCATGTCGTTCGAATAGAGATAGCTCAGTGCACCTTTCAGCTTTTGCACGGCATCGTCAAAAACCGCGAGCTGCTCGCCCGGCAATGCGACGCCGAGGCGGATGCGCGTTTCGTCGATGCCACGAATCCTCTGCTGATGGGTCCCTGGTGCCGTTGCGAGGAAAATCGTACGGGCAACACGACGCGCCGCCATGAGGTTTGCAAAGCGTGCGCTCGTGCTGTCAATTCGTACCGACTCCGCATTCGGCCCGTCAATCTCACTATCGACAATCGGAGACCACGTGTGCTCCAGATAGCGGAGGAGCTCATCATGCACTTGCTGAATTTGTAGCGGCATCGCCCCTGGCAGAATCATCGGCGAGGCATCGCCATTCGTCCAGAGCTGATGGACAACGCCCGCCATGAGGCGCAAAACGCTTCGCGTCCGTTGAAATTCCTGAATCGTGCTCCATTCCTCATAGAGATCATCAAAAATCTCGGGATGGATGGGATAGCAATCGAGCAAACGCTGCTCGTAATTGGCATCTTTCGCTTTCACGGGGAACAGGTTGCCGCTCTCCTGATACATCTGCGCGAACGCATGACAAATGGTGTCGCGCGCCTCCGGATTCGTGCAGGGCAAAAACAGCCGCCGCCGCACGACTTCGAAGCTTTCCTGCGGCGTGACGGGCTTCCAGATGCTCTCGATGCGGCCGAACGTATGCTCGATCTCTGCGAGCGCTTCCTGCCCCGCCGCGCCGCCGATCTCGATCTCGGAGGCGGGGATGGAAGCGATGACGATGCTGCGCTTGCTTGCCTTCGCCGCTTCCGTGATTTCCTGGATGAAAGAGAGCACGTTCGCGAACGTGCCGGCGGGCAGGTGCTTGTCCTCCGCGCCATAAAGCTTGCGCGCATAGGCGACGAGCTCGTCGATGAGGATGACGCACGCGCCGCAGCGGTCGAAGAGCTCGCGGAGCTTTTCCGAGCCCGGCGACACGCCCTTCTTGTCCGCTTCCTTGACGATGTCGTAGACCGAGAGGTCGCGGGCGCCCTTCGCGAGCTGCGCGGCCATCTCGCCCCAGAGCGTATGGATCGTGATGCCCGGCAGGTCGATGGGGCGCTTCCACTGCGTCGGGTCGAGCGCCGTGCCGACGAGCACGGCGACATTCGCATCGGGGATGGACTGCATGCCCGCCTCGCCGAGCAGCGCCTCCATCTGCGGCAGACGATGGAGCGGCAGCTTTCCGTGGAAGAGATGGTAGATGGACAGCATGCTGTGCGTCTTGCCGCCGCCGAACGAGGTCTTCAGCTGGAGCACGGGCTCGCCGCCGATGCCAGCGACGCGCTGGAGCGTCGTCGTCAGGAGACCCTTCATGCCCTCCGTGATATACGTGCGGCTGAAAAATTCCACGGGGTCGACGTACTCGATGCTGCCCTCGCCACGCGCGACCTGCGCGAGGTCGGCGGCGAACTCGGCGTTCTTGTACTTTCCCTTGCGCACGTCGGGATGCGGCTGCATGACCTCGCGCCAGCTCGGGAGTTTCCCCGCCGTCTGGAGGAAACCGGCCTTGCCCTTCGGCTTCGCCGGTGGCGCTGGCGCGGGCGTTTCCTTTGCCGTCTCCGGCGCTTCTTCTGATTTTGCCATGGCCTGCGCCGCCGCGAGCGAGCCGTCCGCCGAGCCGTACTGGATCTCGCGGATCTTCGCCCGCACGGGCTCGACGCCGTCGGGGTCAATCTTATCGAGGATGCGGGCGATGGTATCATAGACGCGGATGAGGTAGTCGTCCGTATACTCTTTCAAGTTCGCCTGCGTGAAATGCGCCCAATCGTTGCGGATGGAGTTGATTTCCTTGATCCAGTTGTAAAACGTGCGCGGAAGCTGCTTGCTGAAGATGCCTTTCCAATGCAGATCCACGAGCGTCAGCGCACATTGCACGTCGAGGCTGTCGCAGAGATCGCCGTACGTCCCGCCCATAGGAAGGTTCTGCTTCTTGTCTGCGTACAAGACATCGAGCACGCCCCATTTCCACCAGCCGTCTTCTTCCACCGCCATCCCGCGATGCTGGTCTTTGTAGGCCTTCGACAGCGTATAGCAGACGTAGTTCGCGAGCGGCTGCGCGAGATCGTCATGGATGGCCTCGTCGACGAGGCTGCGGTTGCGGCCGAGGTGTTTGGCTTCGTCCAAATTCCTGCTCACTTGGCATCCTCCTCTCCGAACGCAAGCGTCTGTTCCTTCGGCTGTGCATCGCGCATCTGCTGGGCGCGTGCGGTGATGTCTTCCCACGAAATGACGAGGTTGTTGTAGACGGCAGCCTCGCTCGACTCGGCACGGTCGTCGGCGATCTGGTACATCCGATAGGCGAGGTGCTTCAGCTCTTCCTCGCTGCCGATTGCAGGCATGAGGAGCTCGGCGCAGCCGCGGATGCCGTCATGCTCCATGGCATGGGCGAGGCGCTGGAGGCGCATCCAATCGGGCTCAGATTTCCAGCCGCGCTTCGATGGCGGGAGCTCCGTACGCCGCGTGAGGCGCACGATGCCTTTGCCGGAGACGATGCAACCCGTCTCGGCGACGCGGGCGACGGACGTATTCATGGCACGAGAAAGCACATCCGCCTCGCCGAACATCATCTCGCTGAAGCCCTTCTGCGTGTAAAGCGCGATGGAAAACCGCGTCTCGGCGTCGAGCCCTTCGCTCTGCCCGCCGAAGAAGGTATCGAGTTCCTGATTGATGATCTGAAGCGCGGTGCGCACGCTCATCTCCGTGCCGTCGGCCTCGAGGACGTGGTCGTAGCGCGAAAACACGCTGATGCCCGGCCCGATGGCGGACTGCATCATATCGACCGGCGCGATGTTCGCGGACTGGAGCTTCGCGATGGCAGAAGCCAGCTCGCGCCGCAGCTGCCGCAGAAAATCCTTGCGGCTGCAATCGCCGATGGTCGTGGAGCGCTTGCGGCAGACGAGAATAATTGAAGATGCGAGAGCATTCGTTTCAATGGCGTTTGAACGTCCACCGCGTTCCGTCCGCACAGGCCATGTACCTGTGATAGCAAAGCCTGCTTGAATAATAGCAGAAAGCATCGTCTCCCAACCGGAAGAAGATTTTCCTGTGTCGTCCACATCACTTTGCTTGAACGCATAATAAATCGTGACGGGCAAGGATTCACACGTATACTCATGAAGAAGCTTACATACGTCTGCCATACCACTCTCAAAAAATGTTTTTGCCTTACTCTTGCTCGACGAAGTCGTTTTTCCTTCATCATCCAAAAAGCGAAACGGCGTCGCAATAAGTTCTTCTTTCTTTGGTGTGACCATCGTGCCGGGAGTGTAAAATAGTTTGTGTAAAAGGCCTTTACAAGTCAACGTCGGTTCTGGCATACTGACAGAATCACTCGCAACCGCAAAGGATGAACACAATG
>OMWS01000008.1 GCA_900314825.1 uncultured Veillonellaceae bacterium | reverse complement strand
GAAAATGACATCTTTTCCGAAGGCATCCATCGCCTTGACCGCATCGGCCGTCTTGTGCGAAAGTCCGCCAAGGCTGCCGCGCGTGCCCATGCTGCGGATAAAGACACCTTCATCGAGCGTGAGCCCGTTCATGCGGATGCGGTCGCCGAGGATGGCGCCTCCCGTAAACGGGCTCGTGGGATCGACGGCGATGATGCCGACGGTTTTGCCCTGATTGCGGTACTCGCGCGCGAGTTTGTCCGTAAGCGTGCTTTTGCCTGCCCCCGGAGGCCCGGTGACACCGAGGACGAACGCATGGCCCGTGCGTGGATAAAGCTTCTTCATGATTTCCGTCGCTTCATCGTACTCGTTCTCGATAGCCGTGATGGCGCGGGAGAGGGCCAGGCGATTGCCTTTGAGCACTTCTGCTGCAATGTCCAAGTGACGCCCTCCTATTAGGAAGCATTGATCCGACAAGCGTCATAAATCATAGCTTCCCAAAGATGTATCTTCGTTGATTTTGAACTTAGAGTTTCACGTGTTCCTTGATGAAGTTCACGACGTCCGTCGTCGGCGTGCCCGGCGTGAAGACTTCGGCGATGCCGGCTTCTTTGAGAGCCGGGATATCGCTGTCGGGGATGACGCCGCCGCCGATGATGAGGACATCCGTCATGCCCTTCTCACGGACGAGGTTGACGACTTTCGGGAACAGGTGGCCATGCGCGCCCGAGAGGATGCTCATGGCGACGACATTGACGTCTTCCTGCAGTGCGGCTTCCGCGATCTGCTCCGGCGTCTGGCGCAGGCCCGTGTAGATGACCTCGAAACCTGCATCGCGCAGGGCACGTGCGACGACTTTCGCGCCGCGATCATGGCCATCGAGGCCCGGTTTTGCGACTAAGACTCTGATTTTCTTCTCCATTTTATGTTTTCCCTCCACAAGAAATTACAGGTTCACGTGTGCCTCATACTCGCCGAAGACGCTGCGCATGACGCCGCAGATCTCGCCGAGCGTCGCATACGTCTTGACAGCAGCAAGGATATGCGGCATGAGGTTTTCGTTCTCGTCCTCGCAAGCGGCCTTGAGGTCTTTGAGTGCTGCTTCGACAGCGGCGTTGTCGCGTTTCGCTTTCATATCATGCAGCTTCGCGACCTGGCGCTTGCCGACAGCCTCGTCGACTTTGAGGAGATCTTTCGGCGGCTCCTCGTTTTCCATCTGGAACTTGTTGACGCCGACGATGACGCGGGCGCCGGACTCGACGTCCATCTGCCACTTGTAAGCGGAATCCTGGATTTCTTTCTGGATGTAGCCCTTCTCGATAGCCGCGACAGCGCCGCCCATCTCGTCGATCTTGTGGATGTAGTCCCACGCCTCAGCTTCGAGCTTGTTCGTCATGGCTTCGACGTAGTACGAGCCAGCGAGCGGATCGATGACATCGGCGAGGCCGCTCTCATAAGCGACGATCTGCTGCGTGCGGAGTGCGATCGTGACGGATTCCTGCGTCGGGAGGGCAAGCGCCTCGTCGCGGGAGTTCGTGTGGAGGGACTGCGTGCCGCCCATGACAGCAGCAGCTGTCTGCAGTGCGACGCGCACGATGTTGTTGTTCGGCTGCTGTGCCGTCAGCATCGAGCCAGCCGTCTGCGTATGGAAACGCAGTTTCATGGACTTGTCTTTCTCAGCATGGAAGCGCTCTTTCATGACCTTTGCCCAGATGCGGCGGGATGCGCGGAACTTCGCAACCTCTTCGAGGACATTGTTGTGCGCGTTCCAGAAGAACGAGAGGCGGCCGGCGAAATCATCGATGTGGAGGCCAGCTTTAATGGCAGCTTCGCAGTATGCGATGCCGTCGGCGATCGTGAAGGCGATTTCCTGCGCAGCCGTCGAACCTGCTTCACGGATATGATAGCCGGAAATGGAGATCGTGTTCCACTTCGGCACGTTCTTCGAGCAATACTCGAAGATGTTCGTGATGAGGCGCATGGAAGGACGCGGCGGGAAGATATACGTGCCGCGCGCTGCGTATTCTTTGAGGATATCGTTCTGGATCGTGCCGCGGAGCTGGTCAGCAGCAACGCCCTGCTTCTCTGCCACAGCGATGTACATCGCGAGCAGGACGGAAGCCGGCGCGTTGATCGTCATGGACGTCGAGACTTTGCCGAGGTCGATCTTGTCGAACAGGACTTCCATATCAGCGAGCGAGTCGATCGCGACGCCGACCTTGCCGACTTCGCCTTCGGAAATCGGATCGTCGGAGTCGTAGCCGATCTGCGTCGGCAGGTCGAATGCGCAGGAAAGGCCCGTGGCGCCGTTTTCGATCAGCATGCGATAGCGCTTGTTCGACTCCTCTGCCGTCGAGAAGCCTGCGTACATACGCATCGTCCAGAAGCGGCCGCGATACATCGTCGGCTGGACGCCGCGCGTGTACGGATAGACGCCCGGGAAGCTGATTTCGTCCGCGTAGTCCGTGTCCTTGATGTCGAGCGGCGTGTAGAGGCGCTGCTCCGGCAGGTGGTCACGCTCTGGGAAACGTGCGATGGCCTTTTCGACGCTCGCCTGATATTTCGCGAGCTCTGCCTGGATTTTCTCGTGTTCCGTGCTCATATTGGATATTTCCTCCTGATTCAGTTCTATATTACAGGGAGCTTTCGGCCCCCTGCTTCAGCCTTTTGCAAGGGGCAGCTCACTTCTGCATCGTGCCCGTCTTGACGAAGCGCTCATGGAACGAAAGCGCCTCTTCGAGGATGTGCGGCGTGTTCGCATGCTTCGTCGCCTCATCGGCACGATGGAAGTAGTCGAGCAGCAGCGGACGATAGTCCGGATGCGCGCACTTGTTGATGACTTCGAGCGCACGCTCTTTCGGCGCTTTGCCCCTGAGATCCGCGACGCCCTGCTCCGTGATGATGACATCGACATCGTGCTCCGTGTGGTCGATATGCGAGCAGAACGGGACGATGGACGAAATCTTGCCATCTTTCGCCGTCGACGGCGTGTAGAAGATCGTGAGGTACGCGTTGCGCGCGAAGTCGCCGCTGCCGCCGATGCCGTTCATCATCTTCGTGCCAGTGATGTGCGTCGAGTTCACGTTGCCGTAAATGTCGCACTCGATGGCCGTGTTCATGGCGATGACGCCGAGACGATGCACGACTTCCGGGCTGTTCGACACTTCTTCCGGACGCAGCAGCAAGTATTTCTTGTACTTCTGCACGTCAGCGTAGAAGCGCTTCATGCCTTCCGGCGACGGGGAGAACGCCGTGCCCGATGCGAAGTTCAGCTTGCCGGCATCGATGAGGTCGAGCATGCCGTCCTGGATGACTTCCGTGTAGACCGTGAGGTCTTTGAGATCGGAATCCACGAAGCCCGCGAGCACCGCGTTTGCGACGTTGCCGACGCCCGACTGCAGCGGAAGAAGGTTCTTCGGCATGCGGCCGGCTTTGATTTCGGCATCGAGGAACTCGAGCGTGAGCTCGCTCATCTTCTTCGAATTGTCATCGATGGCGCGCAGCGGACGCGTGTGGTCGGGGATATCGCACGGGACGATGAATTTGATCTTGTCCGGCGTGCACGGAATATACGGCGTGCCGACGCGATCGCTGGCCTTCACGATGGGGATGGGCAGACGATTTGGCGGGTCCATCGGGATGTAGACGTCATGCATGCCTTCGAGGTCGAGCGGCTGGCTCGTGTTCACTTCGACGATGACCGTGTCCGCGGACTGCACGTACGAAGCAGCATTGCCGAGCGACGTCGTCGGGATGATGTTGCCGTCCTCGTCGATGGCGCAGGCCTCGACGATCGCGACATCAATGTGGCCGAGATAGCCGCAGCGGGAGAGCTGCGCCGACTCGGAAAGATGCAGATCGAGATAATCGACGCTGCCGTCGTTGATCTCGCTGCGGAGCGCCTTGTCCGTCTGATACGGCAGGCGCTGCTTGATGCCGTGCACCTGTGCGAGCGCGTCATCGAGCTCCGGGCCCGTCGAAGCGCCCGTCCAAAGATTGATGGTGAAAGGTTCCTTCTTCATACGCTCAGCAAGTGCGAGAGGCACCGCCTTCGGGTACGCCGAAGCCGTGAAGCCGCTCGTCGCGACATTCATGCCGGGCTTCAGGAATGCGGCCGCCTCCTCTGCAGAAACGATCTTGCTCTGCAGGCTCTTGTTGCGAACGCGGTCGAGAATATCAATCATCAGAAATCCCCCTTGTTCTTACGTATGGCACAGCATAACCTTTTTTTATAGATTCTATATTCTATAATTATGGTTTATGCTATCACCATGCCTTGTTTATATCCCATTCATAAGGATAGCACACATGGAAAAAGCCGTCAAGATTGCTCTGACGGCTTTTGGACAGATTTTCTCTTATTTTATGGTCAATTTTTTTCATCGCTCCGTTGACAAAAATCAGAACACATATCAGCTCGTTCAAAATGAAAGCTCGAGCATTTTTTCCTCTCGATTTCAAAAAATGACTTGACAAGAGCTTTCCGTCTTCGTATAATATTTCTTGTGTTTACGGGATGTGGCACAGTTTGGTAGCGCGCTTCGTTCGGGACGAAGAGGCCGCAGGTTCGAATCCTGTCATCCCGACCATGAGATTTCAAAGCTGTTGCAGTGTGCAGCAGCTTTTTTCGTGAAAAAAAAATTTTCATGCACAAAATATTCTCCGCGCAAAAAAAACAGGAGCGATTGCAGCGATTTGCAAATGCTCCTGTTTTTTTATGCTTCGGCTTTCGCTGCCGCGACTGCAGCGTGCGCCTGTTCACCATTCATGAGGATCTCGCGCGGCTTGCTGCCGTGCGCCGGACCGACGATGCCGAGCTCCGCCATCGCGTCGATGATGCGCGCAGCGCGCTGGTAGCCGAGGGAAAACCGCCGCTGCAAGCCGCTCGTCGAGGCGATGCCTGTCGCGAGCACACAGTCGATAGCATCTTCCATCAGCTCGTCGAATTTCGGCTTTGCTTTCTTGCCGCTGCCTTTGCTCCCCTCTTCTTCCTCGCGCATAGCGTTCTCTGTGAACGCGACGATCTCTTCGTCCGGCTCGGCCTCCTGGCCTTGCGCGCGGATGAACTCCAAGAGTTTTTCCACTTCTTCGTCGCTGATGAATGCGCCTTGCACGCGGCGGGGTTTTGCGGCGCCGACAGGATAAAACAGCATATCGCCTTTGCCGAGCAATTTTTCCGCGCCGCTCGCATCAAGGATCGTGCGCGAGTCGATCTGGCTCGACACGGCAAACGAAATGCGCGACGGGATGTTCGCCTTGATGATGCCCGTGATGACGTCGACGGACGGGCGCTGCGTCGCGAGCACCATGTGGATGCCAGCAGCGCGCGCTTTCTGCGCGATGCGGCAGATGGCATCCTCGACATCGTGCGGCGCGACCATCATGAGATCGGCGAGCTCGTCGATGATGATGACGATGGCTGGCATTTTCGCTTCTGGAAAATGTTCGTTGTACGTCGCCATGTTGCGGACATTGTGCTCCGCGAATTTCGCGTAGCGCTTCTCCATTTCCTGCACGGCCCAGTTCAGCACAGACGCGGATTTCTTCGCCTCCGTCACGACCGGCACCATGAGATGCGGAATGCCGTTGTAGTTTGAGAGCTCGACCATCTTCGGATCGATGAGGATGAACTTCACTTCGTCCGGCTTTGCTTTGAAAAGAATGCTCGTGATCAGCGTATTGATGCAGACGGACTTGCCGCTGCCCGTCGCGCCGGCGACGAGGAGATGCGGCATCTTGCCGAGGTCGGCGAAAATCGGCTGGCCGCCGATGTCCATGCCAAGGCCGCACGTGAGCTTCGACTTCGCTTGGGCGAACTTCGGACTCTCGAGCACTTCGCGCAGGCGCACGCTCTCGAGTTCCTTGTTCGGCACCTCGATGCCGATGGCCGCCTTGCCCGAGATCGGCTCGATGCGCACAGAGGCTGCCGCGAGCGACAGCGCGAGATCGTCAGCGAGACCTGTGATCTTGCTGACCTTCACGCCCGGTGCGGGCTCGAGCTCATAGCGCGTGACGGCCGGGCCGTGGCACGCATTGATGATCTTCGCATCAACATGGAAATCATGCAACGTCTTGGCAAGCGTCTGCGCATTTTCCTGGATTTCCATCTCAAGCGCGACATTCTGCTTCTTGACATTTTTCGTGAGGATATCCGTCACGCTTGGGAGCACGTACGGCGGCGGTGGCGGCGCAACGGGCGGTGCCGGCGGATGCTCCGGCGCATCTTCGTCCCCAAAATGCGCCCCCATGCTGCCTGGCTGCATGAGCGAGCTGTATTCGGGCGCAGATTTGAGATGCGTCACGCCATCCGCAGAACGCGCTTCCAGACGATTCGCCCCATGCGTGGAAAGAGCAACGGAACCCGCTGCCACGCTTGCCGAGTGAATGCCTGCGGCCGCTTCCGCCGCTTCGATCGTCAGATTCGCCGCTGCGTTTGCCGCGCCTGTGACGCCCACAGCGGCCAACGCTTCAAGGCCTTCCTTTGCCTGCGCTGTTTCGTCGTCCGCATCCAGCGGCGCTTCTTGTTCGGAAGAACGCGCACCATAGTCAATCGTGAATGCCTGAGCAGGAACGTCGTCTGCGGGCACTTCTGTCGCCGGGACGAACGTCATATTCTGCTCGGGCGCATCTTCCCATGCGCTTTTCGTTTCTGGTGTAAACGTTGGACTGCTGGGTGCTTGCGTACTCTCCACATGATCTTGCACCGTCGTTGTCTCTTGTAACATCTCGGACGCTGCGCGGAAGTGCTGGTCGGCATCTTGATCATAGAACGAATGCGCATGGCGCTTCTCGCGGACTTTGCGTGCGACGCCTTCGCTGGCGCGTTCGCCGACTTCGACGGCTTTTTCATACGTCGCGACCGCCGCGACGCTTGCGGCCTGACCAGCGGCCTTCGCACTTTTTTTCGCGACGTCTTCCGTCTTTTGCAAGCCCGTGCCGAGTGACCATTTCGTCGCGAGCAGGATCGAACCGACGATGCCGGCGGCAATGACGATGATGCCGCCCGTCACGCCGAAAAATTTCCGGATGAAAAATAAAATGCCACCGCCAAAAAGCCCGCCGCCGTCCGCGAGACTTTCTGGCAAAATTTCTGCGCCCGGCGCGACGGTGAAATGATGATATGCCGCAAGCGCCAGCGCATAGATCGCCGTAATCCCGAAATCCCGCAGCGTATACGACGGTGCCTGATGCCGCGTGATCAAATACCAGCCGACGAGAAAAATCACGAGCACGACAAGCGCGGCACCAACGCCGAACATATAGTGCAAAAAGCGCGCGAAATAGATGCCGACGAAGCCGACATTGAGTCCCGCAAGGCCACAGGCGGAAATGATGCCGACGACAACGATTGCGAGACCGCAGAGTTCATAGCGACGGTTCGGATTCGCTACGGCTGCCGTTTCCGTACGCTTCGATGGCGTGCTCTTGCGCCGCCCTGCTTTTGTTGTTTTCTTTGCAGCGGGCTTCGTTTCTGCCGCTGTCTTTCTTGCCAAAGTATCACCTCAAAAGTGGCTGCCGCACGCATCGCCATGCAACAGCCACACCACATTATTTTGTCAGACGTTCCGCGCATTTTTGCGCTTCGTACTTGATCTTTTCCTCATCGAGTGTCTTCAGTTCGCGATGCTCCATGAGGATCTTGCCATCGCAGATGACCGTATCGACATCGCCGGCATTGCCGGAATAGACGAGCAGCGACATTTCGTTGAAGCGCGGGCACCAAGCGGCACCCTTCATGCTAACGAGCGTGATGTCAGCTTTCGCGCCGGCTTCGAGGCGGCCGAGGCCGTCGAGCCCGACGGCTTTCGCGCCATACTCCGTGCCCATTTTCAATGCTTCAAACGCCGGGACGGCGAGCGGATCGTATTCGTTCACCTTGTGCAGGAGCGCCGCGAGCTGCACTTCTTGCAGCATATCAAGGTTGTTGTTCGACGAAGCGCCATCCGTGCCGAGGCCGACCGTCACGCCTTCTTTGAGCAAGCGTGGCACGGGCGCCGTACCACTCGCGAGTTTCATGTTCGATCCCGGATTGTGCGCGACGCGGATGTGATGCTTCTTGATGATTTCGATTTCTGCATCATCCAGGTGGACGCAGTGCGCCGCAAGCGTCGGATTCTCAAAGAGTCCCGTGTCCTCGACATACTGGAACGGACGCTTGCCATACTGCTTTTTGATCTGCTCGATTTCGGCCTTTGTCTCATTCATGTGGATGTGGACTTCCGCACCGAGGCTCTGCGCCGCAGCCGCGACTTTTTTCAAGAACTCCGGCGGGCACGTATACGGCGCGTGCGGGCCGAACATGACCGTGATGCGGCCACCCACCGCGCCATGATAGTCTTTGTAGAGCGTGACATTCTCTTCGAGCTTTTTCTCGCCGTCCGGCGCGACGCCAATGATGCCACGCGACAGCACGCCGCGCATGCCGGATTCTGCCACGACATCGGCGACGCGTTCCATGAACGGGCCGTACATATCGGCGAACGTCGTCGTGCCGCTCTTTAGCATCTCGACGGCGGCCAGCGCCGCGCCCCAATAGATGTCATTCGAGACCATCTTCGCCTCGACCGGCCAGATGTGGTCATTGAGCCACGTCATGAGTTCCATGTCGTCGGCATAGCTGCGCAGGAGCGTCATGGACGCATGCGTATGCGCATTGACAAACCCCGGAATCGCGAGCATGTCTTTCGCGTCGATCGTCTGCGTCGCGACGAAGGATTCTGGCACATCGCCGACCGCAAGGATTTTCGAGCCCTCGACAGCGATACTGCCGACCTGCGTCTTCCCGTCCGGGAGAACCACCGTCGCGTTTTTGATCAAAAGGTTCATATTAAAATGTGCCTCCGCAACTCAAAGATTCAGGTACTTGCGCTGTTCTTCCGTGAGTTCGTCGATCTTCACGCCAAGCGCTGCGAGTTTGATGTTCGCAAGGCGCGTGTTGATCTCTTCCGGCATGAGATAGACATCGTTCTTGAGTTCTTTATGATGCTCGAGGAGATGCAGCTGCGAGAAGAACTGCACACCGAACGACAGATCCATGATCTCCGCCGGATGACCGTCGCCGGCCGCGAGATTCACGAGGCGGCCTTCCGCGAGCAGGTAGAGTTTGCGGCCGTCGTTCGTGACGAATTCTTCGATGTTCGGCTTGACCGTGCGGCGCGATTTCGAAATCGAGGCGAGCTCGGGGATGTTGATCTCGCAATCGAAATGGCCGGCATTCGCCATCATTGCGCCGTCTTTCATGCTTTCAAAATGCCATTTGCGGATAACATCCTTGTCACCCGTCAGCGTCAAGAAGATGTCGCCGATCTTCGCGGCTTCATCCATCGGCATCACACGGAAGCCGTCGAATACGGCCTCGATGGCCTTGATCGGATCGACTTCCGTGATGATGACATTCGCACCGAGGCCGCGCGCGCGCATGGCGCCGCCCTTTCCGCACCAGCCATAGCCGGCGATGACGACATTCTTGCCCGCGATGACGAGGTTCGTCGCGCGCATGATGCCTTCCCACGTCGACTGGCCCGTGCCATAGCGATTGTCAAAGAGATATTTGCAATACGCGTCATTCGCCGCGATCATCGGAAATGCAAGCTTGCCCTCTTTCGCGAGGCCATGCAAACGATGCACGCCCGTCGTCGTTTCCTCCGAGCCGCCGATGATCTCCGGCAGCTGGTCGCGATGCGTCGTGTGCAACGCGTTCACGAGATCGCCGCCGTCATCCATGATGAGCTGCGGATGCGTGTCGAGCGCCTTGTTGATGTAATCGAAATATTCCTCTTCCGTACAGCCATGCGTCGCAAAGACCGTGATGCCGTCCTCGACGAGCGCCGCCGCCACGTCGTCCTGTGTCGACAGCGGATTGCTGCCCGTGATGACGACATCCGCGCCAGCATGCGCAAAGACCTCAGCCATATACGCCGTCTTCGCTTCGAGATGCAACGTGATGGCAAGGCGGATGCCCTTAAAAGGCTTCGTCTGCGAAAATTCCTTGTCAACGGCATTCATCACCGGCATGAAATTCTTGACCCACGCGATCTTGTCATGCCCCGAAGGCGCGAGCGCGATATCACGAATGATGGATTCCATAAATATAACCCTCCGATCAATCTTCAAACTTTCTCTATTCTATATGAAAAAATCACGTATTTCAAGCATCGATGCCCATATGCTTTCATACGGCGCGTGGATTTCCCGCCAGCGCGCGCAAACCATCATCATCGACGACCGTCAATCGCCCGCGCCCCGGTCGCACATATCCCTCCTGCGAAAAATATTTCACGAGGCGGCTCACGACTTCGCGCGCGCTGCCCATGTAGCGCGCGATCTGCTCATGCGTCAGGCGGATTTCCTTGCTGCCTGTTTTCTCTATTTCTTCCACGAGGAAGATCGCAAGGCGGCGGTCGGCAGAAAGAAACAGGATTTCCTGCATCTTCCAGAGCATTTCCGACAAGCGGTTCGCCGCTGTCTCATACGCATAGGCTTTGACATAGATATTCTGCTGCACGAGCCGGTTGAAGACGGTCGCATCCGTGAGCAGCACGTCCGTCGCCTCTTCGGCATCGATATAGACGTCAAATGTCACGGCATCAAGCGTGCAAGAGGCCGAGAGGATGCCGACATCGCCGGGAAACAGCCGGTAGAGCGTCACGTCACGGCCATCTTCCGATAACGTATAGACGCGCAGCTGCCCTGTCTTCACGAGCAGGACGCCAATGCAGTCGAATGGTCCGCGATGGACTTGCGTGCCTTTTTCATAGCGGATGGCATGCGTGCCGCTATTTACCAGGTCTTTTTCCCGTTCCGAGAGGTTTGGCCAGAATGTGAACGTGCGAATGAATAAGTCCGAAGCATTTTTCATGATAACCCCCACACCAAAAAGGCTCCCCCTTTGGGGGAGCTGGCGCCCGCCAGGGCGACTGAGAGGGTAACGCATAGACATATTCTGTATTCCTCTCGAAAGGAATGAGAATATAGTTACTACGTTACCCTCTCCGCCCCTTCGGGGCACCTCCCCAAAAGGGGGAGGCGTATATTCCATTATCTAAACAGCTGGCTGACGCTGCGGTGGCTCTGGATACGGATGATGACGTCCGCGATGGGCTCGGCGAGCGAAAGCGTGACGATCTTGTCGCTGTGCTTCTCCGGCGGCAGCGGGATCGTGTCCGTGATAACAAGCTTTTCAATCGGCGAATCATTGATGCGCTGCACGGCGGGATCGGAGAGGATCGCGTGCGAGCACGAGGCGAAAATGCGCTTGGCGCCGCGTTTCTGGAGGGCGCGTGCGCCTTCGCAGAGCGAGCCGGCCGTGTCGACGATGTCATCGATGATGACCGCCGTCTTGTCCTGCACGTCGCCGATGAGGTTCATGACCTCGGCGCAGCCCGGTTTCGGGCGGCGCTTCTCGATGATGGCGATTGGCGCCTGCAGATGGTCGGCGAGGATGCGGGCGCGCGTGACGCCGCCGAGGTCCGGCGAGACGACGACGACATTCTCGAGCTTCTGCGCACGGAAATAATTTGCGATCGTCGGCGCAGCAGCCAGATGATCGACCGGGATATCGAAGAAGCCCTGGATCTGGCCGGCATGGAGGTCGACCGTGACGACGCGCGTGACGCCAGCCGTCGTCATGAGGTTCGCGACGAGCTTCGCCGAAATCGGCTCGCGGCCGCGCGTCTTGCGATCCTGGCGCGCATACGCATAGTACGGCACGACCGCCGTGATGCTGTGCGCCGACGCACGCTTGCAGGCATCCGCCATGATCAAGAGTTCCATGAGGTTGTCGTTGACCGGCTGCGATGTCGGCTGGATGATGAAGATATCCTTGCCGCGGATGCTTTCGCTGATCATGACCTGGGTCTCGCCATTGTTGAAGTGGCCGACGTATGCGTCACAGAGATTGACGCCGATGCGGTCCGCGATCTTGTTTGCGAGCTCGGGGTTCGCATTGCCGGCCAAAATGACCAAGTTTCCCGTGTCTAAAGACATTTGCTTTGTCCTCCATTGCTTTTTGCATGAAAAAATGATTCCTCGCCCTCGAGTTTATCATCATTGCTTGCGTTTGTCCAGCCAGCCCGTGATATTCTTCTGTCGGGCGCGGGCGACGGCGAGCGCATCCTTCGGCACGGTCTGCGTGATCGTCGAACCGGCGGCGATGTAGGCATTGTCTTCGACGGTCACGGGTGCGACGAGGTTCGAATTGCAACCGACGAAGGCGTTGTTTCCAATTTTCGTACGGAATTTCTTTCTGCCGTCGTAATTCACCGTGATCGTGCCACAGCCCATGTTGACGTTCTCGCCCATGTCGCAGTCGCCGATGTAGGAGAGATGCGGGAGCTTCGAGCCTTTGCCGATCGTCGAGTTCTTGACCTCGATGAAGTTGTCAATCTTCACGCCTTCGCAGATGTGCGTGCCTGGACGCAGGTGGACGAACTGACCGAGCTTCACGTTGTCATCGACGACGGCGTCATGCGCATAGAGGAACTGTCCTGAAACGCCACTCCCGATCTTCGTGTTCTGGATGCGCACGGACGGGCCGATTTCGCAGTTTTCGCCGATCGTCGTGCCGCTCTCGAGGTACGTCATCGGATAAAGAATCGTGTCGCGGCCAACCGTCACGTCACTATCGACGAACGTCGTTGCGGGATCGATGATGCTGACGCCCTCGGCCATGAGTTCCTCGTTTTTGCGCTGGCGCAGGATGCGCTCGGCATTCGCGAGCTGCGCGCGGCTGTTGACACCGAGCGTTTCTTCATAGTCATCTGCCGCGACCGCCCAGATTTTTTCGCCTTGCTTTTGGAGGATTTCCAGCACGTCCGGCAAATAGTATTCGCCCTGCGCGTTGTCGTTCGTCACTTGTTCGAGGGACGCAAAGAGCGCCTGCGTATCAAAGCAGTAAATGCCGGAGTTGACTTCGCGCACCTTGCGCTCCGCCTCCGTCGCATCCTTGTGTTCGACGATTTTTTCCACGCTGCCGTCCGCCTTGCGGATGATGCGGCCATAGCCCGTCGCGTCCGGCATGACAGCCGTGAGGACGGTCGCTTTCGCTTTGGCCGCCACATGTTCATCGAACAACTTTTTCAGCAAGGTGCTCGTCAGAAGCGGCGTGTCGCCGCAGAGCACCATGACCGTTCCCTTTTCATCTTTGAGCAGCGGCGCCGTCATCTTCACGGCATGGCCCGTGCCGAGCTGTTCTTCTTGCGTGACGAACTCGGCCTGGTCGCCAAGCGCCTCGCGCACGGCATCGCCGCCAAAGCCTGTGACGACGACCTGGCGCCGCGCGCCAGCCGCTTTCGCCGCATCGAGCACCTGCTGCACCATAGCCTTGCCGCCCGCCTTGTGCAAGACTTTCGGCAGCGCCGACTTCATGCGCGTGCCCTTGCCGGCCGCGAGGATGATCGTAACGAAATCTGACATTCGTATATGCCTCCTAAGACATCTTTCAATGGAATTCTGTATTATTCTTCCGGCTTCGAAGCTTTTCTCGCTCTCTTGCCAGACTTCTTTTCCTGTTCTTTTTTCTTCGCGTCAATCGCTTTGAGCAGCGTCTTCTCCGACATTTCCATGTGGCGCTCTGCCGCTTTGCGCGCGCGCTTCACGTCGCCTTCGGAAATGGCCTCGACGATCTCGCGATGCTCTTCCTGCGTCACTTCGAGACGGCCGGGATACGACATCGAGAGCGTGCGGAAGCGCGTGAGCTGGTCGCGGAGGTTCGAAATGATGCCGACGAGGCGGCTGTTGCGCGCCGCATGATACAGGAGATCGTGGAACTCGATATCCGTCTTGACGATGTTCTCCATGTCGCCGTCTTCAACATAGCCGCCGATCTGGACGAGCAGGCGCTGCAAGCTTTCGAGCTCTTCCGCCGTGATGCGTTCGGCCGCGAGGCCGTTCGACAGCGACTCGAGTGCCGTGCGGATCTCGAAGATTTCATTGATGTCGCGGATCGACATGCTCGCTACGTACGTGCCGCGGCGCGGCATCATGATGACATAGCCCTCGAGCTCCAGCTTGCGGATCGCCTCGCGCACGGGTGTGCGGCTGACACCGAGCTCTTCCGCGAGCTGGATTTCCATGAGGCGCTCGCCCGGTTTCAAGATGCCCTTGCGGATGGCATCCCGGAGCGACTCGCAGACGACCTCGCGGAGCGGCTGATAGCTGTCCAGCCGGATCGGTGATAACTTCTTCTCCATAACGCATCCCTCATTTGCTTTCATATTTCAAAGAATCACGCGGGCAGTTCGCCCCGACGCTTTCTCATGGTTTTCCTAGCGTCTTCGTGACGAATACATCCACATCGGATGCGCGTACAGCGTCAGCTACCGCTTCCGCTTGTGCGCGCGTCTCCGCAAGTGCGAAGAGCGTCGGCCCGCTGCCCGACATGAGGCTTGCGAGCGCACCGGCCTCGACCATTTTCTGCTTGATCGCTGCCAGGCGTCCATACCGCTGGATTGTCGCTCGCTCGAGCACATTGGCAAGCAAGCCTGCCGCTGCCTTGCGGTCACCTCGCTCGATGGCGCGGAGCATGGCCGCGTTGTCAGGATGCACAGTCGCAGGATTGGCGTCGTACGCGCCATAGGCCCAGGCCGTCGAGACGGAAATGTGCGGCTTTGCGAGCACGACGTACGTCTCTGGGAAATCCGGCAGGCGCTTTAGCACTTCGCCGCGTCCCGTCGCGAGCATCGTCCCCCCCATCAACGTGAACGGGATATCCGAGCCGAGCTGCGCGCCGAGCGTACAAAGTTCTTCATCGCTTGCGTGAAGCTCATAGAGTTCGTTCATGCCGGAGAGGACTGCCGCCGCGTCCGCGCTGCCGCCCGCAAGCCCGGCCGCCATGGGAATGCGCTTCTGAAGATAGATGGCCACGCCCCCCGTGATGCGATCCGCAAATGCCTCTTGCATCAGCTTCGCCGCGCGATACGCAAGATTTTTTTCATTGGCTTTCAGCCATGGCACATCGATTGTCAGCACAATGCCATCTTTCTCGCGTCGCGTGAGTGTCAGCGTGTCCGCAAGTTCGACGGCCTGCATGACCATCGCGACCTCGTGAAAGCCATCCGGCCGCGTGCCCAAGATGTCAAGCGTCAGATTGATTTTCGCATGTCCGAGGATTTCGATTTGTTCCACCAGGTAACACCTCGACGATGAAGCCGAAGCTTCATGTGTATTTTGTATTTGCGTCTTCGATTTTATCAACTTTTTACGGTATGAGCAAGGGATTTTCCACATGCACCGCGAATGTATGTAACAAAAGTTCCATCGAACGTTCGAATCACGGGAGGAATTTTCTTGCAACATCCCATTCCCATCCGCTTCTGGCTTCTGTTCACGCCCGTACTCTCGATCGCGGCTGGCAGTGTCTGGTATCTGCTGGAAAGCGAAGAAAGCGCGCTCCTTGCGGCAAGTGCCACACTCGTCGCGGCGCTGCCGCTGCCCTATGCCGTGAGCTGCCTGCTCGCAGATCATGCCGTCCGTCGCACGCTCAAAAAAAATCAGGCACATGCATCTGGTCCAAACGCACTCGCCTTGCTCAAAGACATCGACACCGTGCTCCTGCCGCGCCGGCCGTTTCTCATCGGCGAGCCGCACATCAAGGAGCTCATCCCCGAAGGCCTGTCGCAGTCGGATCTTCTCGCCCTCGCAGCCTCAGCCGAGCAAGAGTCCTCGCATCCTTATGCAAAAATCATCTGCGTGATCGCTAGCGACCGCCGCCTGCGGCTGCATCGGCTCTCTGCCGTGACAGAAACGCCGCACGCCGGCGTCGAAGCATTGCTCATGGGGCAGGCGCTGCGCGTCGGCCGCCTCGACTGGCTCGAAGTGGAAGGCGTGAAGACGAGCGCTGAGCTTCTGACGCGTGCCGACCAGCTCGCTCTCCACGGCCTTGCACTCGTCGGCGTCGCGCTCGGCCCGCGTATGCGAGGTCTCATCGCCTTCGAAGAAGATATCTCGGAAACGGCGAAGAAGCCCATCGCCGCACTCGAGCGCGCTGGCATCCAGACGACGCTCCTCACGCACGGCAGCCGCCGCTTCGCAAACGCCACAGGCAAGGCGCTCGGCATGTCCGAAGCGCGATCGCTCACGAAAACAGACAGCCTCGTGCGCGAGCTGCAACTCTATAAAGCGAAAGGCCATGTCGTTGCATCGCTCGTCGACGCGATGAGTAGCACCGCAGACATCACAATTCATCTCACGTCGCATGCAAACGCTGCACCATCCGACGCATCATCGCAAAGCAAAAAAACAGAGGACGCGGCCTCTCGCCTCGTCCTTCCGTCGCTTGCCGCGCTTCCTGCGCTCAGCGCCGGCCTGCAAAGCACATCACGCGCCTTGCGCAGCTGCTTCCGCCTCTCGCTCGCGGCCTTCGTCCTCTTCACGCTGCCAGCCTTCGGCCTGCTGCACGCTGTCGGCGGCCCGTTCTTGCCGCCAGTCGCCGCAGCCCTCGGCCTTGTCTTTTTTACGATTTTTGTCGTCATCATCTTCTTCAAAAATATCTAAGGGACATGCGCTCACGCTTCAATATTTGAACGAATATCACAGTTTGCTGAGGATCAACTCGCCGCTGCCAGTCAGCGTATAATCGCCGAGGCCAGCTGGCAGGAAGGCTGTCTCGCCTTTCCCGAACGCAACTTCGACCTCCCCTGCCGTGACTTTGAGGCTGCCGGAGAGCACGGTGAAGCTCTGGAAGCTGTCCTTGCCACACGTGAGATGCGCTTCGCCGTCAACATCGAGATGGTACGTCGTGAAGTATTCGCACGACGCGAGCAGGCGCGCTTTTGCGCCCGCGAAGATGTCCATGCCCGTCTTCATGGCAGGATGCGCTTTCGGCGGTTCGAGGTTCGTGACGTCGAGCGCTTTTGCGACGTGGAGCTCGCGCGGTTTGCCGTCCTTACCGACGCGGCCGTAGTCGTAGATGCGGTACGTCGTGTTCGAATTCTGCTGGATCTCGCAGATCAGGATGCCCTCGCCGATCGCGTGCAACGTGCCGCTGTCGATGAAAAAGACATCGCCCTTGTGCACGGGCACACGACTCACGACGTCGAGCAGCGTGTTATCTTTGATGCGGCGCTCGAATTCTTCCTTGCTGATCTCGCTCTTGAAGCCATAGAGCAAGCTCGCGCCCGGCTCGCAATCAACGATGTACCACATCTCCGTCTTGCCGTACTCGCCTTCGACGCGCTGCGCGTAATCATTATCCGGATGCACCTGCACGGAGAGATTGCCGCGCGCGTCGATGAGCTTGATGAGCAGCGGGAAATACGGGAACTCCGCGACATGCGTGCCGAGCATGTCTTCTTTCTGCTCCGCGAGCCACGCTTCGAGCGTCATGCCCTGTGCCGAGCCATTCGCAATCACGCTCTTGCCGTCTTTATGACAAGCGAGCTCCCAGCTCTCGGCGACGATGTCGAGGTCCGTCTTCTTGCCGTACTCGTCCTTGAGCCGTGTGCCGCCCCAGAGGTAATCCTTGAGCGGGGCGATGAGCTTCATCGGGTAACGTTTCATGAGAATCTTTCCTTTCTTTGATGTCTGAATGCCTTTTGCCAACGCAAAGAAGCCGTCCCTCGTCTCCGGGGTCGGCTTCTTTGACTTTTCAAGGATCTTGCCCTCTGCATCGACGACGGCATATTTCACGCTGCTGCCGCCAATGTCAAACGCAAGGATTGCCATGGTATCAGCCTCCTGTCAAATGTTATATCATTTGACTGCTACCATTATATACGAGTCTCATGTGTTTCGCAAGCCTTTTCATCTGCGCTCCATCCGCGCGATGAAAAAGCCGTCCGTCCCATCGATGTGCGGATACAGCTGAACCATGCGCTCCGCGCGTTTTTTCGTTGGCAGGAACTGTCCCGTTTCCACTAGCATAAACGCCTCATGTGTGGAGAGGAACGCTTCCACAACTTCCTCGTTTTCCATGCGATTGATTGTGCAGGTGCTGTAGACGAGCACGCCGCCGGGCCTCACCGCTTCCGCTGCGTTCTTCAGGATGTCGAGCTGCAGCTGCGGCAATTTCTTGATCTCATCCTCATTCTTTTTCCAGCGCGCATCCGGCTTGCGCCGCAGGACGCCGAGGCCGCTGCACGGCGCATCGACAAGCACGCGGTCGGCCTGCCCTGCAAACCGCCGCCCAACATTGCGAGCATCTAATAACTCAGTGTCTATGATGGTGATACCGAGGCGTTTCGCATTTTCCTCGATGCGTGCGAGCTTGTGCTCATAGATATCGCCGGCGATGATGCGGCCTTGATTTTTCATAAGTGCAGCCAGATGCGTCGTCTTGCCGCCTGGCGCACTGCAACAGTCGATGACGAACTCTCCCGGCTGCGGGTCCACGACGTGCGCGACCTGCATCGAGCTCTCGTCCTGCACTTGCCACAGGCCTTCCGCGAGCGATGGCATCTTGTCCAGAGCGCCATGCGATGTGCAGAGGATGCCCTCCGGCGCCCAATTTGATGGCAAGGCCTCAGCACCTTCCGCTTGCAATCGTTCCAGCAACGCGCCCCGTGAAATTTTCAAGGTATTCGCGCGGAGCGAAAACACAGCATCTTCGTTATCAAAGGCGCAGATGGCCGCCGCTACATCAAATCCCAGTGCTTTCACCCAGCGCTTGACCAGCCATTGCGGGTGAAATGTCTGAAGCGCGAGTTCCTCCGTCGCGTGGCCCTTGCCATGTGGGAACGCGCATTTCTCCGGCGCGCGCACGGCCGAGCGCAGCACGGCATTGACAAATTTCACCGTGCCTGGATGGCCATATTTTTTCGCAAGCTCGACGCATTCATTGCACGCTGCAGAGGCCGGCACTTTGTCCATAAAGAAGATCTGGTAAAAGCCGAGCCGCAGGATGTTGCGAATCATCGGCGCGATCTTCCGTACGGGGCGGTTGACGTACTTGCGGATCATCCAATCGAGCGTCCCCGTGGCTTTGACGGCCCCATACGCGAGCTCCGTGAGGAAGCGCCGGTCGACGTCAGAAAGCTCTGCCTTGCGCAGGTTGCGCGCGAGCGCGACATTGGCATAGGCGCCCTCTTCATTCACTTCGCTGAGCACGCGCACGGCGAGATTACGGACGTGATCCATGGCCATCCTCCTCCGGGATGATGATTTCTTCGAGCTGCTTTCGGACGAGCTCCATATCGACGTGCGTGTTGTAGCACGGGCCATTCGGCCGGATGTTCAGCACGCCGACGGCCGGCAGCGGATAGACGTCCTGGATGCCGCTCATGAGGTCGCGCTCGCACGCGATGGCGAGCACAGCTTTTGGCCGCGTGTTTTTCACGATCTGGCGCGCGAGCGTGCCGCCCGTCGCGACGAAGAAATGAAATCCCATCTCGTCGGCGAGCGTCACGAGCGCGCCGATGTCGCAGCCGCCGCAACGCTTGCAGTTGTGCGGATCGCGCGTGATCTTGTGCGGGCAGCTGGCAAGCTGCAGGCAATGCGGCGTCACGACGAGCAGCCGCGAAGCCGGCACGCGGATCTTGCGCCGACGGAACAGCAGGTTGCTGACGGCGATGAACGAGCCCTCGAGCTTCCGCCGCCGGATGCCAAAAAAGTGGCCGAGATACACGGCGAACGGAAACAATGCGTTGATGAGCCCATACGTCTGCTTCTCAATGAACGGCACGTACGGCAGGCCGGCGACGGCCAGCACCATGTTAAAGATGCCGAAGAACGTAAAGAAGATGACCAGCGAAAACGCCAGCCCGAGGAGCGCCGGCAGCCACGGCTCGATGGACGCGAGCCCCGGCACGCCGATGTACCAAATGACGAAAAGGACGACCGCAAACAGCAAGGTCGTCAAAGAAAGCATGCCGAGGAACAGCCGCTTCTTCGGGCGCCCCGGCACAACGAATGGTGGTTTTTTGTTTTTCATAGGATGCTCCAACTGTTGGGAACTCAGCCTTCAAAGCGCGCAGGAAGCTGGATGGCGTGGCCGTTGAGGTACTCCGCTGCCGTCATGCGTTTCTTGCCGGGCGCTTGGAGCTCGACGATCTCGAGCACCTCGTCGCCTGCCGCGACGCACATGCCGGTCTTCTTGTCCGCCACGAGGATCATGCCGGGCGCAACCTCTGTCGTTTTCCCCGTGCGGCGCGTCCGCCAGATCTTGTACTTTTTGCCATCGAGGAACGTATAAGCACCCGGCCAGCTGTCGAGGCCGCGCACGAGATTGTGAATCGTCTGCGCGGGCTGCGACCAGTCGATATGTCCCGTTTCCTTCGTCAGCATCGGCGCGTAGTTCGACTCTTTCGGCTGCGGCGTGCGCGTGAGCGTGCCATCGGACAGCGCTTCGAGCGTCTCGCCGAGCACGTCCGCGCCGAGCGCCATGAGACCGTCATGAACCTCCGCGAGCGTCGTGTCCTCGCCAATGGAGAGCGTCGCCCGACAGAGCATGTCGCCCGTGTCGAGGCCGGCGTCCATGAACATCGTCGTCACACCCGTCTCTTTTTCGCCATTGATGATGCACCACTGCATGGGCGCCGCCCCGCGATAACGCGGCAGCAGCGACGCATGGACATTGATGCAGCCATACGGCGGAATGTCGAGAATCCGTTGCGAGAGGATCTGCCCAAAGGCCACGACGACCATGAGGTCGGGCTTCATGGCTTCCAGCTTTGCTGTGAACTCCTCAGTCTTGATCTTCGCCGGCTGGTACACGGGAAGACCATGCGCCACGGCATACGCCTTCACGGGCGACGGCGTGAGCTTCTGCCCGCGCCCGCGCGGCTTATCTGGCTGCGTGACAACGGCAATCACATCGCACGTCTCCTGGAGCATCGCGAGGCACGGCACGGAAAATTCCGGCGTGCCCATGAAAATGACGCGGAACCGCTTCATTTCTCCGCCCCCTTGTGGACGCTTTTCGCGATGTCGATGAACAGCTGCCCTTCGAGATGGTCGCACTCATGCTGGATGCAACGTGCGAGGAGTCCCGTCGCCGTCAAATGCTGCTTCTTGCCACGACGGTTCAAGAACTCCACTTTGACTTTCGCCGCACGCTGGACTTCGCCGTAGATATTCGGCACGGAGAGGCAACCTTCCGTGTCGACAGCTTCGCCCTCGCGATAGGTGATCTCCGGATTGATGAGCTCGATGAGGCCGTGGTCGTCCTGCACGTCGATGACGATCATGCGGATGGGCTCGCCGACCTGCGGTGCTGCGAGGCCGACACCGTCCGCCTCATACATCGTCTCCGCCATATCATCGAGGAGCTTCCGGAGACGTTTGTCCACTCGCTCCACGGGCGCGCAATGCTCCTTGAGCACGGGATCGCCGGCCTTTTTGATATCGAGTAATGCCATAGGGAAAAGAAATCCTCCTAAAAAATCAGTTGCCATTCAAATGATAGATGCGCTCGGCGTTTTCTGCGAACACCGCCGGCCAATGCTTCTCGGGAATGATGTCCTTCGTGAACGTGATGTAATCTTCAAGATTCGCCAGCGGCCAGTCCGTGCCGAATAGGAAGCGATCATAACAGCCAAGATAGGAAATCCAGCCTTTGAGCTGCGTGATATACGATTGCTGCTTCCGGTAAAACGCCGGGAAATCCGTGATTTTCCCTTCGAGGATGCCAGACAGATCCGCAGCGACATTCGGATTTTTCTCAAGCACGGCCGCCGCATCCGTATACCACGGTTCGCCAAAATGACACATGACGAACTGCACGTCACGGAATTTCGTTGCCGCCTCGTCCATCACGGAGGGATGGCTGTATTTCAAGAGACCATCCGGCGAGGCCGTGAGGCCCGTATGCACGGCGACCGGCTTGTTGTACTTCATGGCAAGCGCGTAGAGAGGCGCAAACGCGTCGTCATAAATCCAATAATGGTGATAGCCCGGGTAGAGCTTGATGCCGA
Source organism: uncultured Veillonellaceae bacterium (assembly GCA_900314825.1). Taxonomy (GTDB): domain Bacteria; phylum Bacillota; class Negativicutes; order Selenomonadales; family Selenomonadaceae; genus Selenomonas_C. Next base: position 43,049 of record OMWS01000008.1, on the reverse strand, counting down.
CGCACGCCGGCCGCTGGAGATGCTGCTCGACAAACGGCAGCGCTTCGGCACGGACGGCAGGATTAAGCCAATCGCCCGAACCGGGCAACGAATAGCGCTCGATGCCGATGCAATACGAGAGCATCGAGGGGTACGCCACTTCCGTCTCCGCGACGGGGCGGTTCCCCATGACGATGCCATGGACGATGCCGAGTTTCGCGTACTCTGCACGCAAATGCGCTTCTGTATTCTCATGCTGCGCCGCACGCGCGATTTCGTCGAAATACGGTTCTTTGCCGAAATGAAGATGAGCGTCGATGATGCGCAATTACTTCGCCCCTTTGCCAGCCTCCACCATGAGATGCAGCACGGTCTCGCCCGCCGCCAAGAGCGACGGCAGCGGCAGATACTCATAGCGGCCATGATAGTTCAGCCCGCCCGTGAAAATATTCGGGCACGGCAGGCCGCGGAACGAGAGCTGAGAGCCGTCCGTGCCGCCGCGCACCGGCGAGATGACGGGCTCAACGCCCGCTTCACGCATGGCCTGCTTTGCGAGCTCGACGACGTAGAGATTGCCGTCCTCGATCTTCTCACGCATATTGTAGTACACGTCATGCGGCGTGATCTCGACTGTGCCCGCGCCATAGCGCTCATTGAAGAACGCCGCGAGCTTGTCGAGGAACGCTTTGCGCGCCTCGAATTTCGTGCGGTCATGGTCGCGCACGAGCATATGCATTGTGCATGTCTCAACGCCGCCCGCGAGCTTGTAGACGTGGAAGAATCCTTCGTAGCCTTCCGTGTACTCCGGCTTTTCGCCTGCCGGCAGGAGCTGCTGCCACTCGGCGGCGAGCGTCAAGGCATTCAGCATTTTGCCTTTCGCATCGCCCGTATGGACGCTGCGTCCATGGAACGTGATGACGGGATTTGCCGCATTGAACGTCTCGTACTCGAGGCCGCCAATCGCGCCGCCATCGACCGTATAGGCGAACGCCGCCCCGAATTTTTCGACATCGAACAACGCCGCGCTGCGTCCCGTCTCCTCGTCCGGCGTCACGCCGATACGGATTTTGCCATGCGGGATCTCCGGGTGTCCCGCGAGATACTCCGCCGCCGAGACGATGGCAGTGAGGCCGGCCTTGTCATCCGCGCCGAGGAGCGTCGTGCCGTCCGTCGTCATGATGTCCTGGCCTTTGTAATCGAGGAGCTCCGGGAACTCTTTCGGCGAGAGCACGACCGGCCCGTTTTCGTTCAGCACGATGTCGCCACCATCATAGTTTTTCACAATCTGCGGATGGATGGGGCCGCCCGCCGCATCAGGGCTCGTGTCGAGATGCGCGATAAAGCCGACCGTCTTGCCCGTACCGCCATCCGTCGCAGGCAGCGTCGCCATGATGTAGCCATGCGCGTCAAGCTCGACCTCGGTGAGGCCGATGGCTTTGAATTCCTCAGCGAGATGCTTCGCCAGCACCATCTGCCCCGGCGTCGACGGGCATTCCTTGTCATTGTCCTCATCGGACTGCGTGTCATACGAAATGTAATCCTTGAAGCGCGCCACGAGCGTGTCAAGGGAAAGTTTTTGGCTGGATTCCATAAAAAATGGCCTCTTTTCAAAAAATATCAGCGTGGCTCTTTGCCAGCGCGGAATGTCATCATCATCTCATGCGTCAAGCTGAAATCATCCGTCTGCCCGACGACTTCGCTGCGCGGTACCCAGATGGCTTCCTTGAGCTCGTCCTCCTGCCGGCGGATCGCCCGATCGCCGTCCACATCGCAATAGAAGCCCGCGAGGATGTCCTGCACATTGCCCCACGGCTGCGACTTGTAGTAGCGGATGTTTTTCACATGCAAGCCGACTTCCTCATAGACTTCGCGCTCGACGCATTGCTCGAACGTCTCGCCGATCTCCGTGAAGCCCGCGATCAGCGCGTAAAACGGCATGGAACGGTTTGCGTACTTCGTGAGCAGGATGCGGTCGCCGTCGATGACGCCTGCGATGATTGCCGGGATGAGCTGCGGATAGATGATACGGCCGCAGGACGGGCAGACGAGCGCACGCTCCTCCGCCGAATCGACCGTCGCATGGCCGCACGTGCCGCAGAAATGGTTGTTCCGATACCAGATGGCAAGATGCATCGCCGTATACGCCGCGAAAAACATCTCCCGCGTCCCATTTCCTGCATATCGCAGGGAACGAAGGCTCTGATAGGAAAACGATCGGGGCGCGGGGAACGGCTCGCGCAAGAGGAAAAACGCCTCGTCATCGATGGAAAACAGATACGTGAGCGCTGCTTCCTCATCGAGCGCCAGTTCCTCGCGGCGCGGAAACCGCAGCGGCTCGCCGTCAGCCACCAGCAGCGAGCTGCCGTCGGCCGCAACGATAAAATCCTGCGGGCGGCAGCGTTTCGCCGGATCGTAGGGATTCCAGAGACGATGCGGCGCAATATCTTGGATCATAGGGATTCCTCCCGCGTTTCAAAATTCGCCTATCATTATATCATCATCCGACAATCCTTTTCAATCCCCTGCCCATTTCTTCAAATTCATGCTATAATACCTGTGATTGTTTTAGACTAAAGGAGGACCTTCATGGCAACCATCAACCAGAATTATCAGAAGCTCGCCGGCAGCTACCTCTTCGTCGAGATCGCGCGTCGCGTTGCTGCTTACAAAGAAGCGCATCCGGAAGCCGACATCATCCGCCTCGGCATCGGCGATGTCACGCAGCCGCTGCCGGCCGTCTGCATCGAAGCCATGCACAAAGCCGTCGATGAAATGGCAAAAGCCGAGACGTTCCGCGGCTACGGCCCGGAGCAAGGCTACGACTTCCTCATCGAAGCCATCCGCAAGCACAACTATCTTGATCGCGGCATCGACATCGCGAGCGACGAAATTTTTGTCAGTGACGGCTCGAAGAGCGACACGGGCAACATTCAGGAAATCTTCGGCACGGACAACACGATCGCCATCACGGATCCTGTCTATCCCGTCTACCTCGACACGAACGTCATGGCCGGCCGCACGGGCGAAAAGCAGGACAATGGCTACTACAAAGGCGTGACGTATCTGCCAAGCACGGCCGAGAACAACTTCTCCCCGGCGCTCCCCGAAGGCCACGTCGACATCATCTATCTCTGCTGCCCGAACAATCCGACGGGCACGACGCTCTCGAAGGAAGCGCTGACCGCGTGGGTGGACTACGCGAAAAAAGAAGATGCCGTCATCCTCTTCGACGCCGCTTATGCCGCCTACATCAGCGAGCCCGATGTGCCGCGCTCCATCTATGAAATCGAGGGCGCGAAAGACGTCGCCATCGAATTCCGTTCATTCTCGAAGACGGCTGGCTTCACGGGCACGCGCTGCGGCTACACCGTCATCCCGAAGACCGTCACGGGCAAAGCCGCCGACGGCAGCCGCGTGAAATTCCGCGACCTCTGGAACCGCCGTCACACGACGAAATTCAACGGCACGGCCTACATCGTGCAGCGCGGCGCCGCCGCCATCTACACGGACGAAGGCCAGAAACAGGTCAAAGCGCTCGTCTCCTATTATATGGAGAACGCACGCATCATCCGCGAAGGCCTCCAGGCTGCCGGCATCACGGCCTACGGCGGCGTCAACGCGCCGTACATCTGGCTGAAGACGCCGAACAATATGCCGTCATGGGATTTCTTCGACCTCCTGCTGACGAAAGTCAACATCGTTGGAACGCCGGGCGTCGGCTTCGGCCCGTGCGGCGAAGGCTACTTCCGCCTCACGTCGTTCGGCGACCGCGAGAATACGCTCCGCGCTGTCGACCGCATCAAGAACCAGCTGAAATTCTGATTCCTCCGCAAGCATAAAATGTATGGGGCTGCCACGATGACAGCCCCGTTTTTCATGAGGTGATCCCACTTGGAAAACAAAATCGAAACCATGCAAGCCCTCGCGCGCCTCAAGCGCCACATCGACGAGCTTCACACCCTGCGCAATCGCATCAACACCTCGCTCGCAAAAATTAATGAGACCAGCCTCGACCAAGCGCTCACGCAGAAGAAACATCTCAAAGAGCTCAAGACGCTGTACGCACAGCTCGAGAAAGAAATCACCGTGCTGCCGCCGATGGACGCCGCTGAAATCATGGAGCCGGAGTTCGACTACATCACGACGATCGAAAACATCCTCACAACGACGGCCGAGCTCAAGCGCGGTGCCGCCATCGGCAAAGAAAACACCGACGCGCTCCGCTCCGGCCTCATCGCATTTTACGACGGGCTGCGGAAAGAAATGGGACGATGAACGAGGTACACGCTCTATTTGCATTTCTTTCGTTGCAACAGTATAATGTTGGCAGATAAAAATCTTCGCGTGCCACGTTGAAACTTCGGGAGGGCGGGGACTTTCGCCCGGAAACTTTTAGCAGCTTGCACTGCGTTGTTTCCGGACGGAAGCCCCCGCCCGACTGCGAACAAGAAAAAATCTCCGCGACCACGAAAAAGGAGTTTCCATGCAAAAACTAGCAATTTACGGCAAAGGCGGCATCGGCAAGTCCACGATCACAAGCCACCTTGCCGCCGCGCTCGCGACGCAAGGCAAGCGTGTCATCCAGATCGGCTGCGACCCGAAAGCCGACTCCACCTCGAACCTCCTCGGAGGCACCCCGCTCCGCACCGTCATGGACTACCTGCGCGAACACGACGAGCCGCCAACCTCTTTGTCTGAAATTTCCCGCGAAGGCTATGGCGGCGTGCTCTGCATCGAGACCGGCGGCCCCACGCCCGGCCTCGGCTGCGCCGGCCGCGGCATCATCGCCACGTTCCGCATCCTCGAGGACTTGCAGCTCTTCGAGACCTTCCAGCCCGACATCGTCCTCTATGACGTGCTCGGCGACGTCGTCTGCGGCGGCTTTGCCGCGCCAATCCGCGAAGGCTACGCCGAAGACGTCCTCATCGTCACGAGCGGCGAGAAAATGGCGCTCTACGCCGCAAACAACATCGCGACGGCCGTCGAAAATTTCAAGGACCGCGGCTACGCCAAGACGCGCGGCATCCTGCTGAACCGGCGCAACGTGCCGACCGAAACGGAAAAAGTCCAGGCCTTCGCCGCCTCGAAAGAGCTCCCGATTCTCGCCGACCTCCCGCGTGCCGACGAAATCAACCAGGCGGAGGAACTGGGCAAGACGACGATTGAAGCCTTCCCTGAGGCAGCCATCACAAAAAAATTCATGGCGCTCGCCCAGACCATCCTTGGAGAATAAACCATATGGCCTCTTATTCCGTTGCCGAACTAGCAAAGCTCGAAACCTTTCCGCCGGAACTCACGATCAGCGGCCACCTCGTGTGGAATTCCCCCGCGACCATCGACTTCAACTCCCCAGGCGCGCAAGGCTTCGGCGTCAAGCGCGCCGGCCTCACGATCCCTGGCTCGCTCATGCTCCTGATCTCCCCTGCCGCCTGCGGCCGCAATACGAATGCGCTCTCTGGCCCTGGCCAATACGGCGAACGCTTCGCCTATCTCGAGCTCACGAGCACCGACATCGTGACCGGCTCCCACCTCTCGAAAATCCCCGAAGCCGCGCGCCTCTTCCTCGCCAGCCGCAAGGAACGCCCCTCGTGCCTCCTGCTCTGCACCACCTGTGTCGACGCGCTGCTCGGCACCGACATGGAACGCATCTGCCGCAAAGTCGAAGACATCATCGATGTCCCCGTCCGCCCTTGCTATATGTACGCCCTCACGCGCGAAAGCCTCCATCCGCCCATGGTGCACGTCCGCGAGACCATCTACAGCCTGCTCCAGCCGCGCAAAAAAGACCCACGCGCCGTCAACCTCCTCGGCTTTTTCTCTCCGATTGACGAACACAGCGAACTTTTCCACCTTCTCCACGCCATCGGCATCCGCACCATCCGCCAGATTTCCACATACAAGACCTATGAAGACTTCCAACGCATGGCCGAAGCCAACTTCAACCTCGTATTAAATCCCGAAGCCCTCCCCGCCGCCGAAGCCCTCGCCACGCGTCTGAAGATTCCCTACATCACGCTTGACCGTTTCTATACGCCGGGACGCATTCACAAGCAGTATCAAGCACTTGCCAAGACTTTGCAAAAAGACATCCTTGACGCCCCTCATTACGAAGCCACGAAGGATATGATACAGCAGCTTCGCGGCCGCTTAACAAACTCCGGGGCGGCGGGGGTGTTTCCCCAGAAATTTTTAAATCCGAAGGATTTACTTTTTCTGGGGGAATGCCCCCGCTGCCCAGCGAGCACGCAAAAACTCCGCGACCACGCAATAACGATAGCGCTTGGTTCCCGCCTCAACGCCCAGCCGCTTGAGCTTGCCCTGCTCCTCCTCTCCTGCGGCTGCCGCGTCACCGAAATCTTCACGACGCTCGCCCCCAGCGATCGCTATTACCTCCGTCTCCTTGCCGAAACATCGCCTGACACACGCATCTACGGCAACCTCTCCCCCTCGCTCGCGTCCTTCGATCCCTCGCATCCCCCAACGCTCACGCTTGGTGCCGATGCCGCCGTCTACTATCCGGATACGCCGAACATCCCGTGGAACGACGAACGACAGCCGTTTGGCTACGCTGCCGTGAAGCGCCTCCTCAACGAAATCTCCACGCTCCTCGAAAGGAATCAAAAGCCATGAAAGGACTCCGCCTGTTCCTTCCCCCTTTCGCCCCCGACACCGCCGGCGCCGCTTCCGTCCTCTATCCCCTCGGCGGCCTCGTCGTCATCGTCGACGCCGGCGGCTGCGCCGGCAACATCTGCGGCTTCGACGAACCTCGATTCAAAAGGAATTCTCCCATTCCCGCTGGTAAAGTCACATCCGCGAGCTCAAAGCCAAACTCCGGGCCGGTCGGGGTGTTTCCTCGAAAATTTTTAAATCCGAAGGATTTACTTTTTTCGAGGGAATGCCCCGACCGGCCAGCGAGCACGCAAAAACTCCGCGAGAGTGTCTTTACGAGCGCCGCCCTCCGCGACATGGACGCTATCCTCGGCCGCGACCAGCACCTCATCGCCCATATCACCTCTGCCGTTGAAGATTACCAATCCGCCGGTCGCACCTTTCCGTTCATCGCCCTCGTCGGCACGCCCGTCCCTGCCGTCATTGGCACCGACCTCCAAGCCCTTGCACGCATGATTGAACAAAAGCACGGCATCCCGACCATCGCCATTGACACCGACGGCACGGAATCCTACGACATCGGCATCGAAAAAACCTACGCCGCCCTCTTCCACCATCTCGCCCGCATCCCTTCGGGCATCACACCACGCCCCGGCACGGTCGGCGTCCTCGGCGCTACAACGCTCGACTTCGGAAGCGATGCAACGGCAGCGCTTCATCATGCGTTGCGTACAAAGTGGAAACAACTCTGCCTCTACGGTCTTTCCTCAGATCCGGCACATTACATCGATGCCGCGCAAAATGAACGCAACCTCGTCATCGCGCCAAGCGGCCTCCGCGCTGCCCAATGGCTGCAAACCACCTTCGGTACGCCGTACGACATCGCCGATCCCCTTGCAGAGCAAACCTTCCAACATCTCAACCTCCCGAAAACAGCGAAAAACATCCTGATCCTCCACCAGCAGATCACCGCCAACGCCCTCCGCACGCTCCTCCAGCCGCGCTACCCCGATGCCCTCATCACCTGCGCGACCTGGTTCCGCCAGATCGGCGCCATCACGAAACCGCAAGACCTCCGCCTCCGCGAAGAATCCGACCTCCCCGCCGTCGTGAAAAAGAACAACTACGACCTCATCCTCGGCGACCCGCTGTACAAAAGAGCCCTCCCCTCCTATCACGGAATGTGGATTCCCATCCATCACCCAGCCATCAGCGGATTTTGAAAAAGTATCTGCGCGAATACCTTTGAAACTCTGGGAGGGCGGGGACTTTCTCGCTGGGAATTTTTAAATCCGCAGGATTTACTTTTCCCAGCGAGGAAGCCCCCGTCCGACACAAGCGAGCGCCTATCGTCGCGTGCTACAAAAGAAAGGAAGCCACAACATGCCTATATTCCGCACCACCCTCACCGGCATCGTCCAAGGCGTCGGCTTCCGTCCCTTCGTCGCCCGCCTCGCCGCCCGCTTCCACATCTGCGGCACCGTCGCGAACAGAGGCTCTTACGTCGAAATCTTTTCGCAAGGAACGTGTCAAGCCTGCATGGCTTTCCTCGCTGCCATCGAAAAAGAACCGCCGCCGCGCGCCATCATCCTCCACGTCGAGACCGAAGAACTCCCGGAAGACGCAGTGACCTTCTCCGATTTCCAAATCATCGAAAGCGCTCACGAACCAGGGCCCGTCTACGTCTCCCCCGACATCGCTACCTGCGAAGCCTGCGCCCAGGAACTCTACGATCCCACGAACCGTCGCTACCTCCACCCTTTCATCAACTGCACCGACTGTGGCCCCCGCCTCACCATCGAAACCTCCGCTCCCTACGACCGCGAGCGCACAACCATGGGTTCCTTCCCTATGTGCGATGTCTGCGCGGCAGAATACCACGACCCGCACTCCCGCCGCTACGACGCGCAGCCCGTCTGCTGTAATCACTGCGGCCCGGAAGTTTCCATTCTTGGAACAACGCTCAAAGGATCGGATGCTATCACAGAAGCGCGTCGTGCGCTCATTGATGGAAAAATTGTCGCCATCAAGGGCATCGGCGGCTTCCATCTCGCCTGCGACGCCACGAACGAGCGCGCCGTCCAGACGCTCCGAGATCGGAAGCATCGCCCCAAGAAGCCGTTCGCCCTCATGGCTGTTGATTTGCCCACCATTGAGCAAACAGTCATTATTGAATCTGAAGAACAAGGAGCGCTTCTCACTGGGCATCAGAAACCCATTCTGCTCTTGAAGAAAAAACCACATTCCCCTGTCGCTTCAAATGTAGCCTTGGACAATCAAAAGCTCGGCCTCATGCTCCCCTACGCTCCGCTCCAGATGCTCCTGTTCCACTATCCGCCTGACGGCCTCGACGCGAAAATGCCGAAACTCCTCATCATGACCAGCGGCAACCCGAGCGGCGCCCCGATCTGCCACACGGACGAAGAAGCTCTCGAAGCCCTCGGCACTATCGCCGACCTCATCCTCACCCACAATCGCCCCATCCGCCTCCGCGCCGATGACACGGTCCTTGATTGGTATGAAGAGAAACCTTACCCGATTCGACGCAGTCGAGGTTATGCGCCGCTTCCGATCTATTACAACATAACGCCGCGACCACAAGCAAAACTTCGGGAGGCTGGGGCGTTTTCCGTGGAAATTTTCAAATCCGAAGGATTTACTTTTAGCCGCCAGCGGCATAAGCGACCTCTAAGCGCTGAAGCGCTAAGAGTCTGCTTACCAGCGGGAAATGCCCCAGCCGGCAGCGACCTCCAGCCTAACTCCGCGACTACGAAAAGCATCGATGTCCAAATTTTAGCCATCGGCGGCGAACTCAAAAACACCTTTGCTCTCGCCCGCGGCCCTCTCATCTATCCTTCCGCCTACGTCGGCGACACGACCGATCTGCGCACCGTCCTCGCGCTCAAGGACTCCATCCACCTCATGGCCTCGCTCCTTGACATCCATCCCGAGCTCATCGCCTGCGACCTCCACCCACGCTACAACACGACCACCGTCGCCCGCGAACTAGCTGACACGCTCCATGTCCCGCTGTTTCCCGTCCAACACCATTACGCCCACATCCTCTCCTGCCTCGCTGAAAACGACTATCACGAATCCGTCCTCGGCATCGCCCTCGACGGCACGGGCTACGGCCCGGATGGCACGGTCTGGGGCGGCGAAATCTTGCAGGCAGACCTCGCAGGCTACACGCGCCTCGCCTCCATCAATCCCTTCGACCAAGCCGGCGGCGACAAAGCCCCGCGAGAACCCTGGCGCATCGCCATCGCCCTCTTGCGTGCATCTGGACTCACCGACAAAGAAACCATCGTTGACAAGCTCCGCCTCTGCACAAAGCAACAATACACGGCGCAATCCTTCCTTTTGGAACGCCGCCTCAATACCGTCACCTCCACAAGCGCCGGCCGCCTCTTTGATGCTGCCAGCGCCCTCTTGGGCATCTGCACCGCTCCGACGTACGAAGGCGAAGCCCCCATCCGGCTTCAGACCACTGCGGAAACCTGGGCGGCAGCACACGAGAACGAAGCTGCTGCATGCAACGAATCCCTCCCGACGCTTCCGTCCCCGTCTCCCACAGATCCAGTGCTTCGGATTCCCACGCAACGCCTTTTTGCCGAACTCGCCAAGCGCCGCCTCGCCTACCTTGCAGAACAAAACGAAGACACATCCGGCCGCCTCGCCTATGAGTTTCACACCGGCCTCGCCGCGCTTCTCGCAGACGCCTGCCATCATCTCCGCGAAACCACGAAGCTCTCCACCGTCGCCCTCTCCGGCGGCGTCTTCCAAAACACCTTGCTGCTCGACTTGACGAAGCATCACCTCGAAGCCGACGGCTTCCGCCTCCTCATCCACCACCACGTCCCACCAAACGACGGCGGCATCTGCCTTGGCCAGGTAGCTGCTGCAATGTACTACTTGACGAATTCCTGAGTCCGCGTACAACATAGTAGCTTCGGGAAGGCAGGTACTTTCTCTCTGAAAATTTTTAAATCCGAAGGATTTACTTTTTTCAGAGAGGAAGTACCCGTCTGACTGCGAACACGAACAAACCTTCGCAGACATTGAACACTTTAAGAAAGGAAGTTCTAACTTATGTGTGTCGGCATCCCCGCCAAAGTTTTAAACGTCACCAAATCCACCGCCCTCGTCGACGCGAGCGGTGCGCGCCGTACCGTCTCCGCTGCCCTGCTCGACCATCTCGATCCCGGCGACTACGTCATGGTCCACGCCGGCCTTGCCATCGCGAAAATCACCGACGACGACACCGAAGAAGCCGCCTCCGTCCTCGAAACACTCGAAGACCCGCAAGGAGCTGAAGCCCTTTGACCCCGATTGAAACCGCGAAATCCATCATCACGACCTACGACGGCCCGCGCCTCCGCATCATGGAAGTCTGCGGCACGCACACCCACGCCATCTTCCGCCTCGGCATCCGCAGCCTGCTCCCCGAAAATATCACGCTCATCTCCGGCCCCGGCTGCCCCGTCTGCGTCACCCCCGTCACTTATATCGACGAAGCGCTCTACCTCGCCCAGCACGGCGTCACGCTCTGTACGTTCGGCGATCTCCTGCGCGTCCCTGGCACGCACGGCAGCCTCGCCACCGCCAGAAGCTCCGGCGCGAATATCCAGATCGTCTACACCGCACTCGACGCCGTTCAATATGCCGCTGAACATCTGGACGAGCCCGTGGCCTTCCTCTCCGTCGGCTTCGAAACCACGACGCCTGGCGCCTGCCTTGCCGTTCAAGAGGCTGAAGCACAACACCTCAAAAATTTCACGCTCCTCACAGCGAACAAGACGATGGACGCAGCCTACCTTGCCATGGCCGACTCCTGTGACGCTTACCTGTACCCTGGCCACGTCTGCACCATCACCGGTGCCAAAGTCCCACGCGCCCTCACAAAGCGCGGCATCAGCGGCGCCATCGCCGGCTTTACGGCCGCCGAGCTCCTGACCGCCATCGCCGCCATCATCAAAAAATCACAAACGGGCGAGCCCTATCTCGTCAACGCCTACCCGCGCGTCGTCACGGAAGAGGGCAGTCCCGCCGCTCGCAACTTGCTCGAAACATATCTCGAGCCTATCGATGCGGAATGGCGCGGCATCGGTATCCTGAAGGGAAGCGGCCTCGCTCTGCGTGAAGCCTACGCAGCCTATGACGCCCGCCGCGTCCATCAGATTCCCCCGCAAGAAGGCAAGCCGAATCCCGCTTGCCGCTGCGGCGATATCCTGCGCGGCGCCTGCACGCCGCCCGACTGCCCGCTTTTCGGGAAAATTTGTACTCCCGATCACCCCGTCGGCGCCTGCATGGTGTCACGAGAAGGCACCTGCTCGGCCTGGTATCAATATAGCGAATAAAAGGAGCTTCTCCATGCAAAATACGTTTTCCCCTGACGACCGCATCACTCTCGCCCATGGCGCGGGCGGCCGCAAGACTTCTGAACTCATTCATGACATCTTCGCCAAATACTTCAAAGGCCCGCGTGTCGCGACGGACGACGCCGCTGTCGTCCCTGTCATCGGCAGTCCCATCGCCATGACGACCGACGGCTTCATCGTCTCGCCCTGGCGCTTCCCCGGCGGCAACATTGGCAAACTCTCCATCTGCGGCACCGTCAATGACCTCGCCTGCATGGGCGCGACACCGCGCTTCCTCACCTGCGCGTTCCAGATCGAAGAAGGCTTCCCGATCGCCGACCTCGACGTCATCGTCGCTTCCATGGCCGAAACCTGCGCGAAAGCCCACGTCGACATCTGCGCCGGCGACACGAAAGTCGCAGGCAAAGGCCAAGTCGACGGCCTCTTCATCACGACGACCGGCATCGGCGAAATCCTCCCCGGCATCGAGACGAGCGGCAAATACGCCAAGCCCGGCGACGACATCCTCGTCAGCGGCGACATCGGCCGCCACGGCGCCGCCATCCTCCTCGCGCGCGGCGACTACGGTATCGACGCTGACATCACGAGCGACTGTGCGCCGCTCTCTGAGCCCATCCTCCACATGCTCCGCGCCACCGGCTACCACTTCAAAGACGTCCACACCATCCGCGACGCCACGCGCGGCGGCGTCGGCACCGTCCTCCACGAAATCGCGAGCGACAGCCACGTCGGCATCGAAATCAACGAGCCCGACATCCCCGTCGACCCCGCCGTCGCCGGCCTCACCGGTCTCCTCGGCCTCTCTCCGCTCTACCTCGCCTGCGAAGGCCGCGTCGTCATCATCTGCGACCCCCGCGTCACTCCGGATGTCATCCAAGCCCTCCAACAACACGAAAACACCAAAGGCATCAAACGCATCGGCACCGTCACCGACAACCACGCCGGTCACGTCATGCTCAAGACAGAAATAGGAACGGAAGTGTTATTGCCAGAACCGACAGGAGAGTTGCTTCCCCGAATCTGCTGATTGCAAGTTTATCGCGAGCCAAGCATAAACTCCGGGAGGGCGGGGACTTTCTCTCTGGAAATTTTTAAATCCGAAGGATTTACTTTTAGCCGCAAGCGGCATAAGCGACCTCTAAGCGCTAAAGCGCTAAGAGCCTGCTTATCCAGAGAGGAAGTACCCGTCTGACTGCGAGTACGTTCTAACTACGCGAACAACAAATGAAAGGCCCCTATATGCTCCATCGCATCCTCCCCCCAGAACGACAAACTCCCCCTTCGATTCCGATCGCGGATGCCTCCTTCCCTCATCCTTTCCCGCAGACGCTCGAATATTCTCCCGCCGCCCGCGGCACGTGGAACATCGTCCACACCGGCATGCTCGTGCCTGAAGCACACCAGATTTACATCTGCGCCGCCGGCTGCCTGCGCGGCGTCATCCTCACCGCTGCCGAAATGGGCGAGGACTACCGCCGTCGCTTCCATACGCTTGAGCTGCACGAGCGCGACCTCTACGCCACAGATCAAGAAACCTTCCTCATCGAAGGCATCACCGCGATCCTGCGCCGCCTCGATGAGCTTCCGCCTGCCGTCCTCGTCTTCACCGCCTGCGTCCATCATTTTCTCGGCTGCAATCTTCCCTACGTCTACCGCACGCTCCGCGACCGATTCCCTGCCGTCCAGTTCGCCGAATGCATCATGGACCCCATCCGCCAGACAAAAGCCATGCCGCCCGAGACGCGCGAGCGCCTCGAAATCTATCGTCTGCTTTGCAAACCAACGGCACACGACAACGCCGTCAATATGATTGGCAGCAACCTCGCGCTCGACGAATCAAGCGACATCAAACAACTCTTGAAAGCCGCTGGCATCCCCCTGCGTGACATTACACAATGCGCGAGCTATAACGACTTCCAGCAAATGGGAAAAAGCACGGTCAACCTCTACACGAATCCCTTCACGAAGGCCGCTGCGGAAGACTTAGAAAAACGCCTCGGTCAGCCATATCTCTATCTGCCGCAAGTCTGGACGTATGAGGAACTTGAATGCCATTTGGAACGATTTATCGCATTTTTTGCCTCCGCGTGTCACACGAATAGCTTCGGGGTGGAGGGGCGTTTTCCCTGGAAATTTTTAGCTCCGAAGGAGGTACTTTTTCCAGGGGAAATGCCCCTCCACCCAACGAGCACGAGCCATGCTTCGCGAGCCGAACTTCTTGCAACGCTCGAACTCCGCTTCAACACCTTGAAGCAGCAACTCGAAGGCCGTTCCATCGCGATCGACTTCACGTTCACCTTCCTCCCGTTCAGCCTCGCCCGCCTGCTTCTCTCCCACGGCCTTCACATCACGGAAATCTATGCCGATGTCATCGCCCCGGACGACGAGCCAAACTTCCGTTGGTTTCAGGAAAACGCCCCCGATGTCATGTTGTTCCCGACTAAACATCCTGCCATGCGCACGCAGCCGCGCAGCCATCGCGACGAAAAAGGCCGGGAGCCCATCGCCCTCGGCCAGAAAGCCACGTATTTCACCGGCACGCATCACTTTGTCCCTGCCATCGAAGGCGGCGGCCACTATGGATTCGAAGCCATCCATTGGCTCCAGACCGAACTATCAAAAGCCGCGATCCTCTCGCAAGATCCCGAACCCATCATCAAGAAAAAAGCTTGGGGCGCACCGTCCTGTCTCTGACACCTTCGCCTTGCACAATGCCAAGGCGCTTTCTTTTCTCCGCCATTTCACGAGGTGAACCGCATGAACATCACCAAAATCGCCGCTGATAGCCAATCCGCCGCGCTTCTCCCGACCTACTCCGCCGATACGTTCGGCGTCTGCTCCGCGCTCTTCGAGCTCGGCGGCATGATCGTCATCCACGACCCCTCCGGCTGCAACTCCACATACACGACGCACGACGAACCGCGCTGGTACGATCACGACAGCCTCATCTTCATCTCCGCCATGACCGAGTATGACGCTATCCTCGGCCGTGACGACAAGCTGCTCCGCGACATCGAGGATGCCGCCAGCACATTCCATCCGAACTTCATCTGCGTCATCCCCTCCCAAATCGCCACCCTCATCGCCACCGACCTCCCCGCCCTCTGCCGTATCATCGAGCGCGACACAAAGATCCCGACCTTCACGCTCCCGACGAATTCCATGCAATCCTACGACCTCGGTATCGCCTACGCTCTCGCGCATCTCGCCGCCCACGTCGCAAAAAAATGTCACGACAGACCGACTCCGTCCAGCGTCCGCCCAAGTGTCAACCTCCTCGGCCTCACGCCGCTCGATTATCACTTTCAAAAAGCTTTGTCGAGCCTGAAGTCCTTCCTCACCAGCCATGGCTTCGATCTCGCCGCCAGCTGGACGCTTGGCAGTACACTCGAAGAAATCGAAGCCTCTGCCACCGCTGACATCAACCTCGTCCTCACGGAAAGCGCACTGCCTGCCGCAAGGATTTTAGAAGAAAAATGTGGAACTCCCTACATTCCTGCTGTACCATATCCGTCGTTGGAAGAAGAACTCATCCAACGCATTCAAGGCGCAATTCACCAATGTAACAAAAAAGAATGTGAACCTATCACTTGCCACGCGACCGCGAGCCAAAATCGTAACTTCGGGCCGGCGGGACGTTTTCCCTTGGAATTTTTAAATCCAAAGGATTTACTTTTCCAAGGGGAAACGCCCCGCTGGCCAGCGACCTCGCGCCAATCTTCGCGAGCTTCGCAAAACTACATCATCGGCGAACCATTGGCTACGAATTTTTTCGCTGAAGCCCTCCATCGTTCCGCGGGCGCAACATTCGAACCTCTCACGCCGCCGTTTAATGAACCCGATATAATGAACAAACTCGCCATCGCAAACGTTCTGATTGCTGATCCTCTCTACGAAGCCCTGGTACCGAACACCGCGCATTTCATTCCTCTCCCCCACCGCGCCTGCTCCGGCCGCACGTACGAAAAACAGGAGCGCAACCTCCTCGACAATGTCGAGTGGGCTGCGCTCCTGAAGGAACTTGCTCCATTTCTTTGATGTTACTGCCGTGCAATCATTTTGTTGACGCGCACGCCGATGAAGGCTGCCAAGAGCGCCTTCATGATGTCGCCAGGGATGAACGGCACCGCCGCCATCATGAGCGCCTTGCCGAGGTCAATCTGCATCACGATCATCATCGAAAGGATGCCGCCGACATACGTCAGCGGGATGCCGACGACGACCGCCACGAGCGCGTACCAGCGGAATGACATCGCCTTGCGCTTCGCGAGATAGCTCACGATCGCGCAGACGAACGGCCAGCCGATGTAGAAACCGCCCGTCGGGCCGAGAAGCCGCCCGAGGCCGCCCGTGCCGCCCGGGAAGACCGGCAGCCCGACCGCACCGAGGATTACATACGCGAGCACCGCGATGAACGTCAGCTTCGGCGAGAGCACGAACGCCGTCACATCAAGCGCGATTGTCAGCGCCGTCACGAGCCCCGGCGTCATCGGGAGCGGAAACGAGATGAACGCCGACACCATGCAGAACGCAAGGCACACGGCCATCTTCGTCATATCACGGATCGTGAAGCCCGTCCGTTCTTCCAAGCTTGCTGTTTCCATTTGCATGAGGAAATCCCTTCTTTCCAAAAGTCCTTCCCTATTATAGATAAACAAAAGGCGTACGTCAACTCTTTTTATTTTCGAGTTGACGTACGCCGATTTTATTGTTCGTTCAGCCAAGCTTGTTCTTTTTCTGAAAGCGTTGCTTTCGCCAGCAGGTCCGGGCGATACCGCTTCGTCGCCAAGAGCGCCTGCTGCCGCCGCCACGCGCGAATTTTTGCGTGGTCGCCGGAAATCAATACATCCGGCACGACTTTCCCCTCAAATTCACGCGGCCGCGTGTACTGCGGAAAACCGAGCAAGCCGTCATAAAACGAATCCGTCGGCGCGGATTCCTCATCGCCGAGCACGCCCGGCAGCATGCGTGAGACCGCATCTGTGATGACCATGGCCGGCAGTTCTCCGCCCGTCAGCACGAAATCGCCAATGGAAATCGCCTCGTCCGCTAAACAATAGATGCGCGCATCGAAGCCTTCGTAATGACCGCAGATGAACACGAGCTGCTCATACGTCGCGAGCTCCTTCGCTTTCGCCTGCGTGAACGTCGCGCCCGAAGGATCCATGATGAGCACGCGTCGTTTTCCGTCGAAAGCTTGCGAATTCGCAAGCACGTCGCGCACGGCGCGATACATCGGCTCCGGCTTCAGCACCATGCCCGCACCGCCGCCGAATGGCGAATCGTCGACGTGATGATGCTTGTCAAACGAGAAATCACGGAAATTCGTCAGATGGATGTCGAGGATGCCCTTCTCCACGGCGCGTTTCGTGATGCTCGCGCCAAACGGGCCCGCAAACATCTCGGGAAAAATCGTGATGACATCAATCCGCATGAGAGGCATCCTCCTGCGGCCGGTCTTCAAGTACATCGGGCAGCTCAACGACCATGCGTCCGTTCGGAAGATCAATGACCTTCACAACAGCCTTGAGCGCCGGAATCAAGAGTTCCTTGCCGTCCGCGCTGCGCGCCTGATACACATCATTCGCGCCCGTGCGCAGGACATTTTCGACGATGCCGAGTTCCTTGCCCTCTGGATCGAACACATGCAGTCCGATGATGTCGAATGTGTAAAACTCACCTTCCGCCAGCGGCGCGGCCTCGCTGCGGTCGACCGTGAGCAGCCGACCCGTTAATTCTTGCGCCGCTTCGCGCGTGGGAATTTCGCGGAATTTCATGAGCACGAACTGCTTGTGATAGCGCAGGCTCTCGATATGGAAGAGCTCATCGCCGACCAAGACTTCGTCCATGCCTTCGAAGCGCTTCTCAAAATCCGTCAAAGGAATCACGCGCAACTCGCCGCGCACGCCTTGCGGCGCGCCGACGCGGCCGATCGTGATGCGCCCTTTCGGCGGCAAATGCCGGTTCTTATCCGCGGATCGCGATGATCTTATCATCTTCCACCAGCACTTCCACATTCATGAGTTCGCGCATATCGTCGCCGACATGGATATCGACCTGACGTTCGAGCGTGCCCTGTACGATTTCTGCGCCGATGGCGAGCTTTTCAAGATCTTCCTTGCGCTTCGATGCCTCCGCGCGGAACTGTTCGCGCTTCGCGCGTTCCTGGCCAAATTGCGCATGGATCGCCTGTGCCGCCTGCGGGCCGGCCGCTTCGTTTTCTTTCAGCACGCGCTGCTCCTGGATGTTCAGCTGCTGCAGTTCGAGCTCGACGCGCGAGAGATTGTCTTCGAGTTCTTTCATGAGCTTCGCCTTCAGTTTTTCCGTCAGCTTCGCCTTGATCGTGACAGGCATTTTGAGCGAGATGGAATCCATTATTTTTCCTCCTATAAGAAAAAATACGGCAAAGAAATTCCTTGCCGCATTTTTTATACGATTTCGACCGTAACCTTTTTTTCTTCGCGTGTGGCGGCGGCCTTGACGAGCGTGCGCAGCGCTTTCGCGATGCGGCCCTGCTTGCCAATGACCTTGCCCATATCGTCCTCCGCGACGTGGAGCTCGATGAGCGTCTGGCGCTCATCCTCCTTCTCGCTGACCTTGACGGCCTCCGGACGATCCACGAGAGCTTTCGCGATCACTTCAACGAGTTCTTTCATGGGATGCCTCCGGAAGCATTAGTGCTTCTTGCTCTCTGCGAACTTCGTCATGATGCCCTGCTTGGAAAGGAGCGACTTGACGGTATCCGTCGGCTGCGCGCCCTTCTGCATCCAGCTGAGGACTTTTTCCACATCGACATTGACGAGCGCCGGCGTCTGGGACGGGTCGTAGTTGCCGAGGATTTCGATGAAACGACCGTCACGCGGAGCGCGGGAATCCGCCACGACGATGCGATAGTACGGGTTCTTCTTGGCACCGAGACGGTTCAAACGAATTTTCACTGCCATGAAACATTCACCTCCTTAAAAGGATGTCCTTCATCAACTTATTTGAAAAATGGGAGCTTGCTGCCGAGGCCTCCGAGATTCCCGAGACCTCCGAGCCCGCCGAAATTCGGCAGGCCTTTCTTGCCGCCCTTCATTTTCTTCATTTTTTTCATCATCTTGCGCATTTCGCCGAACTGCTTCAAGAGCTTGTTGACATCCTGGACGCGCGTGCCGGAGCCCATCGCGATGCGTTTGCGGCGGCTGCCGTTGATGATCGTGATGTCAGCGCGTTCCTTCGGCGTCATGGAGCGGATGATGGCTTCGATCTGACGCATTTCCTTGCCGTCGAGGTCAATGTCCTGCCCTTCGAGCTGCTTTTTGAGGCCGCCCATGCCGGGAATCATACCGAGGATATTGTCGAGCGAGCCGAGCTTCTTGACCTGCTGCATCTGCGCGAGGAAATCATCGAGCGTGAACTCATCTTTGCGCAGCTTTTTCGCCATGCGCTTCGTTTCTTCGGCATCGAACGTCGCCTGCGCTTTCTCGACGAGGGAAAGCACATCGCCCATGCCGAGGATGCGTGAGGCCATGCGATCGGGATGGAACGGCTCGAGCGGCTCGAGTTTTTCGCCGAGGCCGACGAACTTGATGGGCACGCCCGTGACGGCCTTGATGGAAAGCGCCGCACCGCCGCGCGCATCACCGTCAAGCTTCGTCATGACAACGCCGTCGAGGCCGAGCGATTCGTTGAAGCTCTGCGCGACGTTGACGCTTTCCTGGCCCGTCATCGCATCGACGACGAGCAGGATTTCGTGCGGATGCACGGCGCTCTTGATGTCCTTGAGCTCCTGCATCAGCGCCTCGTCGATCTGGAGGCGGCCGGCCGTATCGATGATGACGACGTCATTCATATGGGACTGCGACCAGGCAATCGCCTCTTTCGCAATCGCAACAGCATCCTTGCAGCCTTCTTTCTTGAAAACAGGAAGGCTGAGCTGCTTGCCGATGACTTCGAGCTGTGTGATGGCGGCCGGACGATAGATATCGTCCGCGACGAGCAATGGACGCTTGCCCTGCTTCTTCAGCGCGAGGCCGAGCTTGCCGGCCGACGTCGTCTTGCCCGCGCCCTGCAGGCCGGCCATCATGATGATTGTCGGCGGCTGCGGGCTCATCGTGATGCGGCTCTGCGTGCCGCCCATGAGCTTCGTGAGCTCTTCATCAACGATGCCGACGACGACCTGCGCCGGCGTCAGCGTCTCGAGGACGTCCTGGCCGATGGCGCGTTCCTTGACCGTCTTGACGAAGTTCTTGACGACCTTGAAGTTCACATCTGCTTCGAGGAGTGCCATGCGCACGTCACGCATGGCCTCATTGACATCGTCTTCCGTCAATTTGCCATGACCGCGCAGTTTTTTCAGCGTTTGCTGCAAGCGGTCACTCAGGCTTTCAAACATGCATCCACCTCCAATCGATTTTATTATAACGTTTTATGGTTCTTCTTTTTCCTCGCGTTCCCGCCCCAAAAGCGGTGCGAGGCTGGTGCGAATCTCATCGATGGCCACGCTGTTCGCCTCTGTGCGGAGACCCTCCACGCGCTCGTCGATGGTCTGGAGCGTCGCACGCTCGCTGCGGTAACGAGCGGCGAGTCCGAGCTTCGCTTCATATCCGTTCATCGCCTTTTCTGCGCGATGAATATTGTCATATACGGCCTGCCGCGAGATGCCGAGCTCTTCGCCGATCTCCGACAGGGAAAAATCATCGTAAAGATGTAGGTGCAGGCATTCCTGCTGCTTCTGCGTGAGCAAGGCGCCGTAGATGTCGTAGAGATCCGAAAGATACAGAAACTGATCCACCGTCGTCACCCGCCGCACAAAAGTTGCCAAGGCGCTTCCCTTGACAAAGGCTATTATACGCACTTGGTAAGCCCGTGTCAAGGAAATTTGCTTGGCATAAAGAAAAAACGTGCAGGCACCGTCCACAAGTTACAACGTACTGATTGTTCAGCCGTACAAGCGACACCCGCCACCGCTTCGCGGTCCCCCTCCCTCGGAGAGGGAGACTATCATCACATACGAGAAAATCCATAATCCAATAATTTTGCGGCTTCTTGGAAGCGGGTCTCATCGTCATTCGAGTGCATGACGACGGCGACGAGCTCGCGGCCGTCGCGGTCGGCCGCGACGGTCAGACAGCCGCGCGCCGCATTCGTCCAGCCCGTTTTGCCGCCGATAATGCCGCGGTACGACCAGAGGAGTTCGTCCGTATTGACGCAATGCTCGACGCGCCCCGTCGGACGGACGTAATAAACGTATGCTTCCTTCGTGCCAACGATGCTGCGGAACGTGTCGTTTTCAAATGCCGCCGTCGCAAGCTTTGACATATCGCGCGCCGTCGTATAGTGATCGCTGTCCGGCATACCGTTCGCATTGACGAAATGCGTCGAGGCCATGCCGAGCGACTGCGCGCGGCGATTCATGCGCTCCGCAAAATAATCGATATCGCCCTGCCCGAGCGATTCGCCGACGGCCGTGGCCGCACCGTTATCCGAGATCAGCATCATCTGTTTCGTGAGGTCGCGCATGACAACCTGGTCGCCCGGCTCCATGCGCGTGCACTCGACATCGGCCGCCTCAGGGCTGACTTGCACGATGCTGTCCATGCGCCCGCTCTCGATGGCCAAGAGGCACGTCATCATCTTCGTCATGCTCGCGGGATATTCGCGCTTGTCCGCGTTTTTCTCATAGAGCACCGCGCCCGTGGCCCGGTCGACGACGATGGCCGCGTCCGCCGTGATCAGCGGGGCCGCCGCGAATGCCGCCGCCGTCTGCAACACCAAGCATAAAAAAAGGAAAGGCGCCAAGAGACGTCTTCCCATGTGATTTCTTTTCATGCAATCGACCTCCTGAATCTCAAACAACTCCCATTGTACCGAGATTTTCCAGAGCGTCAAGCATTTTCAGTTTTCTTCCAGTTATTCGACTTTCACTTGCAGCCACAGTTTCGTGTAGAGCTTGTCCATGGCCTCGCCGAGGTATTGGTACGTCTCCTGCCCGAGATAGACTTCAGGCGGCGGGAACGCGATGGCGAGCTCGTCGTCGTCCATGTCTTCTTCGACGAGCTCCTGCACGCCCGTATTCGGCGTCGAGTAGCCGAGCGCTTCGAAATTTTTCGCGGCGATCTCGGGGCGCGAGAGGAAGTCGATGAACTTGTGCGCATTGTCCACATGCTTCGCGTTCTTCGGGATGACCCAGCCATCCATCCAGAGGTTCGTGCCCTCTTTCGGCGCGGGACAGAACGCGAGGTCGGGATTCGCTTCCATGAGGTTGATGGCCTCGCCGGAGAAGATGACGCCGAACGCCGCCTCGCCGCCCGCGAGCTTGTCGCGGATGTCATCGACGCCATACGCCTGCACGAGCGGCTTTTGCGCGATGAGCATGTCACGCGCCTTCGAAAGCGCCGCCTCGTCCTTCGTATTCATTGAGACGCCCATCATGCGCAGCGGGATCATGATTGCGTCACGCGCGGAATCCTGCATGAGGATGCTGTCTTTGTATTTTGGATCAAAGAGGATCGCCCAACTGTCGACCGGCTCGTCGACCATCGTGGTGTTGTACATGATGCCGACGGTGCCCCAGCAATATGGAACAGAATATTTATTGCCCGGGTCATACGTTTCCGCTTGTTGCAAATAATCTTTGCCCAAGTGTTCCACGGTGTTCGGCAGCTTCGCCCAATCGAGCGGCTGCAGGAGGTCGTTTTGTTCCATTTTCTGGATCATGTAGTCGGACGGGCAGATGAGGTCGTAGCTCGTCGCGCCCTCTTTGACGCGTGGATACATGCTCTCATTCGTGTCGAACTCATCGAGCACGACCGTGATGCCCGTCTCCTCTTCGAACTGCGCGATGACGTCCTCGTCGAGGTAATCGCCCCAACTGTAAATGTAGAGCGTGTCGTCGCCGACTTCTTCCTCTTCGTCAAAGGCATCGCAGCCGGCGGCGAACATGGCAAGCGACAATGTCAAGAGGAGTGCAAATAATTTTTTCATGGCTCACACCCCCTGCAAGCGGCGGCGCTGTTTCAGCACGCGATAGTTGCCGAGGAGCAGCGCGACGAACGCGATGACGCCGACGAAGAACAGCGTCGAGAGCGCATACATCTCCGGATGGATGCCGAGCTTGAGCTGCGCGTAAATCGCCGTCGTCAGCGTGTCGATGCCTGCGCCTTTCGTGAAATACGTCACGATGAAGTCATCGGCCGACATGGCAAACGACAGCAGGAACGCCGCCGCGATGCCGGGATAGAGCTCCGGCAGCAGCACTTTGCGGAACGCCTGCCACGGCGTCGCGCCAAGATCGACGGCCGCTTCATAGTAGACGCGGTCGAGGCCGAGCACCTGCGGCAAAATGCAGAGCAGCGCGTACGGCAAGCAGATGACGATATGCGCGAGGAGGATCGTGTCATAGCCGAGCCGCAGGCCCAAGCCAAGGAACAACAGCATGAGCGAGATGCCCGTCACGATGTCCGCGTTTAATAATGGAACATTCGCGAGGCCGCGGAGCCCCATCTGCGCCTTGCGGCCCATGCCGCGCATCGCGAGCGCTGTCACGAGGCCGAGGAGCGTCGCGCAGAGCGCTGCCGTCACACCGATCGTCAGCGTGTTGAGAAATGCCGCAATCATGTCCTCGTCTTCGAGGAGATTCACGTACCACTCCGTCGTGAAGCCCGTCCAGTGGCCGCGATAGCGGCTCGCGTTGAACGACTGCGCGATGAGCACGAGAATCGGCGCATAAAGGAACACGACGATCAGCCCAACATATACTTTGGAAAGTTTTCCCATCGTCCCCATGTCACGCCGCCCCCTTTCCCGCTTTGTGCGCGTGGCCTTCCTCGCCGGAGAACGCTTCGAGCGTGATGTTCAGCAAGATGAAGACCATGAGCACCATGGAAAGCGCGCTGCCGAGCTGCCAGTCATAGGCCGCCGTGAATTCCTGCTCGATGATGTTGCCGACGAGCAGCACCTTGTTGCCGCCGAGGAGGGCGCTGATGACGAACGTCGTGAGCGCCGGGATGAAGACCATCGTCGCGCCGCTGACGATGCCCGGCATGGAGAGCGGGATGAGGATGCGCCGGAGCGTCTGCGTCCAGCCTGCACCGAGATCGTGTGCCGCCTCGATGACGCTCTTGTCGATCTTCGAGAGCGACACATAGAGCGGCAGCACCATATACGGCAGGAAATTGTAAATCATGCCGACAACAATGGCAAACGACGTATTGATGAGCGTGACGCCTGGCAACCCGAGCGCGGCGAGCGCCAGATTGATCAGCCCGTTTTTCTCGAGGATCGTCTGCCACGCCATCGTCGTGAGGAGCGAATTCATCCAGAGCGGCAGCAGGAACAGCACGAAGATCAGCACCATCTTGCCGGTTTTCATGCTCGTCAAGATCAAGCACAAGGGATAGGCGAGCACGAGGCAGAGCACGGTCGAGACGAGCGCAAGCTCGACGGACAGGCCGAGCGCGCTCATGTATTCCCACGAAAGCACATCGCCGAGATTGGCAAACGTGAGTGCGCCTGCCGCGTCCGTCAGCCCGTGATAGAGCACAAAGAACAGCGGCAGCACGATGAAGATGACGGCCCAGATGGCGAACGGCGCGGCGAGCAAGTTGCGGATTTTTTTCGATTCAAACATCTTTTGCCGCCTCCTCGTCTTCCGAGGCGGGCTTCGCCATGATCTGGATGTTCGACGCGGCGAGCTGCAAGCCGACGTCCTTGCCGGCCTCATGACCCGTGATCGTCTGCACGAGCCACTCGAAGCCCGCGGCCTCAATCGTGATGTCATAGACCGTTCCCTTGAAGACGACGGACTTGATGACGCCGCGATACTGCCCGTCCTCCGGCGCCGTGATCTGGATGTCTTCCGGGCGGATCTGCACATCGACCGGCACGTTCTCGCCGAAGCCCGTGTTGATGCACGGGATGTCCTTGCCGAGGAGATGCACGAGGCGGTCGCGCACCATGATGCCGTCGATGATGTTGCTGTCGCCGATGAAGTCCGCGACGAACGCGTTCTCCGGCTCATTGTAGACGCTTTCCGGCGTGCCGATCTGCTGGATCCAGCCTTGGTTCATGACGACGACCGTATCGGACATCGAGAGCGCTTCCTCCTGGTCGTGCGTGACGAAGACGAACGTGATGCCGAGCTCGCGCTTGATCTTGACGAGCTCGCGCTGCATCTGCTGGCGGAGCTTGAGGTCGAGCGCCGAAAGCGGCTCGTCGAGGAGCAGCACCTTCGGCTCATTCACGACAGCGCGCGCGATGGCGATGCGCTGCTGCTGGCCGCCCGACATCTCCGTGACATTCGCGTGCTCGTAGCCTTCGAGGTTCACGAGCTTCAGCGCATAGCGGATCTTGTCTTTGATATAATTGGCGGACTTCCCTTTGATTTTCAGTCCGAACGCGATATTTTCCGCGACGTCCATATTGGAAAAGAGCGAATACTTCTGGAACACCGTATTGACCTGCCGCTTTTCGGGCGGCAGCTGCGTGATGTCTTGCCCATCAAACAGGATGCGTCCGCTATCCGGCCGCTCGAAGCCGCCGATCAGGCGCAAGGTCGTCGTCTTGCCGCAGCCCGAAGGGCCGAGCAACGTCACAAATTCATTTTCATGGATCGTGAGGTCGAGATCTTCGAGGATCTTCCTCCCGTCAAATGACTTGTTGATGCGCTCCAGGCGCAAAAGCTCTTTTTTCATCTTTCACTCTCCCTTGATTTTAAAAAATCCCATGCACGCAAACGTACATGGGATTCTTGTGCAATTCATTGTAGCATACGAGCGTTCAAAACGCTAGAAGCGAAATGTTATTTTTTCGTTTCCTCGCCGTAGTGCTGGGCGGTCCGATAGTCATAGATGACACCGTACTGCAGCCAGCTGTCGATGGAAGCGATGAGGATATTCATGATATTATGGGCGCTCAAGGCGAAATTGCTGATCTCGCAAATGAGCACTTTTTTCTGCGTCTTCACATGGCAGAACTCGACGCGGATCTCATAGGGGCGGAACGTCAGCAGGTATTCGTTCGCCGTGCTCTGCTCCTTCAGCCGCATGTGCTGGAGGTCGCCGGGCTGGACAGGCACGAAGCCGAACTGCTGCACGCGCTCGACAAGCTGCGGCTCCGTGTCGCGATGGAAATGCGCGTTGATCTCGTCACGTTTTTTCTCAAGCTCTGTGAAGACCGGAAAAATAATCATGCTAAGACTCCCTTATGCAATCAACTCATGAAAACAATCAGTGGCTTACGCCGTTTTCTGCGCGTAGTCGATCTGCTCGCCATGCTTCTCTTTGATGACGACTTCTTTTTCGTACTCGAAGCACTCGTCCGCGATGTCTTTGTTCAGCCAGATGAGGCAGATGAGGTTCGGGATGATCATGAGGCCGTTCATCGTGTCGGAGAAGTTCCAGACGACTTCGAGCGTCGTCGTCGCGCCGACGAACGTGATGAGCGAGAAAAGCACGCGATAGCCCATGATGACGGGGCGCGCTTTCACGAGATATTCGAGCGCTTTCTCGCCGTAGTACTCCCAGCCGAGAATCGTCGAGAACGCGAAGAGCGCGATGGCGATGGAGACAATGAGCTTGCCATACTCGCCGAAGACCGTCGAGAACGCGAGGATCGTGAGCTGGACGCCCGAGACGAGCTTGCCCGTGGCCGGATCGACCGTGCCGAGCATTCCGGACGAGGCGATGACGAGGCCGGTCAGCATACAGATGATCATCGTATCGAAGAACGTGCCTGTCATATTGACATAGCCCTGGCGAGACGCATGATCCGTGCGGGCGGCCGCTGCCGCGATCGGTGCGGAGCCGAGGCCGGCTTCATTCGAGAACACGCCGCGCGCGACGCCCCAGCGCATGGCCGTCAGCATGGAAGCGACGATGGAACCGCCGATGCCGCCCGCGACAGACTGCGTCGAGAATGCCATGGCGAACATCTGCTCGACGCCTGCCGGCACGGCATCGAAATTCACGACGATGACGATGACGGAAGCGACGAGGTAGAACACGGCCATCGACGGCACGATGATGCTCGACACAAGGCCGATGCGGCGGATGCCGCGGACGAGGACGCAGAGCGCTGCGACCATGATGACGGCGCCGACCGCCCACGTTGGGATGGCATAACTGGAATTGAGTGCCGCGGAAATGGAATTCGCCTGCGTCATGTTGCCGATACCGAACGACGCGAGCACGGCGAACACGGAGAACAGCACGGCCAAGAGACGGCCGAAGCCGTTGTTGATGCCGTTTTTCATCGCGTACATCGGACCGCCGGCCATCTCGCCGACGCTGTTCGTCTCGCGATATTTGACCGCGAGCACAGACTCGCCGTACTTCGTCGACAGGCCGAACGCCGCTGCAATCCACATCCAGACGAGCGCGCCCGGGCCGCCGAGCACCATGGCCGTCGCGACGCCGACGATGTTGCCCGTGCCGATCGTCGCCGACAGCGCCGTCATGAGCGACTGGAACGGCGAGATGTCACCCTCATGCTTGTCGCGCTTCGAAAACACCATCTTGATGGCGTACCAGAGATTGCGCCACGGCAAGAACTTCAATCGGATCGTCAGAAAAATGCCCGTGCCGACGAGGCATGCGAGCATGATCGGACCCCAGACAAAATCATTGACTGCTTGCAAGAGTGCCGATACATCCATATGATTTCCTCCTCACATAACCCATAAACATATCAGTTCACAAAGAAACAGCGTTGCCCCGGGCCTTCGAGGGCCCACGTCCAAGCAACGCTGCTTTTAAAATGTATTTTATGCAATATCTTGTACTTTGTCAATCCCTTGTGGACATGTATACATGGGATGTGTCATCCGTCGTCAGAAAAATTGTTGACTCGCAAAGCGGCGACGGCTTCCCTGCCGCCAGCGCGAGCACATCGCAGGGAAACAGCTCCACGAGATCACGCCCGCGCCGCTCGCGCTGCCATGCGAGGCCGGGCGGAAACGCGCGCAAGCCTTCCTTGCGAATCGCGTCGTACCGCAGCAATGCATCAAGACGCACAAGCGTCTCTTTGTCCGCACAGAACCATTCTCTTGCAAAGTCCAGCAAATACGCGTAAAGGCGTTTTGGAGCGTGGCTGCGATGATGATTGTCCTTCGATTCCCACCAATCCGCGAGCTCCTGCCAAAAAGCAAATGCATCGTCCCCCGTAAACTTCCGCGTCAGCCACGCCGTCGCCGTACGGCAACGATCGGCGTTGTAATATTGCTCGAATACATCTTCGAACGTGTGCAGCCAGCGGATTTCCCCATACGTCAGCGCATCGCTTGAAAGGACTTCATAGGGCGCGAGCGGCATATATTGGTAATGATACGGCTCGACAAGCTGCATCATCGCCGCGCCCTTGAGAAATTTCAAGAAGCCCAGTTGGAGTGCATCGGGTTGGAGTGCGAATACATCGTTAAATGATTTGTGGAACGACGCCATGCCCTCGCCCGGCAAGCCAATGATGAGGTCGACGTGCAGATGAATGTTATGGAATCCCAAAATTGTACGAATGTGCGTGGCGATCTCCGTCCAATGATTGACGCGCGAGACGGCCGCGAGCGTCGCCGCATTCGTCGATTGGATGCCGATCTCAAGCTGCACGCGGCCTTTGGGCATTTGCGAGAGCACGTCGAGCACTTCGCCATCGAGATAATCGATGGCGACCTCGAAATGAAAATTCGTGCGGCACGTGGCGGTGAGCGCCGCGATGAAGCGCAAGATCGGCAAAAAATGCGATTTCTTTGCATTGAACGTGCGGTCAACGAACTTCACCTGACGCACGTCATGGCGTACAAAGAACGCAAGTTCTTTGAGCACACGTTCCATCGGCAAGAACCGCACGCCGGCTGTCGCGCACGACAGGCAATAGGCACACGAAAACGGGCAGCCGCGGCTCGTCTCATAATAGAGAATCTGCTCGCGGATGCCCGATAGTTCTTCTTCGGTATAAGGAAATGGAACGACTGAAAAGTCATCAACGACAACAGCCGCACCCTCATGAATGTTGTCATCGTCACGCCAAGCAATGCCCAGGATGTCCGCGCCGCTCTGCCCTGCCAGTAAGCGTTTGCAGAGCTCCGCTGTCGCTTCTTCGCCCTCGCCGCGCACGACATAATCGACCATGGGGAATTGCCGCAGGAACGATGACGTCTCATACGACACTTCCGGCCCGCCGCAAATGATCGTGCAATCAGGAAGCGCGGACGGCAACAACGGAAGCAACTGCTTCACGAGCTCGATGTTCCAAATGTAGCAGGCGATGCCGAGCACGCGCGGATGCATTTCGTAGATCTGCCCGAGCATTGGCAACAGATAATCATTGATCGTGAGCTCGAGGATGCGCGAGCCCGGGACGGCCTGGCGCAGATAGCGCACGGCCAGCGATGTGTGCGAATATTTTGCATTGATGGCGAGCCAGACGATCTCTTCTGCTTTCACGAAGCTCCGTGCGCCTTTCTTTTCCAATGCTTCCAACGTTTCCCTTCCCTGTATTTTTTGAATAAACTCAGCCGACGCTCACGATCTGGTTCTTTCCGTGATTCTTTGCGACATAAAGACGCGCGTCCGCATGCTGGTAGACATCCCATGTGCTTTCCGCGTCGTCTGCGATGGCATTCGACGCGCCAATGCTGATCGTCACGCTGCGCCCGTAAATGGAGCGGTCGCTCGCGATGGCCTGGCGGATCTCCGTCAGGAGGCGCAAGAAGGCATCGTAGTCCACCACGCCGTCATCGAGAATCACGAACTCGTCGCCGCCCATGCGGATGAGGTAGAGCCCCTCCGTCGTATGGATGCGCCGCTGGATGATGTCGCAGACGGTCTGCAGCACCTTGTCGCCCGTCTCGTGGCCGAAATCCGTGTTGTACTGCTTGAAGTTGTCGATGTCAAAAAACGCCATGGACAAGCCGCCGCGTTCTCCCGCCCTGTGGAAAAGTTCGCTGCTGTACGACACGTAGAAATAGCGGTTATACGCGTTGACGAGATTGTCGAAGAACAGCAGGCGGTGAATGAGCGGCTCCGCCTGCTGCAGCATGTTGTTCATGTCTTCGAAAATGAGGCCTTTGCGCGTCAAGTGCTGGCGGTGCTCCTGCAGCGTCGCGAGGATCTTTTCGAGAGAAATCCGCGCATCGAGCACGTCTTCGACGGAGACGCTGTCCTTGCCGGCGCATTGCTCGACCATCTGATGCAGGATCCCTTGGAGCATCTCCGTCACATGGATCGTTTCTTTGAGCTCCTGCGTCTCGAAGTCCTCGAGCTCGCTGCGCCGTGCCATGACGTAGCGGCAGAGGAAGTTCAGCGGATAGACTTTTTCCTGCGGCGTCAGGCGGTCGCCGCTCTCGTTTTCATTCGACTTCATGCGCGCCGCCTCCTTTTCCCTCGAAGACGAGGAACAGCCCTGTCTGGTTCGCGTTCTGCCCGCGGATCTGCTCGCCGCCGCTCACGACGCCATAGATCCGGCCGAGCGTCTCTGCGCGCTGGCGCGGCAGCGTCGCCATGAGCCCGTGCGTCTCGTAGAACATATAACGATGATAGCATTCGACGGAAAACACAAGCTGGCGCTCCGGCACCTCGCGGCAAATGCGCGCACACGTCTCGCGCCAGCGCTGCTCGTAATCGCCGAGCTGCATGATGTAGATGGCATCATTGAGATTGACGGACTTGATCGTGTCGAGCGAACCGTCATGCGCGACATTCCGCATGGAAATGACGAAAACCTCATTGCCGAGCATACGGCCAATGGGACGGTCGAGCACGTGCGAGAGGATCGCCTCGGGGTCAATGCCCGTTTCCTCGCTGTAGACCTCGGCGGCAGGACGGTCGTCGAGCTCGAGGAGCTTGCGCCGCTCCGTATCGACTTTCGTCGCGAGGTGCATCGGCGTCTCCTTGCGCACTTCGTAAAAAATCTCACGATAGAGCTTGATGCAGCCGCGCATATTTTTGAGGAACAGCGCAATGCACGCGTCCTCGTAGAGCCGTCCCTGCCAGGCGACCATGAAATGCACGTCGGCGGGCGGCTTCACGAGAATGTCCGTATGGAACGCCGAACCGCCGAAGAGCGGCACTTGGAGCGGCGCCAGCATCGCCGTCAGCGTCGTCACGAGCATTTCTTCGCTGTTCGTGCAGAATTCAAGGCAAACCATGTTATCGTTTTCTGCCGGCCCGAGCGCTTCCACACGGCGCTGCACGCCGAGCACATACGAGACCGGCGCCTTGCTGATGTTTTCGAGGAGCATCGCGTCTGCGCGGATGTCCTCATCGTTTTTGTCAAAAAGAAACAAGAGCGTCCGGTTGCTCTCGAACACGCCGCCATCGATGAGACGCACGGTCGCGACGCCAAGCGTCAAGCTCTCGGGGAATGCCCGCTGCATCGCCTCGGCCGTCCGCTGCAATTCGCCTTGCGGCGGAAAATACAAAGCGACGCTGACCCCTGCTGCTTGCTGGTGCGCACGCGCCGCAAATGCGTCGAGCTCTTCGCCCGGCCGACTCTTCATGATCCGCATCGTATCCCCTCGCATTCTCGCATGGAATAAAAACACACGTTGTTTATCTTTCTAATTCTACCAACTTTTCTCCCATTTTACAAGGATAATCGACAAATTGTCCACAATTCATGGGAAAAATCGTGTCCCTACCTGTCAAGGAAAAATACTTGCATCCCCTGCGACGTTATGCTATACTACACATATTGTGTGCGGGGGCGGGGTCTCCTGCGCCCATTCATCTGTGAAATCAAAACCCAGATTTCATACCACATCACCAGCAAGGAGGTGTATCGACATGGCACATGTTTGCGAAGTCTGTGGCAAAGGCGAGCTCTCCGGCAACAACGTCAGCCACTCCCATCTGAAGACGAAGCGTTCCTTCAAGCCGAACATCCAGCGCGTCCGCGCGGTCGTCGACGGCGAGGTCAAGCGCGTCAACGTCTGCACGCGCTGCCTCCGTTCCGGCAAGGTTGAGCGCGCTCTTTGATTTTCTGATCTTTTGCGCAAGATATCAGAAGCATAAAAAATACGGGCAAGAGGTTTTTCCTCCTGCCCGTATTTTTTTGTTTATTTTTCAATCATAGAACGGAGCGCTGCTTCATCGATGACAGCCACGCCAAGCTCCTGCGCCTTCTGGAGCTTGCTCCCTGCTGCTTCGCCTGCGACAAGATAATCTGTCTTCTTCGATACCGAGCCCGTCACGCGGCCGCCATGCGCTTCGATGAGCGCCGCGCATTCCTTGCGGCCGAGCGTCGGCAGCGTGCCCGTGATGACGAACGTCTTGCCCGTGAGCGTTTCATCGCCTGCTATCGCCGCTTCCGCCTCCATGCGCACGCCCTCGGCGGCGAGATCTTCGATCTCGCGCTGGTTTTCCTCATCGGCAAAAAATCTTGTAATCGCTTTCGCGCTGACCTCGCCCATGTCGCGCACGGCAAGGATTTGTTCCTCGGTCGCTTTCATGAGCACCGGGATCGCGTGGAATTCCCGCATGAGCTCGCGCGCGGCCGCCCGTCCGATGCCTGGGATGCCAAAACCTGTCACGAGCTGCGCGGGATCGTTTTGCTTGCTCGCCTCGATGGCCGCAAGCAGCTTGTCCGTGTTTTTCTCCTTGCCGATGAGGCCGCCCGCGATGAGCGCGTCGCGATGTTCTTTCAAATGATAGATATCCGCGATGTTTTTGAGATATCCCTGTTCGATCAGGCCGTGAATCGCGGCTTCGCCAAAGCCTTTGATGTCCATCGCCGTGCGGCCGACGAAATTCAGCAGATGATTCTCGAGCTGTGCCGGGCAGTTCGGATTCTGGCAGCGGATGTCCGCCGTATCCTCCATGCGCAGCGCGGGCGCACCGCAGACTGGGCACGTGTCGCCGATCCGGAACGGCGTCGTCCCTTCTGGGCGTTTCGATTTCACGACTTCCTTGATCTTCGGGATGATTTCGCCCGACTTGTAGACGCGCACGGTATCGCCGATGCGCACGTCAAGGCCGTCGATGAAATCCTGGTTGTGGAGCGTCGCGCGCTCGACGCTCGTGCCGCAGAGACGGATGGGGGCGAAGACGGCCGTCGGCGTGATGCGCCCCGTGCGGCCGACCGACAATTCAATGTTGCGGATAACGGTCTCTTTCTCTTCCGGCGGATACTTGTAAGCGATCGCCCAGCGCGGCACCTTGCTCGTCGCGCCGAGGCGCTCGCGATCCGCCAGGCTGTTGAGCTTCACGACCGCGCCGTCGATGTCATACGCGAGGTCGCCGCGGCTCTCGCCAATCGCCTCGATGGCCGCCCAGACCTCGTCCGCCGTCCGACAGACGCGATAGCCGTGAATCGTCTTGATGCCCTGCGCGTGCATATAGTCATACGCTTCCGTATGCGTCGCAAACGTCCGCCCCTCGGCCGCTTGGAGATTGAAGACGAAGAGCGACAGCTGGCGGTCTTTCGTGATGCGGCTGTCGAGCTGCCTGAGCGTCCCTGCCGCGCAATTGCGCGGATTCGCGAACGGCTTGAGGCCGAGGAGCTCCTGCCGCTCGTTCACGCGGTCAAACGCGGCCTTTTCCATGTAGACTTCGCCGCGCACCTCGAAATACGGCAGCGGGTCGGGGAGTTCCTGACGGACATCGGCGATGACGCGTGCATTCGCCGTCACGTCCTCGCCCTGCACGAGCCCGTCGCCGCGCGTGATGGCGCGTTCGAGTTTGCCATCACGGTAGCGCAGCGCCATCGAGAGGCCGTCGATCTTTTCTTCAACGACGAATTCCGGCGCCCCGAGCGCCTCCTGCACTTCCTGGACAAACGCAAAAATTTCCTCTTTCGAAAATACATCTGCGAGTGACAGCATCGGCACATCGTGCTTCACGAGCACGCCAGCCGTCCGCATCGCCTGCCCGCCAACCATCTGCGTCGGTGATGTTTTCGTGATGAGTTCTGGGTATTGACGTTCGAGTTCTTTCAGCCGCAGCATGAGCTGATCGTATTCATAGTCCGTGATCTCTGGATTGTCTTCATTGTAATAGCGGTTGTTGTGATAGCGGATTTCCTTGCGGAGCTTCGTGAGCTCCTTCTTGACCGCTTGGATGTCCTGTGCCATGAGTTCCTCGCCTTTCTTTTTTCATGCTTCGATACTATAATAGCAGAGGAAGGCTAGAACTGCAAAAGGAGTATCCGCTTGATGAATTTTACATTCGCACACAACAATTTCAACGTCCTCGACCTCGACAAAAGTCTCGCGTTTTACAAAGAGGCGCTTGGCTTCACGGAATCGCATCGCATGGACACGCCAGGCTTCACGCTCGTCTACCTCACAGACGGCGGCCGCACGCCGCACGAGCTCGAGCTCACGCATCTGAAAGGCCGCAAGGAGCCGTATGACCTCGGCGAAAACGAATTCCACCTCGCCGTGCGCACAGACGACTTCGACGCTGCCCACCAGCACCATCAGGCGATGGGCTGCATCTGCTACGAAAATCTCGCCATGGGCATCTACTTCATCGCCGATCCTGATGGATACTGGATCGAAATTCTGCCGCAGAAATGATTGCGGCAACAACTGCACACAAAAAGAACGCTTCGCAGGCACACAAGACCCGCGAAGCGTTCTTTGTCTCGGGATCATTTGAAAAATACGGACTTTCCGATGAATTCGCGCAGCAGCGAGTTGTTCGGGATTTCGTCTTCCGCTGTGATGTCGTCGAAGTACGCGCAAAAGTCGAGAAGCTTGCGCGCCATGACGTGCTCCGGTGCCTCGGCCGGCACGGCTTCGAGGAGCGGCTTCGCGTATTTCCGCAGCACGCCGAGCTCGTAGATGAGCGCGGAGTTGAACATCACATCGGCTTCTTCCTGGAACGGGAAGATGTGCGCCTCTTCCCCTTTGCGCACGTCCGGCCATTGGCGGAGCGTCTTCAGCGCGGACGACCCACGGAACTGGTAGTCGCGCACGAGGCGCCGCACGAGGCGCGCGCTCGTCGTCGGGATACGGTTGTGCGCATCGACATTGAGCTGTGTCAGTGCGCTGATGTAAATCTTGTACTTGTTCTTGCGCGGGATGGCGGCGGACAGTTTTTCATTGAGTCCGTGGATGCCTTCGATGATGATTGGCTGGTTCGGCGCGATGGAAAACGGCGCGTAGTGCCCCCACTCACGCTCACCCGTGAGGAAATTGTAGTACGGCAGCTCCACTTCCTCGCCGCGTAAGAGCTGCACCATCTGCTCGTTGAACAGCGGCACGTCGAGCGCTTCGAGCGCTTCGTAATCATACGCGCCCTCCGGCGTGCGTGGCGTGTCGACGCGGTTGCGGAAATAATCATCGAGCGAGATGGCGACCGGCTCCAAGCCATTGACGCGGAGCTGGATGCGCAAGCGCTGGGCAAATGACGTCTTGCCCGACGACGACGGGCCAGCGATGAGGATGAGGCGCAAGTCGTCGGCTTTTTCCGCAATATGGTCGGCGATCTGCGCGATGCTTTTTTCCTGCAGTGCCTCAGACACGCGGATGATGTCGCCGATCTTCCCGCCACGGTTCGCGCGGTTGAGGTCCGGCACATAGTCGCAGTGCAGGATGTCCGCCCAGCGCTTCGCCTGCTGGAGCACGCGGCTGAGCTTCGGCTGCGGCTTCGCGGGTGGCACTTCGCCCCCCGATGCCACGGACGGCGTGCGCAGGAGCAGGCCAGGCGCAAAAAAGTCGAGCGCGAATTTGCCGAGTGACTCTGTAGACCCAAGCATCGCGCCATAAAGGTAATCCGTGTAGGCGCCGCAGGCATAGACGCTGACGGTCTCCCGACCGAGCGCCGCGATGAGATTCGCCTTCTCGATGGCTTTCGACTGCTTGAAAAGCTGCACGGCCTCGGCACGCGGCAGGAATCGTTTCACGATCGGGCGCCGCTCCGCCACAATCGCCCGCATATGCTGATCGATCGCTTGGACGGACTCTGCCCTGAAACCGCCCGGCCAGCCGAGCACCTCGATGAAGAGGCCGCCATTCGCCGAGAAATCCACCCGGACTTCCGCTTCCGGCGCCATCTCATGCACGGCGGTGATAAGCAAAAACGTGACGCTCCGCCGGTAGACCTCCCAGCCCTCCTGCGAATCCTGCCGCACAAACGTCAAGCGCCCGCACCCGTCGACCGGATTCTGGAGATCGTGAATCTCGTTGTCCATGTTCGCCGCGACCGCGACGCCCGCGAGCTCCGGGCAGACGCGCTGCAAAAGTTCCAGCGCCGTCGTACCGACAGCTGGTGTCTCGATGTTTTTTCCCTCGACCAGCATGATAAAGCCTCCTCACATTTCAATCCAACAAGACAATCATCCGTTCCGCTAAAAAATCGTGCTACAAATAGTATAGCACGATTTTCATTCCTTCGATATTACGTTTTTTCTGAAATAGCAGGCCATCATCGCCTGCATGCGAGCACGATGTCGCAGATGCGGTCAACGTCACGGAGTTCAAGATCCGCGTAGAGCGGCAAAGTCAATACATGGCGGCTCAAGTGGAGCGCCACAGGCGTCTTTTCGACATCAAACGCCCCGTGGAAGCACTCAAACGTGTTCGTCAGCGGGTAAAAATATTTCCGTGCGCCGATGCCCTGCGCAGCGAGCGCGTCTGCCACCTCTTCCCGCGTCGCGCCAAAGACATCTTCCTCGAACACGACAGGAAAATACGCATAGTTCGGCTTCACATCCGCTTGCACGGGATTCAGCTGCACGCCCGGCACGCCCGCCAGACGCTCGCGATACCGTGCGACGACGCGGCCGCGCTTCGCAATCTCTTCCTCCACATGACGCAAATTGCACAGCCCCATCGCCGCGCAAAATTCATTCATCTTCGCATTCGCGCCGACGCCATCCACGCATTCCTCATTCTTGATGCCGAAATTCTTCAGCTGGTAGAGCTTCTTCCCGAACTCTTCATCACGGAAGCACGCCGCGCCGCCCTCGATCGTGTGGAACACTTTCGTCGCATGGAAGCTGAAGCAGCTCACGTCACCGAACGCCGCCGTGCTCCGCCCCTTGTACGTCTCGCCGAACGTATGCGCCGCATCGTAGAGCACCTTGAGCTCATACTTGTGCGCGATGCGCTCGATTTCCTCCACGTGGCAGATGTTGCCATACACATGCACCGGCACGATGGCGCACGTCCGATCCGTGATGAAGCTCTCGAGCTTTGTCACGTCCATCGTGAAATCCACGGGATCCACATCGCAGAACACCGGCGTCAGCCCGTTGCGCACGATGGCATGCGTCGTCGAAGCGAACGTGAACGGCGTCGTGATCACCTCGCCCTGCAAGTTCATCGCCTGCAACGAAAGCTCGAGCGCCATGTGGCCGTTCGTGAACAAATCAATATTCGGCACGCCAAAAAAGCGCCGAAGCTCCGCCTGCAACGCCTGATGCTTTGTGCCCATATTCGTCAGCCAATGCGACTGCCAGATGTCCTTGATCTCGTCAATGTACTCCTCGAGGAGAGGCATCGACGAACGGGTCACCAAAATTTTATCTGTCATTGAAATCTCCATGCATGGCATTAACTACTCAAAATTTTCTGCATCTATCATCATTTTCCTATTGTTGTTACACATTCTTCATGTTTTCAGTGCTTCTGTTCCATTTCTAAAAAACGTCGTTCCATTACAAGAATATCTCTGCTCCGTTCCCTAATCTTCCGAAAGGGGATTCCCACATTGAGACTCCATGATTCAGCATCGTGATTGATGAGAGAAAAACTACCAAAAGCGCTTCCTTCACAAAGGGTCACACCAGGCAAGATAACACTTGTCGATCCAATGATAACATGACGTCCGATATGCACGGGTGATGACTCCACGTGCCGAAAATTTTCAGGAATCATCGGGTTCGTCATCGATGCTCCTGTATAATCATCATTCACACTATAGATGCTCACGCGAGAAGAGATATTTGCAAAATCCTCGATGAAAACACCTGCTCCTCCGCCGTAAATTGCTGTATATGCCGCAATATGCACATAGTCGCCAATTTGAATGTTTCCACTCAAAATACAAAAATCATCAATTCGGACATGGTCTCCAATCACAATTTTTTCTGGAGCATAGAGACTTGCCTTGCGACTGAGTTTAACGTCCTCGCCGACAGATAAGAGCCCTTGAGTGGATAACTCTTCTTCCGTCAGAAAACTGTTCATCCGCAAATCACTTTTTCTTCCTTCTCTCGGAATCTTGCTGTCACAGATTCCTCTGGTTTTGTAAAAATTTTCTTGGCATTTTAAACCATTTCATGTTGTCATGAATCCGCTTCATATCCCAATCCCACCACCGAACCTTCAACAATCCTTCGATGACATCCGGATCGAAGCGATACTTGATGACTTTCGCCGGATTGCCGCCGACAATGGCGAACGGCGGGACGTCCTTGACGACGACGCTGTCTGAAGCAATGACGGCGCCGTCGCCGATGGTCAGGATACCGGAGTCGCCTGCGGATTTCAGCCGGCAGCCGCGACCGATCCAGACATCGGAGCCAATCCGTATACCCCCCCCGGTATCAGTATAACCAACTTCCTGCCACGGAGACCAATCGAGACAGCCTGGATCGTAGACCGACACGCGATGATAATCATGCTGATTGTTCAGGCCGAGCTCCAATGTGATGTCCCATGCGCAAGATGTGTAGCTGCCAAACGAAACCTTCTGCGGAGAGCTCACGCGATAGCCCCACTCGATCTTTCCCGCGAAATACGTCTTCGGCCCGAGTTCGACCGTCCGGCTGTCGCGATGCCACGTCCGTTGGATATTCGCCCGCGTCACATCCCAGAACTCTTCTGTGCGATCATCGCCGACGAGTTCATGCAGCGACGCATAGCCACGATGCTCTGCAAAGAGGCGCGGCACGTCGAGCCCCGGCATACGGAAAATCCGCCCGTCGATGATGTTTTCTGTTGGCAGGTTCGGTACGGCCTTTGCAATGTATTCGAGATACGGATACATCTTGCTTACGGAAATCAAAATGTATTGCAACTGGACACCGCCATCTGCCGGAGGTTCGAGTGCAATGCCCTGCTTCGTCAACCTAGCAAAGCCAACGATTTTCATTGTTCCCTGTTCCGCAGCTTGTCGATATTTCGGAATAAGCTCTGCATCAAGGTCTCCTCCGAGAATAACAAGAACTTTCGATGTCATGGTATCTGTCTCTTCACACTTTTCCATCCGGCCGTGTTGTGTCGATATCATATGCGATATGGTAACAGTTGGACAGCGATGCCGCCATGCCGGCATAGGTTTTGAGGAAATCTTGCACGTACGTTCTCTCCCAAACATCTATTGGATATTCTTTCATCGCGACCAGATTCTCGCTAGCATATTTCAGCCACTGGATGATGGCTCTTCGTTTGTCGATATCCTTCTGCAAGAAAACATTCTTCTCGATGGCTTCACGCATCATCATCGCCCAGCAGATCAATCCGCCGAAATGCGTATCCAGGTCTTGATGCTGTTGATTTGCATGCTGACGGAACGAACTCAATGGTTCTGTGATATAGATGATATCCCCCTGCGACATCAAGCAGAACCAAGTCGTAAAATCTGTGATAAGGTATTTCCCTTCTCTTCCCGTCCATCCAAGTCGGCCGCCATCAAGCATATACTTTTTACAGAGAAGTGCGGTTGTCGGCTCTCCAAGGTAGTTGATGATGTGCTGCAGCAAAAGTCTCCCAACATCATTCCCCGAAAGACGCGAAGTTTTTTCACAGATGGGCTTCGACCAACTCTTGTCGGGCAACGTGTTTCCCTTTTCATCAATCAGCGTTCGATACGACGTCACGAGCTTCACGTCAGGATACGTGAAATAGAAATCCATCATCGTCGCGATTTTCTTTGGGGCGAATAGGTCATCGTCCATGAGCCAGTTGACGTACTCGGCCTCCGGATTGTCGTATTCCAGCGCTCGATTCCAGTTCCCGGTCGCATTATATTCTGGATGATGCTCGTATCGGATACGCGGGTCATCGGCAAAATATTTCTTGTAGACCTCTTCCGTCTCATCATTGTGGCTGTTGTCCGTGACGAAGATGTCGAGGTTGCGATACGTCTGCTTCTGCGCGCTCTCGAGCGCCTGACGGAAGTAGTCCGGGCGCTGATACGTCGGGATGACGATAGAAACGAGCGGATAGAGGTCCTTCGAGTATTCATCCAGAAATGATGTTCGCATGTCATCGTTCATAGCAAACGTGTTGGAACGCATGCGGCAAGCCGGAGCTTTCTGCGACAGGACAGCGACCTTATATCCTGCCCGGCGATGTTCGCAGCTGGCAGACGCACCTAAGAGAACCACGCCTTGCAAAACATCTTTGCGCCATGGGACATCTTTCTGCGTCGCGAGGAAATATCCGTCGAGCGCCTGCACGTTTTCGCAGGGCGCTGCCGCCGTCCTGCCTGCCAATGCGTGACGCGCTGGATCGAGGACAGCGCCCACCCGCTGCGGTGACGTGTACGTGATGCCCGTCGTCAAGACCCGTTTCGTCCCGGAAAGCCCCAGCAAGCCGACTTCCGGATGCGCACGGAATGCCGCAAGAACTTTCGCAAGGATCTTCGGCCGAAGGAACTCGATGTCACTGCTCACGTAGATTTTGTAGCGAGCATCAGATTGCTCCATGGCTTCTTGGAACGCGGAGGCAATCTCGCGTTCCTCCGATGGCACAGCAGTCAGCTGCAACTCTGTCCCCTGCGGAACAGACAGCGCACCTATGCGTTCCTTCATTCCCGGCACATCAACATATATGATTGCAATTTTCTCCATCGTAATCCCCCGCCTGTTGATAACTGTTTTTCATGTTATCACAAATGTCCCCCCCCGTAAAGACAAACGCGCATAAAAAAAGCACATGCTCCAAAGATTCGAAGCATGTGCCTGAGAAGTATTATCTGTTCTCCCAAACGATGTCTTTTGTTTTGTTTTTTGTTCAACTGAACGAACGTGCGAACAATGCGCCCGGTTTACAGCTTGAACTTCTGGACGTTCGCCTGGAGCTCGCTTGCCATCTCCGCGAGGCTGTGGCTGGCGTTTGCGATTTCTTGGACGGAGGCTGTCTGCTCTTCCGTCGCGGCCGAGACGGACTCGGCTTCTTCGGCGGCCTTGCTGCTTTCCTGGCTGATCGTGTCGACGTGATGGACGATGGCCTGCGTGCCGGCATCCATGCTCGCGATGACTTCGCTGATGCCCTGCACCTGGTTCGAGACCTCTTCGACGATCTCGATAATCTTGCGGAACGATTCGTCCATGGCGAGGATCTTCTGCGCGCCGACCTTGACTTCCTCGCTGCCCTGCTGCATACCGTCAACGGCATCCTGCGTCTCCTTCGTCGTGACCGTGATGAGGTCGGAGATTTCCTGTGCGGCCTGCTGGCTCGACTCCGCGAGCTTGCGGACTTCGTCGGCGACGACGGCGAAGCCGCGACCGTGCTCGCCCGCACGCGCTGCCTCGATGGCTGCGTTCAGCGCGAGGAGGTTCGTCTGCTCGGCAATGCCGCTAATCGTGCCGACAATCTCGCCGATTTTCTTCGAGCGCTCGCCGAGCGACGTGACGGTCTGCGCCGACTGCGTCGTCGTCGTCTCGATGTGGCGGATCTGCGCGAGCGCTTCATCGAGCGTCTTGCCGCTGCCGCGCGCGATGTCGGCGGCCTCGCGGCCATGGTTCGCTGCCGCGCTTGCGTCTTCCGAAGCCGATTTCACCATCGTGCTGAGCTCATGGACGGCCTGCTTCGTCGCATCGACGGCGCGCAGCTGCTCGTTTGTGCCCTCGGCCACACGGACGATGCTGTTCGCGACCTGGTTCGACGCCTGCGCCGACTGATCCGTCGAGGCGTTGAGCTCCTCAGACGACGCCGCGAGCGTCTCGCTGCTCTCGCTGACTTTCGTGATCGTATCGGCCATGCTGCCGCGCATGTCGCGCATCGCCGCCGCGAGCTGGCCGAGCTCGTTGTCCGATGTCACGCGGTTCGGACGGTTGCGGAAGTCGCCGCCTGCCATGAGATGCATCTCGTCCATCATGGCCGCGAGCGGGCGCATGATGCGGTTGACCGTCAGGATGACGCCAACTGTGATGAGGATGAGGATGAGGATCGAGATGCCGATCATGATCTTCAGCGTGTTGCCGACTGGTGCGAAGACCTCGTCCTGATAATCGACGACCGCGACGCCCCAGCCCGAGGCATCGACCGTGCTGTAGAAGGCGATCATGTCCTTGCCTTCTTCATTTTCGAACTTGTAGACGCCCGTCTCGCCCGACGTCATCTTTTCGCCAAGTTCGCGGAGACCCTTGTTCTCTTCGTCCCCGATCTTCTGCTTCATGATCTTCGATTCGTCCGGATTCACGATGTATGTGCCGTCTTTTGCAATCATGAGGCTGTAGCTGTTCTCGCCGATCTTGAGCTGCTGCACTTCTTCCTGCAGCGCATCGACGTTGATGGCGGCGAGGATCATGCCGACATTCTTGCCCGCATCATCTTTGACGAGCGAGATGCTGTTGAAGATGATCTTGCCCGTGGCCTGCGAGACGACGGGCGAGCTCATCCACGTATCGTGCGCGCCCGTCATCGTCTCTTTGTACCAGGCTTTGTCCTGGTTGTGCATTTCCTTCGCGCCAGAGGCTGCATAGCCGTGGAGGTCGCCCGACCCATCGAACGGACCCCAGCTCACGCTGTCGTAGACGCCCGGATAATCTTCTTTCATTTCCTCGTAGCGATAGCGCGTCTCGAGGTTCATGGCCTCGGCCGACATCGATCGCGCCGTGACGTTATTCGCCTCGATGCGCGTCTCGAGCATGCGCGCGTCGAGCCATTCGGAAATGACGTCCGTCGTTTCCGACACGGTTTCCGACTGGCTGCGCGTGATCTCCTCGTCAAAGCTCGTCGCGACGTACTTGAAGATGACGCCCGACATGATGACGAGGCCGACGATGACGATCGGCAGCACGAACATCAATATTTCCGTCTTGACGCTGCGCGCCCTTGCGAGTCCTTGCATGCCCGGCATATGTTTTTCTGTTTCCACGAATGATGCCCTATAATGGCACGCTTGTCAAGACAAAAATCCGATGATTTTATAGTGAATCAGGCGGCTGCTTTCGCTGCATCCAGCAACATGGCTGGGAAGTATGCTT
>OMWS01000082.1 GCA_900314825.1 uncultured Veillonellaceae bacterium | reverse complement strand
ACTACAGGCCGCTCCTCCCTGGGCCTGCCGGCCCTGTCCCTCCTCCAAGGAGGAGGGCTGTCTCTTAACTTAATGACATTGCTCCCAGAGGGAGAGGCTGCTGAACTCGTGATGGGTTGCAACAGAACGAACAACCGATGAACTGCAACAGGTTTTCTGTTGTTCAGCGATTGCGGAACGCCGCCGCGAGTTTTTGCAGGCCCGTTTCCAACGTGCTCCACGGGCAAGCGATGTTGAGCCGTTCGAATCCTTCGCCGTCCTTGCCAAAGATATGGCCGCTGTCGAGCCAGAGGCCGGCCTCGTGGACGATGATATCATCGAGTTCTTTGGCAGATAATCCGTAGGCGCGGAAGTCGAGCCAGAGGAGGTACGTGCCCTCGGGCTCGATCAGCGTTACTTTCGGCAGTTCCTTCGCGAGGAACGCTTTCGTGCGCTGATAATTTGCTTCGAGATACGCCTTCAATTCGTTCAGCCACGGCAATCCCTTTTCATACGCCGCCTGCGCTGCGAAGAGGCC
The DNA here is from genome assembly GCA_900314825.1 of uncultured Veillonellaceae bacterium. GTDB lineage: Bacteria > Bacillota > Negativicutes > Selenomonadales > Selenomonadaceae > Selenomonas_C. The sequence continues at coordinate 10,045 of OMWS01000082.1, read as the reverse complement.
GAGCGCGTTCGGCTGGCTGTAGCCCGCGTGATCGATGGTTGCGCGGAACTTCTTGCGCAGCTGCTCGTTCTCGATGAAGATGTTCGAGATTTGCAGCCCCGCGAGGTTGAACGTCTTCGACGGCGCCGTGCACGTGATGACGTGCTGCGCGATTTCCTCGGAGACCGAGGCGAGGACGGTATGCGTGTGGCCGTCGCGCACGAAGTCGCTGTGGATTTCATCGCTGACGATCGTCACGCCGTGCTGGTAGCAGATGAGCGCCATCTTCTGGAGCTCGGCGCGCGTGTAGACACGGCCGGCCGGATTGTGCGGATTGCACAGGAGGAAGAGCTTCACGCGGTGCTGCGTGATTTTCTGCTCGAAGTCCACGAAATCAATTTCGTAATGACCGTCTTTCAGCACGAGCGGTGAGTTGACGAGCTGGCGGTCGTTGCCGAGGATGATGCTCGAGAAGGGATAATACACGGGCTGCTGGATCAGCACGGCATCGCCGGGCGCGGTGAACGACTGCACGGCCATGCCGAGCGCGAAGACGACGCCGGGCGTGATCGTGAGCGACCCTTCAGCAGGCGTCCAGCCATGCTGCTCGCGCATCCAGTTCCAGACGGCAGCGCGATAATCCGCGCCGGGATCCGTATACCCGAAAATCCCATGCGTGACGCGCTTTTGCAGTTCCTCGATCACGCACGATGCCGTGCGGAAATCCATGTCCGCGACCCAGAACGGCAGCACGTCTTTCGGATACCCGCGCTCCACGGCAAAATCATATTTCAAGCAACTCGTGCCTTTGCGGTTGATGACTTCATCGAAATTATATGACATTCATGTCGTCCTTTCTCAAAAGTTTGGAATACAGAATCGTTTGTTCCATTGACGAGCGTATCGCATCTAGCAGCCTCTCCCCCAGGGAGAGGACAGGCGCGGAGCGAAGCGCAGCGCCAGGAGAGGGTCGCTTGTAGGCAGGATGCGTTCGTACATCCTTTGATGTCGCCGGTGCGCGCAGGCACTCGTAGCTTTTCGTGCGCGCACCCGCGAGGAGCTACGCCCTGTGGATTCACCAAACGTACAGGGGACCCTTAGCCAAGGCATAAGCGACCACATCGGCGCTAAAGCGCCGTGTGTCTGCTTATCCACCGCTTCGCGGTCCCCCTTCCCCTGAGGGGAAGGCTGCTGTAATTGTTACGCTCGCAACAGTTCAAAATCTCTTTGTATTCTCAACTTTTAATTATTGATTGCTTGTCCCAGGTCTTCCATCAAATCTTCCGCGTCCTCAAGTCCCACAGACAACCGCAACAATTTATCATCGAGTCCCGTCGCTTTCATCAGATCCTCCGGCATCTCGGCATGTGTCTGGACTTTCGGATACGTGAGCAGGCTTTCGACGCCGCCGAGGCTTTCGGCGAACGCAATCATCTTCAACCGTCCGAGGATGGCCTGTGCGCGCGCGGCGCTGTCCACTTTGAACGACACCATGCCGCCGAAGCCTGTCGCCTGCCGGCATTGGAGCTCGTAGCCGGGATGATCGGGAAGCCCCGGATAATAGACGTGCGTCACATGCTTTTGCGTCCGAAGCCGCTCCGCAATCTGTTTTGCCGTCGCCGCCTGCCGCTCGACGCGCACGCCGAGCGTCTTGAGGCTGCGCAGCATGAGCCACGCGTCCATCGTGCTGAGGTTCGGCCCTGACGAGACGATGAGGCGCTGGATGCGCTCCGCGAGGTCGTCGTGGCTTTCGGCGATGGTCAGGAAGCCGGCGATGACGTCATTGTGGCCGCACAGATATTTCGTGCCACTGTGCAGCACGAGGTCAGCGCCGAGCGTGATCGGCTTTTGGAAGTGCGGCGAGAGGAATGTGTTGTCGACGGCGAGCAGCGCACCTGCGTCGTGCGCGAGATCGGCGAGCGCGCGGATGTCGCTGATGATCATCATGGGATTCGACGGCGTCTCGATGTAGATGAGTTTCGTCGATGGCCGCAGCGCCGCTTGGACGGCCGCGAGGTCGGAGGTATCGACGTACGTCGCCTCGACGCCATAGCGCGCATAGACCTCGTTTGCAAGGCGCACGGTGCCGCCGTAGAGGTCATTGGAAAAAATCACATGGTCGCCAGCCGACAGCAGCATAAAGACGATGTTGATGGCCGCCATGCCGGACGCGAGCGCCCACGTGCGTGCGCCGCATTCGAGCATCGTCATCGTGCTCTCGAGCTCGCCACGCGTCGGATTCGCGACGCGCCCGTAGTCGTAGCCGGTGCTTTGCTGGAAGCCCGGGTGGCGGTACGTCGCCGAGAGGTAGATCGGTTCGCTGATCGCCCCCGTCGCGTCATAGCGATGCGCACCATGGACTTCGATGGAAAAATCTTTCATCTATATCACGCCTTTCTTGCGGAAATTACGTTTTCTCCCATTAAACCACAGGTTGACGGTGTGGTGCAAGGGAAATGGAGAAAAAAGCGGGGCGCGCGATGCCGATAATTTCGACGGTTAGAAAACGCGACTGATTTTTATTCGCTAAAAATAAAAGAATACTGTACAATACATTCTGCGTCCTTTTGATAACGCCGTGGTTTTTCATTCGCTGAAAATTTGTAAGAAATAGTTGAAATCTGTGAAAGTAAGAGAATTTGAAAGATATCGGGCGATTTTCCGCGTAGGATTTAATTTTTGCAGGCTGTTGATTTTTGTGCGATATTAAGAAATCAGGTATACTGAAACCTGTCTGGAGACGGAATAAAGTACGGCGAAGGAAACATGGAAACTTCCGAGGAACTTTTTCCGTAGACAGACAGCCACAGTTCTATCTATTTAAAGGAGGAGTTTCTTATCATGAAGAAGACTCTCGTTTCCGCTCTGACGACGGCACTTGTTGTCGGCGCTGCTTCCACGACGTTCGCTGCGGCGAACCCGTTCTCCGATGTCCCGGCTGACCATTGGGCTTATGATGCTGTCACGCAGCTCGCTGCGGACGGTGTCATCGAAGGCTATGGCGACACGACGTTCCAGGGCGATAAGAGCATCACGCGCTACGAGATGGCGCAGATGGTCGCGAAAGCCATGGCAAAGACGGATGTCTCCGCTGCGGACAAGGCCATGATCGACAAGCTCGCTGCCGAGTTCGCTGATGAGCTCAACAACCTCGGCGTCCGCGTCTCGAACCTCGAGAAGCATGCCGACATGGTCAAATGGAACGGCAAGGTCGAGTACACGTACACGAGCGTGCGCCATAAGTATGATGGCAAAGAGTATTCTCGTGCAAACGACGATCATCTCCTGTTCCGCCTCGAACCGACGGCTGAAGTCAACGATCATTGGGATGTCCATGCACGTCTTGATGCCGCAACGGACATGGATACGGATGAAGGCCATAACAGCAATGTGGAGCTGAAGCGCGCTTGGGCGCAGGGCAACTACAAGAACTTCACGGTGAAGCTCGGCAAGTTCGCTTCGGAAGTCAACAACACGATTGTCTTCGATGATCCGTTCTCTGGCTTTGGTGTGACGTTCGGCAACGCTCTGAAGGCTACGGCAGAAGCTGGCCGTGTCTCCTCGGACACGCTGGATTTGCCACGCATGGGCAAGACGTCCAGCTACCAGGGCCTCGGCCTCGCTTACGACTTCGGTAAACTCTCCACGAAGGCTGGCTTCCAGCATTTCGATTGGAACGTTGATGGCGGCATCTATGTGAACAGCGATTCGGATGATGTCAACATCTGGTCGGTCGGTGCAAACTATGCGTTCGATAAGAACGTTGCTTTCAATGCTGAATATGCAAAAGGCAACGCAGATCGCGTCTATCGTGAGGATGCTCAGGACAAGGCATATGTCTTCGAGCTCAACTACAAGGGTGCTGAAGCAGCCAACAAGGGTACTTGGGGCGCTTGGCTCGGCTATCGTTACCTCGGTAACTGCGTCGCGCTCGATGCAACGTATGATGCCATCACGGGTGGCTACAAAGGCTGGGAAGTCGGCGCAAACTACACGCCGTTCAAGAACATCGTCACGACGCTTCGTTATGGCGACAACAAGGCCCTCATCGACAACGATTTTAAGATGAAGAAACTCTTCGGTCGTGTCGAGTTCTTCTTCTAATCGAGAAGATCAAAGCAACATCTTCGGGCTTCGGCTCGTTTCACAAAAAGCTCCGCTTGGCGGGGCTTTTTGTGGTGCATGGCGTAAAATGTAGTAAGCATTCGAACTAATGAGCGTGTGAGAGATATTTTCATTTCTCGCACGCTTACGCTGTTTTTTGGAGATTTTTATTTTTTGAGATTTTTTTCAGATTCCGATATACTGAAAAAAGTCTGGGGGCGGAATGAAGTACGGCGAAGGAAACAAGGAAACTTCCAAGAAACTTCTTCCGTAGACAGACGATCAAATGTTTCTATCTATTTCAAAGGAGGAGTTTCTTATCATGAAGAAGACTCTCGTTTCCGCTCTGACGACGGCACTCGTTGTCGGTGCTGCTTCCACGACGTTCGCTGCTGCGAATCCGTTCAGCGACGTTCCTGCTGACCATTGGGCTTATGATGCTGTCACGCAGCTCGCTGCGGACGGTGTCATCGAAGGCTATGGCGACACGACGTTCCAGGGCGACAAGAGCATCACGCGTTACGAGATGGCGCAGATGGTCGCAAAAGCCATGGCAAAGACGGATGTCTCCGCTGCTGACAAAGCGATGATCGACAAGCTCGCTGCAGAGTTCGCTGATGAGCTGAACAACCTCGGCGTCCGCGTCTCGAACCTCGAGAAGCATGCCGACATGGTGAAATGGACGGGCAAAGTCGAGTACACGTACAAGAGCACGCGCGTTGACAACAACGTCAACAGCGATCGCCGCCGCGTGAACAACGATGACTATGTCTTCCGTCTCGAGCCGACGGCGGAAGTCAACGATCATTGGGATGTCCATGCACGTCTCGATGCTACCGGTGAGATGTCCGAAGATAGCACGACGGAGGTCAAGCTGAAGCGCGCTTGGGCACAGGGCAACTACAAGAACTTCACGGTGAAGCTTGGCAAGCAGGCACTCTACACGAACGAGCACGGCCTCGTCTTCGATGAGACGTTCTCCGGCGCGAACCTCGAGTTTGGCAAGGACCTGAAAGCTACGCTCCTCGCTGGCCGCATCAGCGCTGACCAGTACACGACGGATGATTACTTTGGTGCTGCCTATGCTCCGTCCGGCACGATTGCTGAGCATAAATCCATCGGTGACACGGATACGGCGAACTTCCAGGGCATCAACCTGCAGTATGCTGGCGCCAGCAAACTCTATGGCGGCCTCGGCTACTATCATCTGAACAGCGATGCGTTCAAGACTGCATCGTATGCGAAGGGTGCAGATGAGGATAATGCCAACATCTGGACGGCAAACCTCGGCTATCGTTTCGATGGCAAGAACGCTCTGTGGGGCTCCTATGCGAACAACACGACGGCAGACTATGACGACGATGCTTGGCAGGTCCAGTATGACTACGGCAACTATGTCCCGGCGAACAAGGGTTCGTGGGGTGCATACGCTGCGTATCGTTCCATGGGTCAGAACGCTTCCCTCTGCGGCACGTACGATGGTGTCCTCCAGGGCACGAAGGGCTGGGAGATCGGCGCTCAGTACGCGGTCTTCAAGAACGTCGGCCTCCTCGTCAAGTACGCGGATGGCAAGTCCATCGGCGATGGCCACTACGACTTCAACCGTCTCTTCGGTCGTGTCGAGCTCTTCTTCTAATCGCACAGCGATTACTTCCTCGGTCAACCGAGATATCAAAGGCTCCCGCTTCATGGCGGGAGCCTTTTTTGGTGCGCGGGGGAGGAAATTCTGGTATAATGGAGATAGATTTCAACGTTAGGGGGGTATCGCATGGGAGAAGCAGCCGTATGGGATGATAATGAAATCCCGATGGAACTGATCAACGGGAAAATTGTGATGATGTCGCCGCGCCCCGGACTGGATCATACACGTGTCTCCGGGGCAATTTATCGTATTTTTTCCAATGCACTGGAGGGCAAGCGCTGTGAAGCTTTTCCTGACGGCGTCGACCTTTATCTTGATGAAAAAAATCATTTTGTTCCGGATGGGATGATCGTTTGCGATCCCTCGCAGAGCAAATATGATCGAGTCGTGGGCGCACCATCTCTCGTTGTTGAAGTCCTATCACCTAGTACAGCCTCTCGTGATCGTGGTGATAAATTCGATGCGTATGGGAAAGCTGGCGTTCAGGAATATTGGATTGTTGACATCTTGGGCAGGAGCATCGATGTCTATCGCCAAAAAGACGGGCGATTGGTCATGAATCATGTTTACCAATACTTTTCACCCGAAGAATTAGCGGAAAACGCAGGAAGAGAGGAACATTTTCGACTCCATCCAGAAGATACGGAACAGGTAATCACCGTCGACTTGTGTGGCGGGTTTAAAGTTCCACTTGCCAAGATCTTTGCGCGTGTCTTGTACGGATCCTTTTTGTATACCCACTTGTAACTCTGTCATTTGACCCAGTTTTCTGCTATAATGACAGAGTATTTTATTTTTTGATAGCAAGGGGGTTGTTCGATTGGACAACACAAAAATGACGCGTGGGCTGAAGAACCGGCACTTGCAGATGATCGCGCTCGGCGGCGCCATCGGCACGGGGCTGTTCTACGGCTCGGCGTCGACGATCGCGCTCGCAGGACCATCCGTTATGCTCGCGTATCTCCTGGGCGGCATCATCATTTTCTTCATCATGCGCATGCTCGGCGAGATGGCGGTCGACGAGCCGGTCTCGGGCTCGTTCAGCTACTACGCTACGAAATACTGGGGACGCTTCCCAGGCTTTCTCTCGGGTTGGAATTATTGGTTCAACTACGTCCTCGTCTCCATGGCGGAGCTCACGGCCGTCGGCATTTATATGAACTTCTGGTTCCCAGACTTGCCGCAATGGCTGTCGGCGCTCGTCTGCCTCGTCGCCATCACGGCGCTGAACCTCGTGAACGTCAAAGCCTACGGCGAGGCGGAGTTCTGGATGGCGCTGATCAAGATCGCGGCCATCGTCAGCATGATCCTCCTCGGGCTCGGCCTGCTCCTTTCGTCGCCGCAGCCGTTCCCAGAGAACTTCAGCAACCTCTGGACGAATGGCGGTTTCCTGCCGCACGGCGTCTGGGGACTCTGCCTTGCGACGGCCGTCGTCATGTTCTCGTTTGGCGGCATCGAGCTCATCGGCATCACGGCTGGCGAGGCGGAGAATCCAGACGTGACAATTCCGCGGGCCATCAACCAAGTCATCTGGCGCATCTTGATCTTCTACGTCGGCACGATGGCCGTGCTCATGGCGCTCTGGCCATGGGATCAGGTCGGCGCGGAGGCGAGCCCATTCGTGCAGATTTTCCAGAACGTCGGCATCCCAGCCGCGGCGCACATCTTGAACTTCGTCGTGCTGACGGCGGCCGTCTCCGTCTACAATTCCGCGATCTACAGCAACAGCCGTATGCTCTACGGCCTCGCGAAGTCCGGCGAAGCGCCGTCGTTCTTCTTGAAGCTCTCCAGCCACGGCGTCCCCGTGCGCGGCATCCTCGTTTCGTCTGGCATCACGCTGATCGTCGTCATCTTGAATTATTTCCTCGAAGGCAAGATCTTCCTCTATCTCATGATGATTGCGACATGCGCGGCCTGCATCAGCTGGTTCGTCATCACGATCACGCATCTGAAATTCAAAGAGCACATGGCAGAGGAAGGGAAGGCGACGAAATTCCACTCCATCCTCTATCCGTTCACGAATTACCTCTCCCTCGCGTTCCTCATCGGCGTCATCTTCTTCATGTCCCAAGTGCCCGACATGCAGCTCGCCGTGCTGTTCCTGCCGATCTGGCTGATTGTTCTCTGGGTTGGTTATCAGTTTAGAAAGGAGAAGTGAAAGCTAATTCAAATAACGCCTCCCCCTCTGGGGGAGGTGGCCCCGAAGGGGTCGGAGAGGGTAGCGCAGTTGCGGTTCTGTATTCCTAGCGATAGGGATGTGAATATAGATATGCCATTACCCTCTCCGCCTCGCATTCGCTCGACACCTCCCCCAGAGGGGGAGGCGCTGGTACACAAAAAAGGCGCTGCACAATCGTGCAGCGCCTTTTGAGCGTCCAACAGAATCTTATCAGCGTTTGTACGCCGTGACCTGCTGGTAGTGTTTCTTGAAGAACTCTTCTGCGACCTGCGGGAACAGGGCATAGGAGAGGACGTCTTCGTCCGTCGGATTCAGGAAGCCCTTGTCCGTCAGCTCTTTCTTGAACTGATCGAACGTCTCCGCTTTTGCATCTTCGATGGAGCAATCCGTGATGATCTCGTCTTCTTTGATGCCAAGCGTCTTCGTGAGGAAGTCGTGATCAACAGGCACCGGCGTGCGGCCGAACTTGCCGCGCGCGAGATCCTTGAATTCTTTCGGGACCATCTTGTAGCGCTCGCCACTCATGACATTGAACGTCGCCATCGTGCCGACGATCTGGGAGGACGGCGTGACGAGAGGAGGATAGCCGAGGTCTTTGCGGACGCGCGGCATCTCGTCGAGGAGATCCTGATATTTGTCTTCCATGCCGGCTTCTTTGAGCTGGTTCGCAAGGTTCGAAAGCATGCCGCCCGGAATCTGGAAGTCGAGGACGTTCGGGTTGATGTCGAAGTAGCCCTTGAGGCCGAACTCGTTGATGATGCGTTTCTTGACAGCGAGGAAGTGCTTCGCGATCGGCGTCATGGCCTGGCGATCGAGCTTCGTGTCACGCTCCGTGCCTTCGAGCGCAGCAACCATCGTCTCCGTGCAAGGCTGGGATGTGTCAGAAGAGAACGGCGACAACGCGCAGTCGATGATATCGACGCCTGCTTCGACGGCCTTGAGATACGTTGCATGGCCGAAACCGGACGTGCAATGCGTATGGAGCTCAACCGGGAAGTCCTCACCGAGGCCGGCTTTGAGCTTCTTGACGAGGTCTTCCGCGACATACGGCTTCAGGAGGCCGGACATATCTTTGATGCAGACGCTGTGGCAGCCCATCTCCTTGAGTTCTTTTGCGAGCTCAACGAATTTCTCATTCGTATGGAACGGGGAGATCGTATAGACGAGGCAGCCCTGGACGTGCGGATGCTCCGGCGCTTTGAGAGCGGCAGAGATCGCAACTTTGAGGTTGCGGACATCGTTCAGCGCATCGAAGATACGGAAGACGCCGACGCCATGCTCGGAAGCTTTCGCGACGAATTTTTCAACGACATCATTCGAATAATGGTTGTAGCCCAGGAGGTTCTGGCCACGGAGCAGCATCTGGATCGGAGTCTTCAGATGTGCTTTCAGTGTATCGAGACGCTCCCACGGATCTTCATCGAGGAAGCGGAGGCAGGTGTCAAACGTTGCGCCGCCCCAAGCCTCAAGGGCCTGATAGCCGATCTTGTCGAGTGCTTCGAGCTGCGGGAGCATATCCTCAATGCGCATACGCGTCGCGCAGAGCGACTGATGGCCGTCGCGCAGGACAGTCTCCATGATCTTTACGGGTTTTGCCATGATAAAACACTCCAATGCAGTAATAACTTTTGATTATCCCTACAGGCATGAAAAACGAACGACTGCAAGGGGAAATACATACGCTAGAGGCGCATAAACTCTGCCTCGCAGACGGGCCAGTCCGATTTCACACTTCACTCTTAGTATAGGTACTAAATTCGTCATTGTCAATAAAGAATCGGAAGTTTTTCAATAGAGAAAAGGAATGTTTGCAGCATGAAAACGACGCAAAAAATATTTCAAAAAGGTGTTGACAGGGAAAAAGAAAGCGTGTAATATATTGCAAGTCGGCAACAGACAGCGGAAGCACAGCGTTACCGGCAACGCCAAAGAAGCAAGAGCTTCAAAAAAAGAATTTCAAATTTCTTCTTGACAAAGCAAACGCTTCGAGGTATCATATAGAAGCTGATTCACGAGAGGTTAATCGAAAACCTCTGAGAAAAAAGCAAAGGTGTTCTTTGAAAACTAAACAATGTAGATTTATCATGCAACACATGATAAAGCCAGATGTTAGTCGATGCGAGCGCAAGCGAGCATCACAA
>OMWS01000051.1 GCA_900314825.1 uncultured Veillonellaceae bacterium | reverse complement strand
TTCTTCTTCTCGAACTTCTTGGCCGCGCGGGTCATCTTGGACGAGAAGGTCCCGGCGCCTACCTTGGTGACCTCGTACCAGCATTCGCCGGTGACGCAGTATGAACCAGAGAGCACCTCGTCGCCGACATGCTTCCTGCGGGTGCTGGACTCCCCGGTGAGCAGGGACTCGTCCATCTCCATCATGCGCTCTTCTGCGACGGTCCCGTCGACCTGCGCCTGGTCCCCGGGCCCCATGTGGACGATGTCGCCGATGACGATCTCGGAACGGTCGACGGTCTTCTCGGCGCCGTCCCTGAGGACGGTGACCGTCGGGCGCATCAGGACCGCGATCTTGTCCAGGCGGTGCTTGGCGCGCATCTCCTGGACGGTGGAGACCAGGACGTTGAAGGCGATGATGATGGCATTCGAAGCCGACGCGAGCATGACATCGGACTCGTTGACGGCGCCGACACCGGAATGGACGATGGAGACGCGGACTTCGTCGTTCTTGTTGAGCTTGAGGAGCGAGCTTGAGAGTGCCTCGACCGAGCCCTGGACATCGGCCTTGATGACGATGTTGAGATCTTTGATCTCGCCTTCCTGAATCTGGTTGAAGAGGTCATCAAGCGAGACTTTCTTCGCCTTGACGAGGTTGTTTCTCTGGCGCTCGATGCGTGCTTCTGCGATGGAGCGCGTCTGCTTCTCATCGAGCACGGCCAGCACGTCGCCGGCTTCCGGCACGTCATTGAGGCCGAGGATCTCGACTGGCACGGACGGGCCGGCCTTCTTGACGTTCTCGCCGCGGTCATTGATCATGGCGCGGACTTTGCCGTACGTCGTGCCGCAGACGATGGAATCGCCAATGCGCAGCGTACCGTTCTGCACGAGGACGGTCGCGACTGGGCCGCGGCCCTTGTCGAGCTTTGCCTCGACGATGACGCCGCGCGCGTCGCGGTTCGGGTTCGCCTTGAGTTCTTCGACTTCCGCGACGAGCAGGACGTTCTCGAGCAGGTCGTCGATGCCGATCTGCTTTTTCGCCGAGACGGGCACCATGATCGTATCTCCACCGTATTCTTCCGGCACAAGACCCTGCTCCATGAGCTCCTGCTTCACGTGATCCTGGTTCGCACCCGGCTTGTCGATCTTGTTGATGGCGACGATGATGGGCACTTCTGCGGACTTCGCATGATGGATGGCCTCAATCGTCTGCGGCATGACGCCATCGTCCGCGGCGACGACGAGGATCGCGATATCCGTGATCTGGGCGCCGCGCGCACGCATGGCCGTGAACGCTTCATGGCCCGGCGTGTCGAGGAAAACGATCTTCTTGCCTTTGCAGTTGACCTGATAGGCACCGATATGCTGCGTGATGCCGCCGGCCTCGTGCGTCTGTACATGCGTATTGCGGATGCAGTCAAGCAGCGACGTCTTGCCGTGGTCGACATGGCCCATGACCGTGACGACCGGCGGGCGGAGCTTCAGGCTCTTCGGATCGTCCTCGATCTCCGGGATCTCCGTCGGATCAACATCTGGAGGCAGTTCCTCGCACGAGACGCCGAATTCCGACGCGACGAGTGCTGCCGTATCGAAATCGATTTCCTGGTTGATCGTCGCCATGACGCCCATCATGAAAAGCTTCTTGACGACTTCCGCCGCTGTGTAGCTCATCTTCGAGGCGAGGTCTTTGACGGCGATGGACTCCGGCAGCTTGATGTGCTTTGGACGCGCGATTTCGACTTTCGGCGCGGGCTGCACGCGGCCGCCGCGGCGGTTCGCCTTGGCGTTGCGGCGTTCCTGCTTCGCGCTGTGGCGGTTTTCGCTGCGGCGCTCCGTGCGGCGTCCCTCGCCGCGCTCGTTCTTGCGATGCTCGTTGCGGCCGTTGTTGTTGCCATTTCCGCGACGGCTCTCGCCACGGCTCTGGCTCTGGCTCGGCATCGCGACGCTTGCCGCATTCACAGCTCCGTTGCTGCGACGGCGGCCCTCATGGTTTTGGCTACCATTCGAACGATGCTCCTGGCGGCTCGGCGTCTCCGTATGCGACGGCGCCTGCGAGACGATGCGCAGGCCGTAATGCGGCAGTTCGGCGCGCAGGACTTCGTCCTTCTTTTCCTCTTTCTTCGGCTCTGCCTTTGGCGCAGGCTTCACTTCGGCCTTGACGGGCTCGCGCTTGGGCGCGGCGGGCTTTGCGGCTTCCTGCTTGGGCGCTGCCGCTTTCGCCGCTGCTTTTGGCGCAGCATTCGTGACCGGCTTCTCGAGAGGGGCGGCTTTCTTTTTCTTTGGCGCCGGCGGATTCACGCGGCCGTCGGCGACGCTGTAATCGATCTTCGGTGCGGCAGCGGCTTTTGCTTTCGCCTTGTCGGCATTGCGCGCGACATATTCCTTGATGGCCGCCGTCTCCGGATCGCTGACCGGCGAAAAGATGTTGGCCGCGCGGAAATGGTGCTGCTTCAGGACGCTCAGCGCCACTTTCGGATCCAACTGAAATTCTTTTGCCAACTCAAAAACTCTGTATTTTGACATTGATCCACCCCCGTAGAAATCATCCCCGCTCTTCTAGGAGTGCCTGAAGCTTCTTTGCAAAGCCTTCATCGAGCAGCGCAGCCGCCGCCCGGACGCCTTTGCCGAGGCAGGCGCCGAGCGTGTCCTTCGTCAGGAACGCTGCGGCAGGGATGTTGTATTGATTCGATAGTTGTTCGTATTTCTCTTTGGTCGAAGGCTCGACGTCCTCCGCGAGGAGCAGGAAGCGCGCCTGTCCATTTTTCACCGCTTCCTCGACGGCAAAAGCACCCGAGGCGATGCGGCGGGCACGCGCCGCCATGCTCAAGAGGTTCGTGACCTTCTTTTCTCTTATTTCTCTCGGAGTTTGCGCATTCATGCCTTCCGCTCCGCGTTCAATTCTTTTTCCAGCTCGTCCGCTAATGCATCGTAGACGGACACGTCGATCGCGCATTCAAACGACCGCTCGAGGCGATGGCCTTTGCGCGCCTTTTCTAGGCATTCCGTCTTCGGGCAGATGTAGGCGCCACGCCCAGATTTCTTGCCCGTGAGGTCCACGCTGAACGTGCCTTCCGGGCTCCGCACGATGCGGATCAATTCCTTTTTCGGATGGCGCTCTTGGCAGCCGACGCAAAGGCGCTCGGGAATCTTCCGGACTTTGCCTGCTTTCGTCGCCATGTCATTCGCCCTCGACGTCTGCGGCAGCATCCGCCGTGAAGGACGCGTCGCTCTCGACGGCGACTTCGTTCATGCTCTCGTCCAGCACGTCGTCTTTCGCCTGCGTCTCGCTCTTGATGTCGATCTTCCAGCCCGTGAGCTTCGCGGCGAGGCGGGCGTTCTGGCCTTCCTTGCCGATGGCAAGCGACAGCTGGTAGTCCGGCACGACGACGCGCGAGACCTTCTCATCCTCGTTGACGGCGACGGACACGACCTTGGCCGGCGAGAGCGCGTTCGCGATGAATTTCGCGCTGTCCTCGTTCCACTTCACGATGTCGATTTTCTCGCTGCCGAGCTCATCGACGATGGCCTGCACGCGCATGCCCTTGTGGCCGACGCACGAGCCGACGGGATCGACATCTTCGTCCTTCGACCAGACCGCGATCTTCGAGCGCATGCCAGGCTCGCGGGCGACGGATTTGATCTCGACGATGCCTTCCTGGATCTCCGGCACCTCAAGCTCGAAGAGGCGCTTCAACAGGCCTGGGTGCGTACGCGAGACGACGATCTGCGGGCCTTTGCTCGTACGCTTGACCTCGACAATGTACGCCTTGATCTGGTCGCCATGCTCATACGCCTCGCCGACGATCTGCTCGGCCGGCATGAGGATGGCTTCCGTCTTGCCGACGTCGATGAAGACGTTGCGGTTCTCGACGCGCGAGACGAGGCCGTTCACGATGTCGCCTTCGCGGCTCATGAACTCTTCATAAATGATGCCGCGCTCGGCCTCGCGCACACGCTGCACGACGACCTGTTTCGCGGCCTGCGCTGCGATGCGGCCGAAATTCGCCGGCGTGACCTCGATCTCGAGCGTATCATCGATCTCATACTCGGGATTGATTGTGCGCGCCTGCGCGAGCGAAATCTCCTGCACGTCATCAAAGACTTCGTCGACGACGGTCTTGATGGCGTAGACATGATACGCGCCCGTGTGGCGGTCGAGCACGACGCGAACATTCTGCGCCGAGCCGAAATTGCGCTTGTACGCAGAGATCAGCGCCGCCTCGATCGCGTCGAACAGGAAGTCCTCATCGACGCCCTTCTCTTTCGCGAGCGCTTTGAGCGCGTCGAGGAACCCCGGCTCCTCCTGCTTCTTGGACTTGCTTCTTCTTGCTGCCAAAACAATGCCTCCTTGCTGCCTGGGATCACCATGCAGCATGCTGTTCTATGAAATCAAAAATCAATATGCAAACGGATGACGGAAAGCTTTGCGAGCGGCCACGCCGTACCGTCGATCGTGACGGTCTTCGCGACCTCATCAAAACCTTCGAGCACTCCCGTGAATTCCTTTTTGCCGTCCTCCGGCGCATAGAGCGTGACGTCGACGGCCTTGCCCTGCTCGCGCACGAAATCGCGCGGCTTCTTGAGCTGCCGGTCGAGCCCTGGCGACGAGACCTCGAGGATGTAGCTGTCCGCAATGAGATTTTTTTCATCGAGGATTTTCTCCAGCCGCTCGCTGAGCGCCTGGCAGTCATCGATCTCGATGCCGCCCGCCTTGTCGATGAAGACGCGCAGATACCAATCGCGTTCGCGGACGTATTCGACATCGACGAGCTCGATCACGTCCTGATCCTTCAAAATCTCCTCGACGATGGAGAACACCTGCTCTTCCACTTGCTGCTTTGCCACGTTTGACCTCCTTTTTCCAAACCATGGGGTTTCAAAATTTGTCCATACATAATAGAAAGAGTGGGCAGGCACCCACTCTTTCGAAGAAAAAGCTGTAATTGTAGTTCATCGCTTGCGATGAAACTAAAAGAAGTATAACACGGCTCCGTGCGCTTGTCCAGCCTTTCTTTTCAAAAAATCGGGCGATTTTTCCCAGACAAACGAGAAAACCGCCCGATGAAATCATTTATGTTGCTTATTTGATGATGCCGTTGCCGCGCAGGACTTCCTGCACGCTCGCCGCGCTCTTCTTGAGGAGCTCGAGCTCTTCGTCCGTGAGGTGCAACGGGATGCGGCGCTCGACGCCGTTCTTGCCGATGACGCTCGGCAACGACAGCGCGACGTCCGTGAGGCCGTACTCGCCCGTGAATGGCACGGAGACTGGCGTCACAAGCTTCTCGTCGTTCAGCACGGCACGCGCGAGACGGCAGGCGCCGACGGCGATGCCCGTGTTCGTCCAGCCTTTCGACTCGAGCACGTCATACGCCGTCTGCACGACTTCGTTCGCAATCTTCTCTTTGTCGAGCGCGCCGTCGTGCTCGTAGAACTCGTCGAGATCTTTGAATGGCACGCCGCCGATGGAGAGAGCGCTCCATGCCGGGAACGCGCTATTGCCGTGCTCGCCGAGCATATAGCCCTGCACGCTCGCAGGATTCACATGATAATGCTTGCCGATGATGTACTTGAAGCGCATCGTCTCCAGCGTCGTGCCCGTGCCGAAGAGATGGCCTTTCGGATAGCCGAACTCCGTCGCCGAGACGAACGTCGTCACATCGAGTGGATTCGTGATCATGATAAAGATCGCGTCTTTCGTGTACTTCACGACCTCGCTCATGATCTCGCGCAAGACTTTCGTATTCTCGCGTGCGAGCGACAGACGCTCGTGGCTCACGCCCGGCAGGATGCTCGGCCCAGCCGCGCAGATGATGACATCCGCATCCGCGAGGTCTTCCCACGTACCGGAAGAAACGTGCATCCCAGGATAAAGATCCGTCGAAAGCGCATGCATCATATCAAGCGCCTCACCATGCGCGACGCCGTCCTTGATGTCGATGCAGACGATTTCCGGCGCGATATGCAAAGCAACGGCCTGCGCAAGGACCGCCGAGCCGACATGACCAAGTCCGAGGATGGCAAGTTTTTGGGTGCGTTTCATGAAAAAGACCTCTCTTCAAATGTGCCCATGCATAAAAAATACAAAAAGACATGGGCGAATCATTGGTTTACATGATTACATCTCATCATAAACCTCTGATTCGCTCATGTCAACAGATTTCTTTTTGTTCCTTGAACAACAAGATTAGAACGGCCTCACTACCAAACCCATCTTTCTTCCGCCATCAAGTATTCGTTTTGCAGGCCGCCCCATGCTTCCAGAGATCCAGCATCCGCCGCAGGAGACGCTGCGGTTCTCCTTTCGCCCACCGTTCTTTCAAAGCGTCAATAATCCAATGGTCTTCTCAGAGCAATATGGTAAGCACGACCCTGCACTGAAATTCATCATACTGGTTCACCAATTTTTCTTCAAGTCGATGCGTCAAAACTTCGCTAGATATACCGGCTTGGCCAAAGCAATCCGAATAGTTCGACACACGATACCTGTCCTGCCATTCAACCGCATAGACCTCGGTATCTGCTGCATCAAGGCATGAAAGCATCCCCTGAACAAGTTCCGCTTTCCCCATCGCCCGCCATTTGATGTCGCATCCGTGCATCGTTGATAAACGCTGCTCAAACGTCCGGACTTGCTTCAACAACTCCTCGCGCTCCAACAAAACTTTCAGCCAGCGCTTCGGGATGGAGTCGTAGCCGTAAGCCAGCCCTGCTAGCCCACCAGCAATCGCCCCGACAGTATCGGTGTCCTCGCCCAAGTTCACGGCGCGTTCCACGCAGCTTTCGTAGCTGCTAGTTGTCAGCAAGCACCAGATGACTGCTTCCAGCGTGTCCACGACGTAGCCGCTGCTCCGAATGTCCTGCTCAGGCAAAGCGGCGAATGCATCGTTGTCCCGCAAGCGATCGTATGCTTTCCACTCTTTCCGAAAAGCATCGCCCGCCGCCCGATAATACTCTCGCGCATGACGATAGCCGATCCACACGGCTTTCCGTGGTGAGCGCCCGCGCAAAAGCTGGACGCCGATACACGCATAGATGCCGCAGGCAATCAGGCTGCGCGGGTGGCGATGCGTCAGCGCTGCAACATCATGCACGAGCTCCATCGCTCCATCCGGCAGACGGCTTCCGAATTGCACGAACACATACGGGATGAGTGGCGCGATCCGCATGAGAGCACCGTTGCCGTTGTCCATTTCATCATTGCCACCGCACTCGAGCGGGTCTGTGCCATGCTCGAACCGTGCGATTGCCTTGCGCGTTCCGAGTCCTATGTCAAATGCAACGCCGGTCGGTGTAAACGCACCTTCGTATTTCCATCGCACGAAACGCTCCATCAGCCCGCGATAATCGCCACGAAAATCGTGCGTAATCGCATCGAGCAGGCAAAGCGTCATGCTCGTATCATCCGACCACGCGCCGGCCGGCATATCGTATGTCCCATGCCCGCGCATCTCCGTCACTGGATGTTTCTTCAATTCCTCGCGACTGGAAAATTCTACCGGCAAGCCGAGCGCATCACCGACAGCATGCCCAAGCAGCAAGCCTTTGATGCGATTCACATCTGCTTGAAACATTTCAAAATCCCCTTCATTTTCCCAAAAGCGGCTGTCCGAAATCGAACAGCGCCATGTTGACTTCGTTGATGTCGTAAATCCCATGGTTGAGGCAGAATGCCACGATGATGTCCTGCTTGCTGCTGTTTGTAAGGGCGAAGCCGGCGCGGCTGATGAAGGCCCGCGTCTCTTCGAGCGTCAGATGCAGCGCGATGGCAAAGGCCAATGCGGTCTGTTTGCTCGGCTGGTAATTTTTCCGCGAGCGGATTTTGGAGAAGAGCTTGCGGTCGATGTTCGCGCGCTTGTAGATGGCAGCGTCTTTTTCTCCCGTCGCATCCATGCGTGCCAGCAGGTCTTCCGACCATGTCGGCTCCGCCTGCTCGAGTTCGAGCGCGAGATCGTCATTCGGTGCAGAGGCGATCGGCGCTTCCATCGGAAGAGGTGCAGAGAGCACACGGGCATCGTCTTGGCGGCGTCTCTGGACGTGACGTGCGGTCTGCATTCCGTAGGCCGGCACGTCATATTCCGCTGAGAGCGCCTGCTCTGCATAGTTGTCATCGACATAGGCTTGGATTGCCTGAAAGAGCTGCTTGCTCAAATGAAACGATGCGTGGTCAAGCAGCACGAGATACACCATCATGTCGTGCTCGAGCAGGAACGTGGAGATCGCGTGCAACGCGATAGAAAGCGCCTGGTCTTTCGGGAACGCATACGTGCCGGTCGCGATGAGTGGAAAGGCGACGGAATGCGCCTTCCGCTTCCATGCGAGCTCGAGCGCATGGCGATAGCACGTTGCGAGTTGTTCCGCTTCGTGATGGTGTCCGTCCTGCCAGACAGGGCCGACGGTGTGAATGACGATGCGGGCGGGCAGTCCATACCCCTTGGTATCGGCTGCCTGCCCGACCGTCATCGCACCAATCGCTTTCCTTGCCGCGAGAAGTTTCGGCCCCGCCGCCTGGTGGATGGCCTTGTCTACGCCGCCGCCCACGACAGGGCGCGGGTTCGCCGTGTTGACGATCGCATCGACCGCCATGTTCGTGATGTCCTGCCGGACGATTTCAAGTGGCATCGTATCGCATCCTTTCCGCTCATGTCTCATGGCAGAAATTCAACGTACCGCCTCGAAAAACCTGCTGCATGATGCATGGAAACGAAAGTTTTCTCCGCCCATCACCACAGACGCTCAGACATCCTCGCGATCTTGGTCTTCTTCAATCCTCCGTTTCCAATCCGCCGAAAGCGGTGCGCTGCAGCAGCGTACATTCGTCACGGCCTCCGTCACGACTTCGTAATTGAGCCGCTGGCCACGCCCGTCGTTCCGATACGATACGGCATGGCCCGCGTCGATGCCATATTGGCTGGCCACCGCGATGGCATCCATGTTCGCCCCGAGGAACAAGAACTCCCAATCGAAACGCTTCTGCTGCCGCTCGACCATGTGCTTGACGTGGGCGAAAGAATACCGTTTGCTGTCGTTTTCCTCGCCATCCGTGATGATGACGAACAACGTGCGCGTCGGGCGGTCTTCCGGGGCGGCATATTTCTGGCAGTTGCCGATGTGGTGAATCGCACCGCCGATGGCATCGAGGAGCGCCGTGCTGCCACCTGTCTGATATTCGCTCGCTTTGAGCGGTTTCACCTCCGAAATCGGCACGCGGTTGTGGATGACCACGCTATCGCTTGCGAAAAGCACCGTCGAGAGCATCGCCCGACCGGGCTTCCCCTTCTGCTCGGCGAGGAGCGAATTGAATCCGCCAATCGTGTCTTTTTCCAAGCCGTGCATCGAACCGCTGCAATCGAGGATGAACACGAGCTCCGTCAGTTTTTCGTTCTCCTTCATGAGAACCGCCTCCTTTTTTTGATGTCCTCAGTATAAAAGATGCAGGCGGCGGTTTGGTCGCATGGCAAGCGACATTTTTGCACGGCAAAAAGCGCCCAGATCGTATTCTGAGCGCGAATCTTGCTGTTTTGGATGGGTTTGACAGCGTCTTCACAGGCTGCAACTGCCTTTTATACTCCATCATCCGCTCGTTTCACGAGCACCTGCTTCCCGCAAAACGCAATACCATATTTCCAAATATCTTGGACGCCTTCCGCTTCAAGGTCCGCTGCGTATGCTTTCCCCTCGATCTGCCGGCAAGCGTCTTCTGCGCCTTGCGCGAGGTCTTCTTCTTTTTCGACGGCCTTGAACTCCATCACGAGACCGGGGAGCGCCGGGCGTTTCGGAAAGAAGGCGAGGTCGAAGCGGCCGTAGCCGCTTTCGCGGTTCGAGCGGATGCGGTAGCGGCTCTCGAGCCAGACGGGGAGGCCGAGCATGAGGCCGTGGTAGAAGCTTTCCGGTTGGGCGGCGTCATGATAGCTGACCATGTCCCGAAGAACGGTCTGAAGACATTCTTGAAAATATTCCGTATCACCGTCTTGCATCGCTTCCAACAAATCCTCAAGAATGGTTTGATCCTCTGAAGATGACAGGTAGTTCAAGATTTCATCGCGGAAGACGCGCCAGATTTCCTTATTGGGAATCGAAAGGTCATATTTTTCCTCATCATCCTCATCCACATTGCCCACACATTTGAGATACCCCGTGGCCAAAAGGACCGAGTAAAGATTTGCGCGGTGTCGTTCGATGTCTTGATAGATGAAAGAGTCTTCCAGGCGCGTGCGAATCGTATGCCCGTCCATGAGCGTTTTCAACTGGCGCGTCCGTTTCGGATCGAGTTGCTTCAGCATCGTCTGAAGGATCTGGTTTCCTGACGTCCTGACCCAATATTTCCGTGCCTTGCATCCAGCGCTGAAATAATTGTTGACCGACCACGGATTATAGATTTCTACACCATGAAAATGATAACCATCATACCACGATGCTATTTCCTCCAACTTGTCTTCGTGATCAAAATCTCGCGCCATTTTCGCGACTTCTTCTCGTGTATAGCCACAAGCCGTCGAGTAACCGCCAGTGATGACCGAAGATACGTGAAGATTATTCAGCCCGCTGAAAATGCTTTCTTTTGCGATGCGCAGGACGCCTGTGAGGATGGCAAAATCGAGCGCAGGATTTGTTTTTAATGCATTGGAAAACAAATCGCGGTAAAAGCCAATGGCGTCTTTGTAATACCGGTGCGTCCACGTGCATTGGATCGGCGCGTCGTATTCGTCAATGAGCAACACTACCTTTTTCCCATAATGACATTCCAAAAGTTTGCAGAGCAAAGGAAATGCTTTGCTGAACACTTCCATCGTTGCCTTGCCGCGCAAAATCTGGTCGAATGCTTCTGCATCTTGCGGTGACATTTTGTCTTTTTGCAGAAACATGAAATTCCCGTAAAGGTCAGCGAGATACCACGCGATGTTGCGCTGCATGCTCTCCCACGTATCGCCCGTCCATCCCTTCATCGTCAGAAAGACAACGGGACGCGTCCCCTGCTCTGCCATCGCGACAGGATCGTCCATGACCTTGAGACCTTCAAAAAATTTCTGATGTTCTTCAGCGTCTTCGATATCGAGGAACTGCTGTATCATGGACAACAGGAGCGTCTTCCCAAAGCGGCGTGGCCGCGTGATGAGCGTAACATCTGAATGAGCACGGAAAAACTCGATGAGGAATGTCGTCTTGTCCACGAAATAATAGTTTTCACGAAGTTTCGCAAAATATTCTGTTCCAATCGGCACAATTTTTTTCATCCAAGCCACCTGCTTTCCCAAACCATATCGGTCAACATGCTTCTTTTGCATCCATCAGCTGAACAGCGCGATCTGGTCGCTTTCGTCCATGCCATCGAGGCAGCCGTGATCGCGCAGGAGTTCGATGTTTGTCTTCGAGAGGCTCGTGCGCTTGTGCAGGTCTTCGACGGAGGTGAATACGCCATCTTTGCGGGCGAGGGCGATGCTCTCTGCCGCCTTTTGTCCCATGCCGGAAAGCGAGGCGATCGGCGGCAAGAGCGATTTCTCGTGGATGATGAATTTTTCCGCGTCGCTCTTGTAGAGATCGACGTGCTCGCAGCTGTAGCCGCGCAGATACATTTCCCAGGCGAGCTGGAGGACGATGAGCGTGCCGTTCTGTTTCGGGTCGAGCTTGCCTTTTTCCTTTTGCACGAGCATGAGGTCGCGGATGCACTTGCCGACATAATCCTTGCCGCGTGCGACAATGTTCGCGTCAAATTCCGCGGCGCGGATGGAGAAATACGCCGCGTAGTACGCGAGCGGATAATGCACTTTGCAGAACGCGATGCGGAACGCCATCATGACGTACGCCGTCGCGTGCGCGCGCGGGAAGAGATATTTAATCTTCTGGCACGACGCGATGAACCACTCGGGGATGCCGCCTTCGCGCAGTTTTTCGACGACTTCCGGCACGATGCCCTTGCCCTTTCGGACTTTTTCCATCGTCTTGAACGAAAGGAGCGGGTCGATGCCCTGATGGATGAGGTACATCATGATGTCGTCACGCGCGGAAATCGCGTTCTTGATCGTGCACTGGCCGCTCCTTATGAGGTCTTGCGCGTTGCCAAGCCAGACATCCGTGCCATGCGAAAAGCCGGAGATGCGCACGAGGTCGGAAAAGACATCGGGGTGCGTGTCATCAATCATCTGCCGCGTGAACGGCGTGCGGAACTCCGGGATGCCGAACGTGCCGCTCGTCGCGCCGAGTTCGTCGGGCGTCACGCCGAGTGCCACTGTCGAATAAAACAGCGACATCGTCGCCTTGTCATCGAACGGAATCGTCTTCGGGTCGCGGTGCGTGAGGTCTTCGAGCATCTTGATGACCGTCGGATCATCGTGGCCGAGGATGTCGAGCTTGACGAGGCGGCTGCTGATGGAATGGTAATCGAAATGCGTCGTGATCGTGCCGCAATTCACGTCGTTCGCCGGATGCTGGAGCGGCGTGAAAAAATGTACGTCCATGTCACGCGGCACAACCATGATGCCCGCGGGATGCTGGCCCGTCGTCGACTTGACGCCCATGCAACCGTGCGCGAGGCGGTCAATGTACGAACCATGCTTGCGGATGCCTTTTTCCTCGAAATATTTCTTGACGTAGCCAAACGCCGTCTTGTCCGCGACCGTCTGAATCGAACCCGCGCGATAGACGTTGTCCTTGCCAAAGAGGATCTCCGTGTACTTGTGTGCGACGGGCTGGTACGTGCCCGAGAAATTCAAGTCGATATCCGGCACCTTGTCGCCATCGAAGCCGAGGAACACGGCAAACGGAATGTCGTGGCCGTCCTTGATGAGCGGCGTGCCACAGACAGGACAGACCTTGTCCGGCAGATCGTAGCCGCAGCCGTACGAGCCGTCCGTGATAAATTTGCTGTACTGGCAATGCGGGCAGCGCCAATGCGGCGGCAGCGGATTGACTTCCGTAATACCCGTCATCGTCGCGATGAACGACGAGCCGACGGAACCACGCGAGCCGACGAGGTAGCCGTCATCGTTCGACTTTTTCACGAGGCGCTGAGCGATGAGATAGAGCACGGAAAAGCCGTGGCCGATGATGGGCCTCAGCTCCTGCTGCAGGCGGTCTTCGACAATTTTCGGCAAGTTCTCGCCATAGAGATACTTCGCACGGTTGTAAGACATCGTACGGATTTCTTCATCCGCGCCCGGGATTTTCGGCGAATAGAGCGCGTCGGGGATCGGCTTCATGCGCTCGATGCTCTCGGCAATCTTTCTGGGATTTGTCACGACAGCTTCATAGCAGAGCTCTTCGCCGAGGTAGTCGAACTCCGCAAGCATTTCCTCCGTTGTGCGCAGGAAGATCGGCGGCTGCAGGTCAGCGTCGCTGAAGCCCTTGCCCTTCATGATGATGGCGCGATAAATGCTGTCTTCAGGATTCAAAAAGTGCACGTCGCACGTCGCGACGAGCGGCTTGCCGAGCTTTTTTGCGAGCGCGGCGACCTTGAGGTTGATCGCGCGCAGATCGTCGTCCGTCTGGATGCCCGGAAAATCGTCGCTGCGCTTCAAGAAGTCGTTGTTGTGGATGGGCTGAATCTCGAGGTAATCGTAAAACGAGGCGATTTCTTCCAGCCGTTCTTCCGGCTGATGTTCCTCGATGGCGCGGATGAGCTCGCCGGCCTCGCACGCCGAGCCGATGATGAGGCCGTCCCGCAGTTCCTCGATCAGCACGCGCGGCAGGCGCGGCTGGCGATGGAAAAAGCGCAGATGCGCAAGCGAGACGAGCTGGTAGAGATTCCTGAGGCCATTGGGATTTTTCGCGAGCAGGATGATATGGTTCGCGCGCTTCTGCTTGTAGTCATCGCCGACGAGGTAGCCTTCCATGCCGAAAATGACTTTGATGCCATTCTTGCACTTGCCGAGCGCTTTCATCGCATCCGGGAAGGCCTGCACGACGCCGTGATCCGTAATGGCGACGGCCGGCCAGCCCCAGCGGTCAGCCGTCTGGATGAGGTCGGCCACGGAATCGACGGCATCCATCGCACTCATCGTCGTATGCGCATGGAGCTCGACACGCTTTTCCTCCGCCGTATCCTCGCGCAACGTCACGGCCCCCTTCGCTATGCTATCGAGGAACAATACGTATTCATTGAGGAATGTGTCGAAACGGATCGAGCCGCGCACGCGCACGCGCATGCCATCTTTCACCTGCTTTGTGATGCTCTCGAAATCTTCCTGCGCCGCATTTTTACCACGTCCCGGCTTGAAAAATTTCTTGCAGACGATGCCGTTCGATTCGTCCGACAGCGAAAATGATAGCAGTTGTGTGCCCGTCTTGAACGTGCTTGTATGCACGCCAGAAAACGAGCCTTCGCCAATCCAGCCCTCGAGGATGACATTTTTCTCCTCGCCGTCGAGATCATCAATGAGCTTTCGCGCGCCCGTAACACCGCGCCCGAAGATGAGGCCGCTGCTTGCTGGTGCATAGACGGCCTTCTTCTCTGCGACAGCGGCTTCTTTTTCCTTGCGCATCGCTTTCGCCTTGCCGAGCGCCTTCTCGCGCGCCGCCGCGTTTTCCCGCTCGATGACGGCCCGCTGCGCAGCGCGGGCAGCGGGCGTCGCTTTCGGCTCGGGGCGCAGGGACGCCTCATCCTTCAGGTCCCACACGACATCGCACTGATAGCCCAAGAGCCCTTGGATCTCTTTCGCCAGCCGCGCATCGACGGCACGCTCTTCCAAGAGGCTCGTCGAGACAGCGCCATGGAGGTGCACGGTGAGCCGATGGCCGCCGACCGCATGCTGCGCCCCCGCTAGCACTGTCCAGACGGCCTGGTTGCCATCCGCTGCGCGCAGTGCGAGCTGTT
This sequence comes from uncultured Veillonellaceae bacterium, assembly GCA_900314825.1. GTDB lineage: Bacteria > Bacillota > Negativicutes > Selenomonadales > Selenomonadaceae > Selenomonas_C. Next base: position 5,686 of record OMWS01000051.1, on the reverse strand, counting down.
CCCACGCATCCTCGATGCCCTGCTCGATGTCGATGACCTGCTGGTAAAAAATGGCATACGAGAGGCCACAGTTCTCTTGGATGAACACCGAGACACGCGAAAGAAGCTCCGCGTTCAAGAATTCTTGCGTCTGGAGCACGATCTCCCAGCCATTTGCTGACGGCTCGACTTCGACATGCAAAATCGTGCACGCCGCAAGCGCCTTCTCTTCCTCCGCGCCGAGTTCCATGCCGCGGATGAGCTCCTGGAACAATTGGCGGTTCTTCGGCACGATGCAATACGGTTTGCTCAAAACTGCCGCTCCTCTCTTCCCTTCAAAATCATGTGCCCTCATTATAACCTGTTTTTTCTTCCCGCGCACAAAAAAGCACACCGCTTCAACATCTTTGCGGTGTGCCTTCCAGTCAAAAAATCAGAGTTCCATGATGATCGGCAGGATCATTGGGCGGCGGCGCGTCTTGTCGAAGAGATAGCGGCCGAGGGCGTCGCGGACGTTCGCCTTGATCGTCGACCATTCCGTGATGCGCTCGTCTTCGCACTTTTCGAGCGCCTGCTCGACGCGCGCTTTTGCTTCGTCCATGAGCGCTTCCGATTCGCGCACGTAGACGAAACCGCGCGACACGATATCCGGACCCGCGACGACGCGGCTCGTGCGGCGGTCCATCGTCAGCACGACGATGAGGATGCCGTCCTGCGAGAGCTGGCGGCGGTCCCGCAGTACGATGTTGCCGACGTCGCCGACGCCGAGGCCGTCGACCATGACCATGCCGGCCTGCACCTTGCCGACGATCGCGCCCTTGTCTTTCGTGAATTCGAGCACGCTGCCGTTTTCCGCGATGAAGATGTGGTCTTTCGGCATGCCGAGCTCGCGCGCGATCTTCGCGTGCTGCACGAGATGATGATACTCGCCATGCACGGGGATGAAGAACTTCGGGCGCACGAGGTTGTGCATGAGCTTGAGCTCTTCCTGGCTCGCATGGCCGGAGACGTGGATGCCCTTGTTGCGGCCATAGATGACGTTGGCGCCAAGTTTCAAGAGATTGTCGATCGTCTTCGTGACGAGCTTTTCATTGCCCGGGATCGGCGTCGCCGAGATGATGATCGTATCGCCCGGCACGATGCCGACTTTGCGATGGTCGGACATCGACATGCGCGTGAGCGCCGACATCGGCTCGCCCTGGCTGCCCGTCGTGATGATGACGATCTTGTTCATCGGATAGTTGCCGATCTCGTCGATGTCGACGATCGTGCCTTCCGGCGCATTGAGATAGCCGAGCTCGAGCGAGATGTTCACGACATTGACCATGCTGCGGCCGAGCACGGCGACTTTGCGCTTGTAGCGCACGGCCGTATCGACGACTTGCTGGATGCGATGGACGTTTGACGAGAACGTCGCGACGATGATGCGGCTGCGGCAATTGTGGAACGCCTTGTCGAACGCCGCGCCAACCGTGCTCTCGCTCGGCGTATGACCTTCGCGCTCCGAATTCGTCGAGTCGGCCATCATGACGAGCACGCCCTTGTTGCCGAGCTCCGAAAAGCGGCGGAAGTCCGTCATCTTGCCATCAATCGGCGTGTAATCGAGCTTGAAGTCGCCCGTGTGCACGATCATGCCGAGTGGCGTCTTGATCGAGAGGCCGACGGCATCGGGGATGGAATGATTCACGCGGATGAAGCCGACGCTGAAGCAGCCGACATTGATGATGTCACCCTGCATGACGGGATGCAGCATGCTCGAGTCGACGCCGTTTTCCTTCAGCCGGCCCTCGAGGATGCCGAGCGTCAGGCGCGTGCCGTAGACTGGGACATTGATCTGCTTCAAGACATACGGCAGGCCGCCGATATGGTCTTCGTGGCCATGCGTCAGCACGATGGCTTTGATTTTTTCCCTGTTCTCGAGGAGATACGTGATATCTGGGATGACGAGGTCGATGCCGAGCATATCCTCCTCCGGGAACATCAATCCTGCATCGATGAGCAGGATTTCATCCTCGTAGCGCACGACCGTCATGTTCTTTCCGATTTCGCCAAGGCCGCCGAGCGGGATGATTTGCAGTTTTTGGTTTCCTTTCGACAAAAAAATGACACCTCCGTAAAGCGAGACACCAAAAGACAGGCGCAAAGCGCCCCTTCTTTTTTCTCGCAATATCAAAAAATCCGTCCAAAATATATGCGTACGAAAAAAGACACGATATGTAGTTGTCCGTCCGTCCAATTCGTTACTCTATATTGTAACATCAGGTCATAAAGAAATCAATAGAGCACACACGGTGATTTTGCAGCAGTGCTAACATCGTGATATACTTTCAGCAACAAAGCGATGCAGAGGTGATCATCATGAAAGATTTCAGCCGCCGCCGTTTCTTGCGGCTCTGTGGAAAAACACTCTTCGCGCTCGGACTCGGCAGCGTGCTGCCGAAAACATTCGCACAGGCCGCCACGCCGCCCGCGCTTCGCGTGCTCTCGACGCGCTCGTTGCCGCTCACGAATAACGAAAATTTCCGTGCCATCGTATTTTCTGACTCGCAATGCGGCAATGATTACGACGTATGGGCGCGGACATTCGCCGCGGCGTTCGACCGTCACGGCGTGCCGGACTTCTTCACAGTCACGGGCGATCTCGTCGACTGCGGCGCGTCGGCATGGCATTGGGACAGCTGGCAGGCCGCGATGGATGCGCGCGCAAGCCGGACGACGTTCGCCCCCGTTATGGGCAATCATGAATGCTACAACGAGGAGTGGCTCTGCTATGTGCCGAGCGATTACCTCGCGCGCTTCTCCGGCGTCCCGGTAAATGGCAGCACGCGCTTCCCTGCCTACTATTATGCATTTGACTGCGGGCCGGCACATATCGTCGTGCTCAACACGCAGTGGGGCGAGCTCAATGATCTCACGCCAGGCATCCTGCCCGAGCAGCTTGCTTGGCTGCAAAAAGATTTTGCCGCACAAAAAAAGCAAGGCCGAAAGCCTTGGAACATCGTGCTCATGCACAAGGACGTGCTCGCCTACGACGAGCCGCAGCCCGACGGCACGACCATGGGGTTCAGCGACGTCGGACGTGCGCTGATGAAATCGTTCGACGCGCTTGGCATCGACCTCGTGCTGACCGGCCACATGCACGCGTATCGCAACCGCAGCCACATCCAGAACTTTGCGAAAGCGAACAACGGCCCGGTCTACGTCATGAATGGCCGCGCGGGCAACGAATACTATTTCGTGCCGCAAGACCAGTTCGACCGCGTCGCTGCTCCCGACGATCATGTCGAGACGTATCTCACGCTGGTTGTCACGCGCGATGCATTAACGCTCGAAGCGTGGACGACGACAGGTACGCGCCTCGATGCTTTCACGCTCACAAAAAAAGACGGCAACGATGCCTGATTGCATCGTGCCGCCAAAATCGATTCAACCTTCGAAGCGATGCGACCATCGCTTCTTTTTATTTGACCGCCGCCCGGACGATCGCTTCTGCGACGTCCTTGACGGTCATGCGTTTTGTCATGGCGTACTGCTGGATCCGGCGGTACGCCTCTTTTTCTGTCATGTGATGCACGGCCATGAGGATGCCTTTCGCGCGGTCGAGCGTTTTTCGCATCTCAAGGGTGTCCTTGACCTTGTCGAGCTCGGCCGAGAGGCTCTGCATTTCCTCCCAGCGCGACAACGCGATTTCCATCGCGGGAAAGAGATTGCTTTCCTCGACCGGCTTCACGAGGTAGCCGAGCACGCCACTGTCCTTCGCACGGTCGACGATTTCGGGCTGGCTGTAGGCCGTCAGCAGCAGCACGGGCGCGATGTTCTCGTCCGAGATTTTCTTCGCGGCCGTGATGCCATCCATCTCCGGCATCTTGATGTCCATGATGACGAGGTCCGGCCGGCGCGAGCGCGTGACCTCGACGGCGTGCCAGCCGTCCGCCGCCTCGCCGACGACTTCATGTCCGGCGTCTTCGAGCATTTCGCGGAGGTCCATGCGGATGATGGATTCGTTGTCAGCGATGACGATGCGCAGGCTTTTCTTCTTCATGGGATCGGACTCCATTCTTTTGTATTTCTTCAGGCGTTACCCTCTCAGTCGCCCTAACGGGCGCCAGCTCCCCCATAGGGGGAGCCTAAGAGGAAGGAATTAACTCTTTCGCGGGAACGTGATCGTCACGCGCGTGCCGCCGCCTGGGGGCGCGTCGTAGGTGATCGTGCCGCCGAGGTCGCCTTCGACGAGTGTGCGCATGATCGAGACGCCGAGCGAACGCGCGTGCACGGGGTCAAAATCCTCCGGCAGGCCGCAGCCATCGTCTGTGAAGACGAGCGTATAGCCTCGTGCGTCTTCCGCTGTCGTCAGGCAGATACGGCCGGCGTGGCGATGCTCGAAGCCGTGCTCTGTGGCATTCAGCACGAGCTCGTTGAGCACGAGGCCGAGCGAGCTCGCGTAGCTCGACGGCAGGATGAGTGTCGCGCCCTCGCACTTCGTTTGCAAATCAAAATCACGCCCGACCATGCTCATGGCGACAAGGTTGAAGATTTGTTCGGCGATTTCCTTGACGTTGATCGTCGCATGGCCTTGCTCCGAGAGAAATTCATGCACGACGGCGATCGAGAGGATGCGGTTGACGCTTTCTTTGAGCGCTTCCTTGACATCCGGCGATTTCGAGCGCCGTGCTTGCAGGCGCAAGAGGCTCGCGATCGTCTGGAGATTATTTTTCACGCGGTGATGGATCTCTTGGATGACGGCGGACTGCACCTGGATCTCGCGGTCTTTCTCACGGAGTTCCGTGAGGTCGGAGATGATGACGATGCGGCAGAGCAGCCGCCCGCCCTCCATGATCGGCAGGTTGCGGTCGAGGAGCACGAGCGTGCCGATCTCGATCTCGCGTTCCCACGGGCGCGCTGTGACCTGCGTCTCTTTTTTGATGTGCTGCGTGATCTTGCGGTCGAAGAGATGTCCGCCGACGAGATTGCCGACGCCGAGCACGCGGAAGATGCGCGTCGCTGCCATCGTCGCGAACGTGATGCGGTTGAACTGGTCCGTGATGACGATGCCGTCGCTCGCCGAGAGCGGCTGGTACATCGCCGGGTCGAGGTGCTTGCGTGCATTTTTGAGCAGCAGCCGCGCCGCGTCCAAGAGGCGGCTGTAGCCTTCGATGCTGAGGTCCTCGCTCGTCGTCTCGAAGCAGACGACGCCGAGGACCGCCCCGCCGTCGAAGACGGGATCAGCCATCATATCGATCATGCTGCCGTAGTTCCACTCGCGCTTGCCTTGCGAAAATTTTCCCGTCTGCATCGCGCGGCACAGAAGCGGCTCTTCCATGGCCGGCACGACGCTGCCGACCGCCTCCTCCGTCACGTCTGGCGTGAAGTAGACCGTATGCGGCCACGCTTCCGACGCGATGACAAAGGATTTCTTGTCGCGCCGCAAAAGATAGAGCCGCACGCGCGCATGCGAAAGGTCGGCGAGAAACGGGAACACGACGAGGATGCGCTTCAAGAGCTCTTGCTGCATCGCCGTCAGCGCCGTGTGCTTGCGGCAGAGCATCATGATGTCTTCCATCCAGGCACCTTCCTTGTTTCCGTGAATTTTTTCAATTCTGTTCACAATTACAGTAGTTTACAACTTCAAGCGGCTTCCCCTAAATGAGAAGCCATCCATTTCAAGGCATCTTGAATATGGTTGCTATTTTTATCAGTTTGCGCTAAC
>OMWS01000028.1 GCA_900314825.1 uncultured Veillonellaceae bacterium | reverse complement strand
GGGGACCGTGATAGCAGCTGGGTCGGACGGGGCTGCTATTGGAAGCGGTGCCTCTGGCAGCAGTGTCGACCACATCGTGATCAATGGCGGTGATATTACTGCTAGAAATATTGGAGGCGCTGGAATCGGCGGCGGAATGGACAGTCCTGCGGGGGATATTGTCATCAATGGCGGCAAGATACAAGCTTATAATAGCAGCGGAGCTGGCATTGGCGCAGGTAGTTTTTACAAGTCCTCTTCCTCCGTTGGAAACATCACGATTGCAGACGAGGCCGATGTCTATGCTCAGTCGGTCATCGGCTATGCGCTCGGACGTGGCGGCTCTTATGATTCAAACGTCCATACGACAATCAAAAGTTCAGCGGGCAGTATCACGGAACACGGCGGCGTTTATGGCAAAAAGACGGAGTACAATAGAACGTACAACACGTATGACCACGACGGCCCAGGCACGGCCGTCGCTCCGGAACCTGACAATACAACGAGTGCCGACCACACGACGGGGGCCTATTGGGAGGACCGTCCTCTCGTCATCCACACCGGCATAAAATCCAATCAGGCGCTCCACATCTACATCGAATCCATGCGTCCCGAAGCCATCGGCATCGACAAGGCGGCGGTCACGACGCGGGAGAAAGCGACGGCGGCGCTCGGCATTGTGGACACGGCCATCCAGTATGCGCTCGACAATGCCACGCGCGTCGGCGCGTACAGCCAGGAGCTTTTCTTCACGCAGGCAAACCTTGTCACGGCAAACGAGAACACGCAGGCATCGGAGAGCGTGATCCGTGATGCGGATATGGCGCAGGAAATGATGCACTATGCGCGCGAGAACGTCCTTGCGCAAGCGGCACAATCCATGCTCGGGCAAGCAAACCAGGCAGGGAGTTCCGTTCTCTCCTTGTTGCAATGAAACCTGCTTTTTGGACTGTTGCTAGACTAATCCCATAATGCAGCTGTTGCCGAGCGTAACGAATGCCGCAGCCTTTCCCTTTGGGAAAGGGGGACCGCGTCAGCGGTGGAAAGGGTACTAGGGTGCGATAGCCAAGCAAAAAGAAAGCAGTTTCATAGCATTCAGTTGTTCGAGAGATTGTTCAAACAATTATCGTTCCAGTAAGAAATCGACAATGTTCACATTCTTGACGCCCTCGTAATTCCGGACGTACGTCCGATCCATCGTGAGCAGGACTTTGTCGTATTGGTCGGGGATGCTCATGAGGGGGCGGAGTTCGCGCTCTAGCGTGTGTTCGTCGAGCGCGCTGGCGGAGACTTGGTAGTAGATTCTTTCGTCCATGCGCTCAGCGATGAAATCGACTTCGAGTGCGCCGAGCTTGCCGATGCTGACGCGGAAGCCTCTGCGCAAAAGTTCGAGGTAGACGATGTTTTCGAGGATGTGGCCGTAGTCGCCGGGGCGGAAGCCGAGCAGGGCGTTGCGGATGCCGGTGTCTACGATGTAGTATTTTTCCTGTGTCTTGAGGTAGGCTTTTCCTTTGATATCGTAGCGTTGCACGGGATAAAAGACGAATGCTTCTGCCAGCATGCGCAGGTAGTTGTCGATGGTCGTCCCGGAAACTTTGCGGCCTTGGCTCGTGAGGTAGCCGCTGATGCGTGACGTGGCAATGGGATTGCCGATGCTGTCAGCCAAAAAGGACGAGAGATGCTCGAGAAGCTGCGCGTCGCGGACGGCATTGCGCTGCGCAATGTCTTTGACGAGGACGGTATGATAGATGCCGGAGAGGACGATGCCGATCGTGTCATTTGTTTGCGGCAGACCCGGGATCACCGGGAAGCCGCCGTATTTCAGATACGCAGAGAACGCTGCATCCACAGGCGTACGGCGCGCGGGCGGCAGGAAGTCGAGGTATTCTTGAAAGGACAAAGGATAGACCGTGATTTCCACATACCGCCCCGATAGCAGCGTTGAAAGTTCGGACGAGAGCATCTTCGCGTTCGAGCCTGTGATGTAGATGTCGGCGGCGCCGTTCTCATAAAATGTGTTCACGACTTTTTCCCAGCCGTCCACGGCTTGAATTTCGTCGAGCAACAGGTAGACGTGCTCTTTGCCTTGCATCGCTTCTTTCAGATGTTGATACAACTTGTGATAATCTTGCAGCGGCTCGTTCTCCAAGTCTTCGAGGTTGAGGCGGATGATATGATCCTCTGACACGCCTTGCGTACGGAGCGCGTCTGCAAACAGCAGCAGGAGTGTCGATTTTCCCGTCCGCCGCATGCCGGTGATGACTTTGATGAGCGGCTGATTTTTGAACGTCATCAATTTTTTTAAGTATAATGGACGATTCACCATGAAGATCACCTCTTTTCCATTATACTGGAAAAACTTTTCAATTCCAAGAAAAAATCAAGTACAAATACAAAAAACGACCGTTGCCAGACGTGCAACGGTCGTTTCGCATTTCTTGGAACATCACTGCAGATGTGTTTCCATGAATGCTTCGAAGTCCTTCTGGTTCATCGGCTTCGCGTAGAAGTATCCTTGCCCGTACGTGCAGCCGAGTTCTTTGAGGAGGTTTTCCTGTGCTTCGGTCTCGATGCCTTCGCAGAGGATTTTCATGCCGAGGTCGCGGCCGAGCTGGACGACGTTCTTGATGATGAGCGCAGAGCGTTCGTCGTGTTCGGCGGCGAGGAGGATGCTGCGGTCGATCTTCATCGTGTCCATCGGGAGGTTTTGCAGCATGGCGATGGAGCTGTAGCCCGTACAGAAATCGTCCATGGATGTGCCGTAGCCATAGCTCTTGAGGGCATCGATGATGTGGCGCGAGTTTTCGCGCGCTTCCTTTGTCTTGAAATCAACGAAGGCCGTCTCCGTGATCTCGAGGTCGATGAGGTCGCGCGGCAGGCCGTAGGCTTCGGCGGTCTCTTTCATTTTTTGCAGGTAATTGCGCTCGGAGATGTGGAGCGCGGACTGGTTGACGGAGACGGGGATGACGGGGAGGCCTTTGCGGAGGCGCGCTTCGAGGAAACGCGCGACGTGGCCGAGCATGTAGTAGTCGAGGCGGACGGCGAAGCCGTTTTTCTCGAAGAGCTCGATGAAGCGGCCGGGCGGCAGGAAGCCGAGCTCGGGACTCTGCCAGCGCACGAGGGCTTCCGCGCCGACGAGCGCATGGGTCGCGAGATCGTATTTCGGCTGGTACCAGACTTCGAACTGCTGCTCGGCGAGCGCACGCGGCGCGGCGGCTTCGACGCGGCTCGTCCACGACAGCTGCTCGCGCATGGCCTCGTCGAACAAGATGAATGGCTGGTTCTGCGTGCGCGCTGTGGCGAGGCTCGTCGTGACCGTGTTCATGAGGTTCGGCACGTTCAGCGGCCCGTGCGGCGCGATGCGCAGCGCGCTGACGTGGTAGCGGATGCGCGTCATGACTTCGCCGAATGGCAGCACGGCCGCGCCCTGCGTGATCGTTTCGGCGGCCGCTTGCGGCGTGAGCCCGGCTGGGAGCGCCCAGAGGATGAAGAGGCGCGCGCGGTCGCCGGAGATGGCATAGATGTCAAACCACGGAGTGGCGGCGCTCGCCCGCTGGATTTCGCCGACGAAACTGTTCGCGAGGATCTCGCGCGAATACGTCGAGCGGTAGTAATCCATCTGCCGCACGCAGATGGCGGCAAGGTAGAGGCAGCCGGCGGCACGCGTGCTTTCGAGGCGCGTGATGGCGGCAGGCAGCGCTTTTTCGAACCAGCGCTCATTGTGCAGGCCCGTGATGGGCTCCGTGTAGGCGAGACGCGCGATCTCGGCAAGATGGCTGCGGCGCGTGCGCAGGAAGAAGAGCCCGGCGCTGAGCAGTACGAGGAAGAGGAGCGCAAGCGCGCCGACGCTCTCGGCCGGATAGCGGTAAAGCATCGATGTGACGGGCGCCTGATCCGCCATCGCGCGCGTCTCCTGGTTGATGACTGTCTGGATCATCGTCGGGTCGAGGTGCGCGATTTCCTTGTTGAGGATGCGCACGAAGATCGGATCGACGCGCTCGCTCACCGCGATGGACGTGCCCTGCGTGAAGACGACGGCGTTTTCTACGTCGAGGAGGAACAGGCCGTTTTTGTAAATGAGGGCCTGTGCGATGATGCTTTTCACGGCGGCGATGTCGGCATGCCCGTCTGCGACGGCCTGCAGGCAGTCGGCGTCCGTGTCGTAGTAGCGGATGTCGCGCGCGGGATACGTGCGCTCGACGTACTGCCGCGTGAAGTTGCGGCTGCGCGGCGCGGCGATGACAGGGCTCGCGGGGACGCTCTTGCCACGGCGGTGCACGAGCAGGTAGTTCACCGTAAGGTAGGGATTCGTGATGCGTGCGTGATGTTCGTGCGCCCAGTGGAAATCGCAATAGTAATCGAGCAGCACGTCCGCTTCGCCCGCGTCAAAGCGGCGGAACATCTCCTCGTTGTTCGCGGTCTCGACGATGTCGAACGTGATGCCGAGGTCTTGCTCGATTTGATCCGTGATGTCCTGCGTGACGCCTTTGTGATGGCCGCCTTCGAAATACGCGTAGGGCGGCTGCTTCGGCGAGGCGAAGGCCGTGATGTGCGGATGCGCGGCGAGCCACGCTTTTTCGTCCGGCGTCAAGAACAGCGGCGCGCCATGCTGTTCCTGCTGGTTCGCGAGGCGGTACGCCAAGAACGGCGTGACGGTCAGCATGTCGTTTGCTGCGTCATCGAGGCGCTGCTTGAGCGCGAGGCTGTCTGGCCGGTACAGGATGTAATGCGTGACCATGCGCAAATTTCCCGTCACCGTCGCACCGACGGGCGGATGGAGCGCATCATTCACGACGCCCTGGAGCGCGCCGCTGGCGAGATCCGCGTTGATGGACTGGCGCTCCTGATAGGGCTGGAGACGATAGCGGTCGGGCGGGAAAAAGCGCGCGAGCTGACGGTCGATGAAGGCTTCAAGGTACGCGCCTGCGTAGTAGCCGATGGCAAGCGGACTCGCCGTCTCGGGGCCGACGCCGTCCGCGAGCGAAATCTGGAGCGGCGTGCGGCCGATGCTGTGCTCGCTGAAGAGGAAGCGGCTGTCGCTCGGCGCGACCGTGCTGCCGATGAGCAGGTCGACGTCGCCGCTGAGGAGCGCCGTCGTCGTGTCCGTGCGTGTGAGATCGACGTATTCAAACGTGCAGTCGGCGTACGTCGCGAGTTGTTCGAGGTATTCGTAGCCCGAGCCGCGGTAGTGGCCGGATGCGTCCTGCGTGAAAAAGCCTGGCACGGAGATGTAGCCGACGCGGTAGCTGTCAGCGGCGCTGGCGCCCGATGGCAGAAAGCACAGTGCGACGAGGCAGCAGAGCGCGCACAGGAGGCGCGTGAAGATGGACGAAATGCTTTTCATATACCAGCTGCCCCTTTCTGTAAAATCTTGCTGTTCAATGGAATTATTCGCGCTCCGCGGAAAAATCCCTGCTTCTTTCGCGGACGAAAGCGTGAGAATTTCTTTCCATAGAGATTTCCTTGACAAGCGTATCCAAAATACATACAATGGAATCGTCAATTCCGAGTATTTTTATAAGGATTCGCGCCGGGCGGACAAAACGGCGCGGAATCCTTCCAATAAAGGAGAGTTTTATCGCATGGCAGAAAATCTTCTCGAGATCCAGGACCTCCACGCAGGGGTCGAGGACAAGGAAATCTTGAAAGGCCTTTCGCTGACGGTAGGCCGTGGCGAGGTGCACGTCATCCTCGGCCCGAACGGCTCCGGCAAGTCGACGCTCATGAACGTCATCATGGGCCATCCGAAATACACGGTCACGAGCGGCACGATGATGTTCGAGGGCAAAGACCTCACGGCCATGAAGACGTTCGAGCGCGCGCGGGCAGGCCTTTTCCTTTCGTTCCAGACGCCGGAGGAAATCCCCGGCATCTCCGTCGAAAACATGATCCGCACGGCAAAGCAGGCCATCACGGGCGAGCGCGTGAAGATCATCCCATTCCGCAAGAAACTGCGCGCCATGATGGAAGAATTAAAAATTGCCCCGGAATATGCCGACCGCTACATGAACGTCGGCTTCTCGGGCGGCGAGAAAAAACGCAATGAAATCCTGCAGCTTTTGATGCTCGAGCCGAAGCTCGCGCTGCTCGACGAGACGGATTCCGGCCTCGATGTCGATGCCGTGCAGATCGTCTCCGAGGGCGTCGCGAAGTTCCACAACGACGAGAACAGCTGCCTCATCATCACACATAACACGCGCATCCTTGAAAAGCTGCACGTCGACCGCGTCCATGTCCTCATGAATGGCGAAATCGTCGAAGAGGGCGGTGCGGAGCTCATCGACACGATCAATGCGAAGGGCTTCACGCATATCCTTGACGCTGTAGAGAAATGAGGCGCTGACGTTTATGGCAAAGAAAAAGACATTTGTCGAAGACATCGAGCGCACGCTCTACGACATCAAGGACGCGGACAACAGCGTTTACAAATCGCAGAGCGGCCTGACGGAAGATATCATCCGCGACATCTCGGCGCGCAAGCACGATCCTGAGTGGATGCTGGAGTTCCGCTTGAAATCGCTCGAAACGTACAACCGCATCGGCCTGCCGACGTGGGGGCCGAGCCTCGATGACCTCGACATGGACAAGATCGTCACGTACGTCCAGCCGGACGCGAAGATGACGGGCAACTGGAAAGATGTGCCGGAGGACATCAAGGATACGTTCGACCGTCTCGGCATCCCCGAGGCCGAGCAGAAATCGCTCGGCGGCGTCGGCGCGCAGTACGACTCCGAGGTCGTCTATCATTCCATCCAGGAAGACATGGTGAAGCAAGGCGTCATCTACACGGATATGGAGACGGCCATCCGCGAGCATGAAGACATCGTGAAGGAATACTTCATGAAGCTCGTGCCGCCGAAAGACCACAAGTTCGCCGCGCTGCATGGCGCGGTCTGGTCGGGCGGCTCGTTCGTCTACGTGCCGGCGGGCGTCGAGGTCAAGATGCCGCTGCAGAGCTATTTCCGCCTGAATGCGGCGGGCGCCGGACAGTTCGAGCACACGCTGATCATCGTCGAGCCGGGCGCGAGCCTGCACTTCATCGAAGGCTGCTCCGCGCCGAAGTACAACGTCACGAACCTCCACGCGGGCTGCGTCGAGCTCTATGTCAAAGAGGGTGCGCGCCTGCGCTACTCGACGATCGAGAACTGGTCGCGCAACATGATGAACCTGAACACGAAGCGCGCCCTCGTCGAAAAAGACGGCATCATCGAATGGGTGTCGGGCTCGTTCGGCTCGCACGTCTCGTGCCTCTATCCGTGCAGTATCCTGCATGGCGAGCGCGCGCGCTGTGAGTTCACGGGCGTCACGTTTGCGTCGAAAGGGCAGGACCTTGATACGGGTGCGAGCGTCATCCTGACCGCACCGGATACGTCGGCGAACATCAACACGCGTACGATCTCAAAAGCGGGCGGCAAGGCGACGTACCGCAGCGCCGTCAAGGTCACGAAAAATGCCAAGCGCGCGAAGTGCTCCGTGAACTGCGAGTCGCTGATGCTCGACAACCTCTCGCGCAGCGACACGCTGCCCGTCATGGACATCGAGGGCGACGATGCGGACGTCGGGCATGAGGCGAAGATCGGCCGCATCAGCGACGAAGCCGTCTTTTACCTGACATGCCGTGGCATCGACGAGGACGAGGCGCGCGCCATGATCGTGCGCGGCTTCGTCGAGCCGATCGCGAAGGAACTGCCGCTCGAGTACGCCGTCGAGATGAACAATCTCGTCAACATCGAGCTCGAAGGCACGATGGGTTAAACAGGAGAAGGGAGTTAAAGAATGGACAGTAACGCAATCTACTCCTGCATCCCCATGCGCACGTGGCGGTGGCTCGGAGTCAATGAAATCAAAACGCCAGCAAACATCGGCGATGAAATCAAAAAGCAAGAGATTACCGTGGAAGACGGGCAGGAAGATGAGCTCGTCCTCGAACATCGCAGCGGCGGCCAGCATGAGACGGTCGTGCATGTCGGCAAGAACGCGAAACTGCATCTCGTGCTGGCACAGCTTGTGCCGACGGACAAGCCATACACGAGCCGCGTGACGGTGGACGTGGCCGATGGCGGCGCGTTCTCGTACACGGGCGCGGAAGTCGGCGCTAGCACGCTGGCAAGCGAACTGACTGTGAATCTCAACGGCAAGGAATCGACCGCTGACGTCTGGTCGCTCTATTTCGGCGACGGCGATCGCCTGCTCGACCTCAATTACATCATTCGTCAGGCGGGCAAGAAGACGGACGCGAACATGCAGGTGCGCGGCACGCTCATGGGCACGTCCACGAAGAATTTCCGCGGCACGCTCGATTTCCTCGAGGGCGGCAAAGGCTCCGTCGGCCGCGAGAATGAGGAGGTCATGCTGCTCGATGAAGGCGTGCGGAATCGCAGCGTGCCGATCATGCTGTCGCACGAAGACGATGTCGATGGCCATCATGCCGTCGCCGTCGGCCGCATGGACGAAGCGAAGCTCTTTTACCTCATGAGCCGCGGCCTTGACATGGAAGAGGCGAAGAGCCTCGTCGTCGAAGCGTCGCTGCGCCCCGTGCTCGACCGCATCCCGGACGCAGCATTGAAGGACGAAATCGATACATACCTGAAGGGGAGACTCACGAATGGCTGACGCACAGGAATTTTTGAAAGACTTCCCGCTCCTGCACACGGAGATGAACGGCAAGCCCATCGTCTATCTCGACAATGGCGCGACGACGCAGAAGCCCGAGCAGGTCATCCGCGCGCTCTGCGGCTACTATGGCGGCTGCAACGCGAACCCGCATCGCGGCGCCTATGCGCTGTCCGTCGAGGCGACGGAAATCTACGAGAACACGCGCAAGCTCACGGCAACGTTCATCCATGCCGCGCGTCCCGAGGAAATCATCTTCACGAAGAACGCGACGGAAGCGCTGAACCTCGTCGCGTACAGCTACGGCCTCACGAACATTGGGGCAGGCGACGAGATCGTGCTGACCATCGCCGAGCATCACAGCAATCTCGTGCCGTGGCAGTACGTCGCAAAGACGAAGGGCGCGACGCTGAAGTACATTTATCTCGAAAAAGATGGCAACCTTTCGGACGAAGACATCGAGACGAAGATCACGGAGCGCACGAAGCTCGTCGCCGTCACGCAGGTCTCGAACGTGCTCGGCCTCAAGAACGATGTGAAGAAGGTCGTGAAAAAAGCGCACAGCGTCGGCGCGGTCGTCGTCGTTGACGGCTCGCAAAGCGTCGCACATCAGAGCGTTGACGTGCAGGACATCGACGCGGACTTCTTTGCGTTTTCCGGCCACAAGATGCTGTCGCCGATGGGCATCGGCGTACTGTATGGCAAGTACGAGCTCCTTGACGCCATGCCGCCGTTCCTCATGGGCGGCGACATGATCGAGTACGTGCAGGAGCAGGAGACGACGTATGCCGAGCTCCCCGCGAAATTCGAAGCCGGCACGCAGAACGTCGGCGGCGCGGCCGGGCTCTCGGCAGCGATGGAGTACCTCCAGAAGATCGGCTTTGACCGCATCGAGGCCATCGAGAAAGAGCTCGTCGATTATGCGCTGCCGCAGCTCCGCGAGCTCCCGTACATCGAGACCTACGGCTGCGACACGCGGCGCGGCAACAAGACGGGCATCATCGCGTTCAACGTCAAGGACGTGCATCCGCACGATGTCGCGACAATCCTCGACAGCACGGGGGTCGCCGTTCGCGCCGGCCACCACTGCGCGCAGCCCTTACACCGCTACCTCGGCCTCAACGCCAGCTGCCGCGCGAGCTTCTATCTCTACAACACGAAGGAAGACATCGACCGCTGGATCGCAGCGCTGAAAAAGGTCCGCCCCACGCTCGGTTACAAGGATTAACCACCTCCCCCCAAAGCCTCCCCCTTTGGGGGAGGTGCCGAGCGAATGCGAGGCGGAGAGGGTTACGCAGAAACAAACAGAGAGAATTTTTCTATAGAAGGTGAAATAATGGGACTCGAAGACGTCTACACGGAACTCGTCAGCGAGCACAGCCGCAATCCCGAGAACCGTCATGCGCTCCCAGGCGCGAACTGTTCGCTCAAAGGTCACAACCCGAGCTGCGGCGATGAGATCACGCTCCAGCTGAAAATCGAGGACGGCATCGTCAAAGACGCCGCGTTCACCGGCGTTGGCTGCGCCATCAGCCAGGCCTCGACGGACATGATGATCGACCTCATCCGCGGCAAGAGCATCGCGAAAGCGAGAGAGCTTGCGGGCAAGTTCATCGGCATGATCAAACGCGAGATTACAGATGACGACGAACTTGAAGAACTCGACGAAGCCCTCGCCCTGAAAAACGTCAGCAACATGCCGGCCCGCGTCAAATGCGCCGTGCTCGCGTGGCATACGCTCGATGATGCGTTGAAGGAAGAAAAATAAAACAGCAGGACGAACAAAAGCGCCCGCAGGCAACGTGAAGCATATCGTTGCCTGCGGGCAAATTTTCTTGCGAAGGAATGGGAAAGCAAGTAAAATGGAGCAAGGAGGGATGCTTTATGAAAATCGCAACGATTCAAGCGGCGGTGCGGAAAATTGCCGCGCATTATCCTGTCCGTCAAGTGACGCTCTTTGGTTCGCAAGCGGATGGGACGGCGGCACCGGAAAGCGATGTCGATCTCATCGTCGAATTTACCACGCCGGTGACACTCTTGACGCTCGTTCGCATGAAGCAGGACCTCGAAGCGGTTCTCGGGACGGATGTAGATTTGATTCACGGCCCGATGCGTGAAACGGATATGATCGAAGTTCGCCAGCAGGTGGTGCTTTATGCAGCATAGGGACAAAATCACCAGATAAAAAGATGCTGCATTTGATGGGATGGTTTCATAAGAATGCCGACCGTAACATATACAGCAGCCTCTCCCTTTGGGAGAGGTGCCGAGCGCCAGCGAGGCGGAGCGGGTACAAGGGTGCGATTTGTTCCAAATACAAAGGAGCCTCCAAAGCATTGCGTTTTAATGCAAACGACTTGATGCTTTGAAAGGCTTCTTCTTTTTGTTTTGCTATCGCACCCTAGTACCCTCTCCACCGCTTCGCGGTCCCCCTCTACCTAAAGGATAAAGCGACCACTAAGCGCTAAAGCGCTAAGTGTCTGCTTTTCCCAGAGGGAGAGGCTGCTGTGGTTGTAACGCTTGACAACCAGGGCATAGGGAGTCGCTCCAGTAATGCAGCACCCCTTTTTTCAAAGATGCAGCGTCGCTTCCGAAAACAGCACGGCATTGCCGGGGTACAGGAATTTTTGTCTTGACAGGCAAAAGAGGATGTGTTATATTGTGGCAGTGATGAAATTGATTATCAGTTGCGAATAGGGGATGTTTCCATGCAGTCTGGTTGGGAACTGTTTCAAAAAGGCGGCCCCGTCATGTACGTGCTGCTGCTCTGTTCCATTGCCGTCGCGGCCATCGCTATCGAGCGCTACCGCTTTTACCGGCAGGCGGGTACGGGCGCGGCGGGCTTCGTCGCGGAGCTCGGCGCCATCGTGCGCGGGCACGCGCCGCAGGAGGCACAGGAGATCGTCGCGATGCAGCAGAGCGCGCCGGCGTACATCGCGGGCGCGGCGCTCGAGACGGCGGCAGAGGGCGGCGACGCCCGCCTTGCGCTCGATACGGCGTACGGCGACATGGCCATGATGCTGCGCCGCAGACTGAACTACCTTTCGATGATTGTTACGATGGCGCCGCTCCTCGGTCTCCTTGGAACGATTTCCGGCATGATCCAGTCGTTCAGCATTTTCAGCATCCGCGCTGGCGAGCCGCTCGCCATCACGGGCGGCATCGGCGAGGCCCTCATCGCAACGGCGACCGGCCTCTGCGTCGCGATCTTCGCGCTCATCGTGCACACGTATTTCGCACAACGGCTCGATGAGATGCTGAATGTCCTCGACAAGACGTCGGCCACCCTGCTCGCGGCGCTCGAGGAGAAAGGCGGGGAGGCCCATGCGGCGTGATTTCCACATAACGAAGGAACCGCTCGTCATGATCATCCCGATGATCGACATCATGCTGTTCCTGCTCGTCTTCTTCATGATCAGCACGATTTACATGGTGCAGACGAATACGGTGCAGGTGGCGCTGCCGCAGGCGGCTGCCGCAAAGATGGAGACGCGCCCGAACATCGTCTCCATCACGGTCACGGATCACGGCGACGTGCTGTTCGACAAAGACGCCGTGCCGAACGACGGCATCGCGCAGAAAATCCAGGACGCCATCGCTGCGGACGAGGATACGGTCTTCGTCTTGCGCGGCGACAAGCAGGCGAGTTACGAGAGCATCGTCGGCGTGCTCGACCTCATGAAGCGCGCCGGCGCGCGCCACGTCTCCATGGCAACGGAAACGGCGCGGGGGCAGTAACATGAAAGCGTATCGGTTTGAAAGCAACTGGCGCTCGACGGTGCTCGCGGCCATCTTCGTCCATTTCTTCGTCGTGCTCGGCGCGGCGCTCGCCATGCCGTATCTCGAAGCGGCAAACGATCCGCTCCCCGTCGACGAAATGACGATGGTCGAGCTCGGCGACGGTGCGGAAGAGGAGACGCCGGGGCCACAGGCACCAACGCCGCCGCAGCCGCAGCCCATGCCGCAGCAGCCGCCACCGCCTGTACAGCCGATGCCGGAGGAGCCGGACATCACGGAAGATGTCGCCGACCTCTCGCCGACGGAAGCGCAGGAGCTCGAGGAAGCCGTCGCGGACATCCAGTCGCAGGAAGCGGCGGCTGCGCAGGGCGGCGGGGCAGGAAAAATCCTGCCGCCCGCGCCGCCGACGCAGCAGATCGGCGCGCTCGTCGTCGCGGGCAACACGCCGGACACGAGCGGCACGGATTTCCACGGCACGATCGGCTTGCTCGTCTTCCTTGACGCGAACGGCCACATCACGGGCTACCGCATGACGCAGAGCTCCGGCCGCCGCTTCGTCGACCAGATTGTCATCAACGCTGTGCGCCGCTTCACATTCGAGCCGGCGCTCGATACGAATGGCAACCCGATGAAGACGATGCGCCTCTTGAAGTTCCCGTTTGACGGCAGCGGATCGCATCCGTTCGACGATGACGAGAACAAGCGCATCCGCACGAACAAGACGCTCGCCGCCGCGCAAGCCGCACAGCAGCAGCCATGAGCGAAGAAGGTGGTTTCATCTTGACAGCAATGTTTTTTCAGGGGCGATTCTGTCCTTCTATATTGAGAAAGATTCTTTTTCTCGTGTTTATACTCTCCACGTTCCTTTTCTCCTCCTTTGCCGAGGCTGCGCCGAAGTGGGAAGAAGTCGCGAATCATATCGATGAGACGGTCGATCAGGCGGTTGCGATTTATGCATCAGGCGATACCGAAGGCGCGCGCGACATGGTGAACACGGCCTACTACGGCATCTACGAAAAAGACGGCCTCGAGAACGTCATGCGCACGTCTGTGTCGGCGAAGGAAACGAACCTCACGGAGTACCAGTTCTACAAGGTCAAGAAAGCCATGAAGAACGGCGAGCCGCTGGAGACGGTGCAGCAGGAGGGCGAAAAGCTCAAGCAGATGGTCCATGACAACGTCAAGGATCTCCAAAATGCGCACGGCACGACGGGCTGGGCCGCATTCCTGCCGGCGTTCCTCATCCTGCTGCGCGAGGGCATCGAGGCCATCCTCGTGCTCGTCGCGATCATCGCGTATTTGAACCGTTCCGGGAACAAAGCGTATCTCGGCACGGTCTACAATTTCTCGATTGCGGCCATCATCGCGAGCTTCGTGACGGCGTATCTCTTCGTCACGGTGCTCGACTCGACGGCCGGCGGCATGAGCCGCGAGGTGCTCGAGGGTGGCACAGCGCTGTTCGCCGTCGTCGTCCTCTTACTCACGAGCGCTTGGCTCGGGTCAAAGGCGAACGGCGAATCGTGGAAGAACTATATTGGCGGCCTCGTGGAAAAATCCATGACGACCGGCACGGCGCGCGCGCTCGGCGCGGCGGCGTTCCTCGCCGTCTATCGCGAGGGCGCGGAGGTCATCTTGTTCTATCAGGCGCTGTTCAACAATGCAGCCGCGGATGTCGAGATGATCTGGGCGGGCTTCGGCGCGGGCTGCGTCGCGCTCGCGGTGATCTTCTTCGCCATCCAGCGCGGCATCTTCCGCATCCCGCTGCGACCGTTCTTCATCTTCACGAGCGTCCTCATGTATCTCCTGGCCGTGAGCTTTGCGGGCAGCGGCATCGAGGAACTGCAGGAGGGCGGCGTCATCGGTATCACGCGCATCGAGTCCGTGCCGGTACCGACGATGGACCTCATCGGCGTCTACCCGACGATGGAGACGCTCGGCATCCAACTCGTTTTGCTCGCGGCCGGCGCCATCATGGTCTGGCGCTTCTATCAGCGCGAGCATACCGCCGCAGACGCGGCATGATTTTGGCAACCGCCGTCCCGTCTTTTCCCTCGCGGGACGGATTTGCAGGAGCGCTTTGGGTTTTGGCGCTCTCATACAACCTCCAGTTTTCATATCCCAAACCGTTTTACACTATGCAGAAGGAGTGACCCCCAGATGATGAATTGGAAACACAGCCAGTGGAAGAAAGCGTTCGCGGTTTGCGCGCTTGCAGCGTCCGCGTTCACGTTCCAGGCAGCGACGGCCTCCGCCGCCGGCTTCACGGAGTACCCGATCGGTGACGAGCAGGAGAGCGAAGCAAACCACTTCAAGGTCGCGCTCGTCTACTTCCAGCCGATCCAGATGGTGCCGGAAGGCATGATGCTCAGCCCAGATGCGGCAGACATCCACATCGAGACGGACATCCACGCGACGGAAGGCAATGAGACGGGTTTCGGCGTCGGCGAGTGGATTCCGTATCTCACGGTGCATTACAAATTCACGAAGCGTGAGACGGGCGAGAGTGTCGAAGGCGTCTTCATGCCGATGAGCGCGGACGACGGCCCGCATTACGGCGCGAATGTCAAGCTGCTCGGCGCCGGCACGTATGATATGCACTTCTCCATCGATAGCCCGTACCGAATGAACTACGGCCTGCATGTCGATGAAGAGACGGGCGTGCCAGGCCGCTTCTGGGAAGAGCCGGTGCAGATGGACTGGGTCTTCAACTACGTGCCTCGCCGCTGGTAATCATGTAGCATCGGGGAACGGGGCGCAATCGCCACGTTCCCTTTTTTTATCGTAATAGAGGGGAGAGAACATGCTCCAAGCATTTTTGCAACAATTCACCCCGGGCATGGAGCAGGTCGTAACGCTCGGCGTACCGCTCGGCGTGCTCTATGCCATCCTGCAGCGCTTGTCGCAGCAGGCATACCGCACGAGCTTCCATTCGGCGGTGAAATGGGGCTTCTGGCTGTCCATCCTCATCGTCGTGGCGCGCGTCGGCACGCGCAATGCCGTGAGCCGCGAAGTCGCGGAGGGCGGTGCGATCTTCCTCGCCATGATCGCCGAGGCCGTGCTCGTCGTATTGCTGCTGCGCGGCACCGGCCAGCGCGAGGGCGCGCCGGTTTCCCGTGCGCTGAAGATTTCGGCGTGCGCCATGGGCCTGCTGCTGTTTTTCTATCACGGCATGGAGATCTGGCTCATCCCCGTCGGCTCGGTCATCGGCGCAGCCGGCGACTACCACAGCGCTGCGCTCTACGCGAAGCTCGGCGGTTTTGCCTGCGGCGCGCTCTTCGCGGGGCTCAGCTCGTACATCGCCTACCGCGCAGCCTCCGCGCTGAACGATCGGCGGCTCATCGTCGTGTTCGCTGTGCAGGCCGTCGCCATGCTCTTGCAGCAGGCGGTGTTCTTCATCCAAGTGCTCATGGCACGGCAGGTGCTCGCGAGTGCGAGCTTGCTCGCCGTCATGGGGCCACTCATCGACCACATCTCGATGCTCATTTTCGTCATCTTCCTCGCGCTGCTTTTCGTGCCCGTCGCGCTGTTCTCACAAAAGCGGCCGGCGCGCCCGGACGGCATGAACCCGGCGATGTACCGCAAGATGCTCGTCTCCGTGCTGCACAAGCGGCGCTGGGGCACGGTGCTCCTCGCGCTTCTCGTCTGCATGGTGGCCATGTCGAGCTTCGGCAAGAGTTATGCGTACAAAAAAGCGGAACTCGTACCGGCGGTGCCCGTCACGGCGGTCGACGGCTCCGTCGATGTGCCGCTCTCGGCTGTGCAGGACGGCCATCTGCACCGCTTTGTCTATCAGGCGTCCGGTGGCGAGATGGTGCGCTACATCGTCATCCTGAAAGGCGGCAGCATGTACGGCGTCGGCCTCGACGCCTGCGACATCTGCGGCCCGACGGGATATTATGAAAAGGACGGGCAGGTCATCTGCCGCCTGTGCGACGTCATGATGAACAAAGCGACGATCGGCATGAAGGGCGGCTGCAACCCGATCCCCATCGAGCATGAGGTGGCGGACGGCAAGCTGAAGATCCCGCAGGCCGCGCTCGAAGCGAAGCGCGATGTGTTCCGCTGAGGGGGGATTTGATTGTTTTGGCAAATGGTACGCGGCGCGCTCCTCCGGCAGCGCGGCCGCTTCGCGCTCATCGCCCTCACCGTGGCGCTCGGCGTGGCGCTCGCGTCCGCGATGCTCGACGTCCTGTTCGACGTCGGCGACAAAGTGAACCAGGAACTCAAGGCCTACGGCGCAAATATCACGGTCACGTCGAAGAACGCCTCCGTCTTGCAGGACGTCTATGGCATCGAGAACGCGCAGGTTGGTGGTGCCGGCCTCATGGAGGAAAGCGACCTCGGAAAGATCAAGACGATTTTCTGGACGAACAACATCGTTGCATTCGCGCCAGAGCTCACGGGCCGCGTGACGCTCGCGAGCGGAGAGACCGTCCCTGTGCTCGGCACGTGGTTCTCGCATACGATGGTGCTGCCGACGGGCGACTCCTTTACGACGGGAGCGCAGGAACTGAAATCGTGGTGGCAGATCGATGGCACGTGGCCGGCGGATGGCGATGCGGCCGGCGAAGTCACGGATGCTGGCATCGCAGCGTCCGACGCGACCGTGCATGAAGACGAGGATGTGCTCGTCGGCACAAAGCTCGCGGCTGCGCTCGGCGTGGCGGCGGGCGATACGCTCGATTACACGCGGCCGGACGGCACAAAGGGGCGCCTGCACGTCACGGGCATCGTGACGGCCGGCGGCGAGACGGACGAGCTCATGATTGCGCGCCTCGGTTTCGTGCAGGCGCTCGACGGCCTGCCGGGCAAAGTGGAGAAGATCGAGGTCTCGGCTGTCACGACGCCGGAGAACGACCTCGCGCGCAAGGCGGCGGCGAATCCTGACCGCCTGTCGCAGAAAGAACGCGAAATCTGGTACTGCACGGCCTACGTCAGCTCCATCGCGTTCCAGATCGAGGAGGCCATCCCCGGAGCGGCGGCGCAGCCTGTGCGCCAGATCGCGGAGTCCGAGGGCAAGATCCTCGCGAAGACGGAGCTCCTCATGCTGCTCATCACGGTGCTGTCGCTTCTGTCGGCTGCGCTCGGAGTCTCGAACCTCGTCAGCGCGAACATCATGGAGCGCAGCCGCGAGTTCGGCCTCATGAAAGCGCTCGGCGCGACGAACGTCTCCGTCATCCTCATGGTGCTTGCGGAGATTTTCGCCGCCGGCCTCGTCGGCGGCGTTGTCGGCTGGGGCGGCGGCCTCGTGCTCGCGCGCGTCATCGGCGAGACGGTCTTCGGCGCGAGCATCGCAGTGAACCTCGCCGTGCTGCCGCTCGTCGCCGTGCTCATGTCGCTCGTGCTGCTCGTCGGCAGCCTGCCGGCCATCCGCATGCTGCTCGCCCTCGAGCCGGCGAGCGTGCTCCATGGCAGATGAGGAGGCGGAAATGCAGATGAAAGAAAGCGAATACAAGACGGGCGCGCAGACAATGATGCCGCCGCGAAAACGGAACGGCGGCCGCGCGGCCCGCTGGAAGATGTTCTTCACGATGGTCGTCGAGGCGCTCTTGCGGCGCAAGTCGCGCATGCTCGTCGCCCTGCTCGCCGTTGCGGTCGGCGCCGGCGTCATCTCGGGCATGGTCACGGTCTACCGCGAAGTCCCGGCACAGCTCGGCCGCGAGTTCCGCGCGTACGGCGCGAATCTCGTTCTGCTGCCGGCGCAGGGACAGACATTTGATGCCGCTGCGCTCGAGAAAGCGCGCACGGCGCTCGCGGGCTACGACATCGTCGGCCTCGCGCCATTCCTCTACGAGCGCATGGAGGTCAACAAGATGCCAATCATGACGGGCGGCACGGACTTTGCGGAGCTGCAGAAAGTCGCGCCGTACTGGCTCGTGAATGGTGCCTATCCCGCTGCGGGCAGCCGCGACGTGCTGCTCGGCGCGTCCGTTGCCGCGCGCATCGCGCGCGAGCCGGAATCGCTCATCGGACAGACGGTCACGCTGAGTGCTGGCGAGGGCAAGGCTATGCGGCAATTCACCGTCTCAGGCATCGTCACGACGGGCGGCAAGGAGGAAGAGTTCGCCTATGTCGACCTCGCGGCGCTCCAAGACCTCGCGGAGGTGCCGGGCGCCGTGACAGTCGCGCAGCTCAGCATCGTCGCGGACGGCGAACGCTTCGCGGCGGCCGAGCAGGCCATCACGGACGCCGGCGCCGGCCTCGCACCGCAGGAAGTCCAGCAGATTGCGCACTCGGAGTTCAGCGTGCTCGGCAAATTGCAAGTGCTCATCTTGCTCGTCACGCTCATCGTCCTCGTGCTCACGCTCATCTGCGTGACGACGACGATGATGGCCGTCGTCACGGAGCGCCGTCGCGAGATCGGCCTGAAGAAAGCGCTCGGTGCATCGAACGCGAACATCGTCATCGAGTTCCTCGGCGAGGGCTGCGTGCTCGGCGCGCTCGGCGGCATCCTCGGCAGCGGCCTTGGCTACGCGTTCGCGCAGAGCGTCAGCCAGAACGTCTTTTCGCGCGGCATCGCGTTCGCGCCGGGCATCGCCATCTTCGCCGTCGTGCTTTCCATCGTCGTGACCGGCATCGCGAGCCTCATCCCCGTGCGCATCGCGACGGCTGTCGATCCCGCCATTGTCCTGCGGGGAGAATAAGGAGGTTTTTCCATGAGCCTTTTGGAGCTCAGCGACGTGTCGATGGCCTACAACGGCAAGGTCACGGCGCTCGCGCATATCAATCTCACCGTCGAAAAGGGGGAGTGGGTAGCCGTCATGGGCCCGTCGGGCTCCGGCAAGACGACACTCATGAACATCATCGGCTGCATGGACCATGCGACGGGCGGCCGCGCCGTGCTCGACGGCATCGACCTCTCGCACGTCACGGATCACGAGCTCACGCAGCTCCGTCGTGAAAAGATCGGCATGGTCTTCCAGCAGTTCCACCTCATCCCGTACCTCACGGCCGTCGAAAACATCATGGCCGCGCAATACTACCACAGCCTCCCGGACAAGGAAGAGGCGCTCGAGGCGCTCGCGCGCGTCGGCCTCAGGGACCGCGCCGACCATCTGCCGAGCCAGCTCTCGGGCGGCGAGCAGCAGCGCGTCTGCATCGCCCGCGCGCTCATCAACTACCCCGTGCTCATCCTCGCCGACGAGCCGACGGGCAACCTCGACGAGGCGAACCAGAATCTCGTCATGAAAATCTTCCACGAGCTGCACGACGAAGGGCACACGATCCTCATGGTCACGCACTCGCAGGAGGTCGGCAACGAGGCGAGCCGCTGTGTCGTCATCGAGCACGGCCACCTCGTCGAGCGCGGAAAGGCAGAGGAAGCGCCTGTGGAAAAGGAGGCGGAACCATCGGCATGACCAAGAACGAAAACCAGCATGCTGTTCGTTGGCAGAAGTTGCACGTCCATGAAGTGCGCCATTCGCATGCGCCCGAACGCGTGCTCGCGCTCGCCATCGCCTGTGCGGCACTTTTCGCAGGCTGCGGCGGCAGTCCGGACGAGACATCCGCGCCGGCATCTTCCGCATCGTCCCAAATGACGAAGGTCGCCGCCATCGACCTCGCGCAGGTCGCGGACGGCACGTACACGGGCGAGAGCAGCGAGAACGACGAGTACGGCCATGGCAAACTTTCCATCACCGTACAAGACCACAAGATCACGGCCGCGACGTATTTCGGCATCGACAAGGAAGGCGTGATGAAAGGCGCGGACTATGGCAAGGCGAGCGACAATCCCGGTGCGTACAAAAAAGCGCAGACCGCCGTACAGGCGAATGCGACATACGCGCAGGAGCTCGTGAAACGCCAGCAGCCCGCAGACGTCGACGCCATCAGCGGCGCGACGATTTCCTACCAGCAATTCCAAGAAGCGTGCGGCAAAGCATTTGCCGCCGCAAAATAAAAGCAGCGCTTCCGAAAAGCGCTGCCATAGGCGGGGACTCGTGGAGAGGAACCGCCTCAGCCGCATGTGTTTCCTTTTCCTGAAGGGGGATCTTCAGGTTTCAACCGTGCATGCGCGCTGTTTTTGCCGCCAGCCGTCTGCCGGCGGTTCTTTTTTTGTGCGGTGCGTGCCTGCGCCCGACTAGCGGTTTTGGTTCCTTGACGAGCGGCGCTGTGATATACTGAAAAGCATATGACGCGGAAGTGAGGGGAAACGGATGGATATGACCGTGCGCGTGCCGGGATCGTGCGGCGAGCTTGTGCAGGGGTGGATGGACGGCGAGCCGTTTCTTGTGACGTGTCCGATTGAGATGTATACGACGGTGCGGGTGTCGGATCGCATCGAGGGCTTGCACGGGCTCGGACGGAAGTCGCTCAGGGCGCTGGAGTTGACGTTGGAGTTTTTTGGGAAAGAGTCGTTTCCTTGGGGCATGGAGCTCACGAGCGAGCTGCCGCACGGCAAGGGCATGGCGTCATCGAGCGCGGATATCGCGGCCGTCGCAGCAGCGACGGGGCTCGCGTTCGGCCGGGCGCTGACGCCGCAGGAAATCCTCGCGATTGCCGTGCGCATCGAACCGACGGACGGCGTGTTCTTTCCGAGCGTCGTGCGCATGAACCAGGTGACGGGGACGATCCTCGAAGCGTATCCCGCCATGCCGCGTTTCGCCATCGCTGTGTTCGATACGGGCGGCACGGTCGATACGGTGGCGTTGCATCGGTCGCGGTCGTCGCTGGCGGACGGGCGGCGCCGCGCTATAGCAGAGCGCCCGTGGTGCGACGTGTTTCCACTCCTTCAGCAGGATGCAGTCGCCGTCGCACGCGCGGCGACGCAGAGCGCGGCATGGCAGGATGACGTCCTGCCGAAGCCACAGTTCCTGCCGTTCGTCGACGCTGCGAAACGCGCAGGCGCGCTCGGCGTTTGCGCCGCGCATAGCGGCACGGTGCTCGGCGCGCTGTTTCCGCCGGAGCTGCCGGAACCGGCGGTGGAGCGGGCGGTCGCGTGCATCCGCGCAGACGTGCCTGCACTCGCGTTCCTTTGCCGCACGCGATTGCGCCCCGGCGGCATCGACGTTTCCTAGTTTTGCATTCATAGGCCGTCAATCCCCGTAACAGTCGTTCATTTTTTGTCCGCCTTTAATAGACAATTTGTGCACTTTGTGCTACACTTTTCCTTAGAATTTGTCAAAGGCAATGAGGCCGCGCATGTTCCGTGTATTTTGTGTACGGTGCATGGCGCGGCGTTTTTGTTGCTTTGACGCAGCTATTTTTCATTGTTGACAATGAAAGGGGAAATGGATGTATTATGGGAGAGACGAAGAAATCCGGCATGAGCCTGGATAGGCTCGGCCTCTGGATCATCGTCGCGACGGTCGCGGGCGCGGTCGTAGGTCTCGTCATGGGCAAGCCGGCGCATATGTTCGCGCCGATGGGCAACCTCTTTATGCAGCTCATCAAGATGGTCGTTGTGCCGCTCGTGCTGTTCTCGCTGATCGGCGGCGCGGCTGCGCTCGGCAAGTCGAAGAGCGCGGGTAAGATCGGCCTCTTGACGTTTGTCTACTACGGCATCACGACGGCGGTCGCCGTCGCGCTCGGCCTCGCGATGAGCACGATCTTCCAGCCTGGCGCCGGCATCGACATGGCAACGCTCGAGAGTGCGGCCATCCACGTCGACCACATGGAGGAGAGCACGCAGATCCCGGGCTTCTGGGAGACGGTCACGGGCTTCGTGCCGGCGAACCCTTTCAAGGCGCTCGTCGACGGCAACATCCTGCAGATCATCGTCTTCGCGATGTTCATGGGTTTTGCCGCGACGTTCCTCGAAGACGAGAAAAAAGAATTCGTGCTGAAGTTCTTCAACTACCTCACGGAACTCTTCATCAAAGTCATGACGGCCATCATGTATGTCGCACCGATTGGCGTCTTCTGCCTCATGGCAGATGCGACGGGCACGTTTGGCTACACGGTGCTCGCGAAGATCGGTTACCTCATCGTGCTCTACATCATCGTGCTCGCCGTCGTCACGTACGGCATGATCGGCGGCACGGTCGCGCTGTTCTCGAAGTGCACGACGTATGTGAAATTCTTCAAGGCCATGTGGAAAGTCCAGGTCTTCGCGTTCTCGACGGCTTCGTCGATGGCGACGCTGCCGCTCAATATGCAGACGGCGCGCACGGAGCTCGGCGTCTCGGCCGAGACGACGTCGTTCGCCTTGCCGCTCGGCGCGACGATCAACATGAACGGCAACGCAGCGTACTACGCGATGGCCGCGACGTTCATCGCGCAGATGTACGGCATGGATCTTTCAATGCCGCAGTACATCGCCATCATCATCACAAGCACGCTCGGCGCTGTCGGCCAGGCCGGCGTGCCGGGCCCGACGCTCCTCGTCGTCGCCGTCCTCGTCTCGGCCGGCATCCCGATCGATGCGCTGCCGATCCTCTTCGGCGTCGACCGTATCTTCGACATGCTGCGCACGGCGGTCAACATCACCGGCGACGCGGCCTGCGCGACGATCGTCGACCAGTTCCGCGAGGCGTGACGCTTCTGCGTTTCTTGCGCGGTATAGAGAAAAGCAAACGAATTTATGTTATAATGAAGCCTGTGAACGATTCGCAGGCTTTGTTTTTTTTGCCTGCGCGGAGATAGGAAGGGAGTTCCAGATTTGGAAACGTGGAACCAGAACCGGGGGACGCAGGGAAAGCAGTGGATCCAGCACCGCATCGCGCACGGCCTCATCGGCATGATCGCGCTCATCGGCCTCCTCCTCGTGCGCTATGCCTATGTGCAGCTCGTGCGCGGCGCAGATTACACGGAGCGCTTGCAGGCGCAGGTGCAGACGGACGCGAAGATGCAGTCGCCGCGCGGCAAGATCCTCGACCGCGACGGCCGCGAGCTCGCCGTCACGACGGTGACGAAGTCCATCTATATCGATCCGAACAATGCGGCGGACGAGGATCAGGACATGATCGCGGACGGCCTCGCGCCGCTCATCGGCCTCACGCCGAAAGACATCCATGATGCGCTCGCGAAGGGCGGCGGCTTCGTCTGGCTCAAGCATTTCCTCACGCAGGATGAATACGAAGCAGCGCGGGCCTTCATCCATGACCATGAATTGACAGATTGCATCGGCTTCAATGACGAGCCGAAGCGCTTTTATCCGAACGATGTGCTCGCCGCGAACGTCATTGGTTTCGTCGGCACGGAGGACAAGGGACTCGACGGCATCGAGCAGGCGTACGACAGCCTTATCAAAGGCGAGACGACGGAGCGCGAGATCTTCACGGATCGGGACGATCGCCCGATCCTCGATTCCGTGTTCCAGAAAGGCGCTTACGCCGGGAGCCGCTGCAAGACGGTCCAGCTGACGATCGACAGCACGATGCAGTTCACCGTCGAGCAGGAGCTCGACCGCGCGATGGCCGAGAACAATCCGGCGGCCGTCACGTGCGTCGTCATGGACCCGAAGACGGGCGACGTGCTCGCCATGGCCTCGCGGCCGTCATACAATCCGAACCAGTTCTATGACTATGCGCCGGAGACGTGGAAGAACCGTGCCGTCTCGTTCATCTACGAGCCGGGCTCGACGTTCAAGTCCGTCGTCGCGGGCGCGGCGCTGCAGGAAAAAGTCGTCACGCCGAACCAGGTCTTCGTCGATCCGGGCTACGTCATGGTCTCGGGTCGCCGCATCCAAAACTGGAACGGTGCGAGCTTCGGCACGGTCACGTTCACGGACGTCGTCAAGCAGTCGCTCAATACGGGCTTCGCGCAAGTCGGCCTGCGCCTCGGCGCGGAAAACCTCATGAAGTACGCAAAGCTCTTTGGCTTCGGCGAGCCGACGGACATCGGGCTGCCGGGCGAAGAGGCAGGCATCCTCTTTGACCCCGACGACATGCGCGCATCTGACATCGCGACGACGGCCATCGGACAATCCATCGCCGTCACGCCGATCCAGCTCGTGCGCGCCATGGCCGCCATCGCGAACGACGGCGTCGTGCTGAAGCCGCACATCGTGAAGTCCATCCAGAATGCAGACGGCTCGACGTATATGGAAAGCCAGCGCGAGGAAGTCGGCCGCGCGCTCGAGTCCGCGACAGACAAGACGCTCGTCGGCCTTTTAGAGCAAGTCGTTGCCTCGGGCGGCGGCAAGAAAGCGGCCGTCAAAGGCTACCGCATCGCAGGCAAGACGGGCACGGCGCAAAAGATCCGTCCCGACGGCGCCGGCTACATGGAAGGGCGCTACATCGCGTCGTTTTGCGGTTTCGCGCCCGTCGAAGACCCGCGCATCGTCGTGCTCGTCATGATCGACGACCCGGGCACGGGCAATTTCTATGGCGGCCAGATCGCCGCGCCGGTTGCCCAGCGTATCTTCGCACAGCTCCTGCGCTATCTCCGTGTCGAGCCCTCGACCGATCCCTTCTCCGACATGGAAAAAACGCAACGCGAAAAGCCGCGCCCAGAGCCGAAAAAATACGAGGGTGAGATCCCGACCGGCATGATCGTCATGCCGGACTTCACCGGCCTCTCCATCCGCGCCGCCGCACAAAAAGCGGCCGCCGTCGGCCTGCAATTCGAAAGCGAAGGCAGCGGCACCGCCGTCTCGCAAAGCATCCCCGCGAATACGCTCGTCGAGCAGGGGACGGAGGTTCACGTGACGTTCGGACAATAACAAATATAGGGGAACGAATGATGTGGAATCGGAAGGCGAAATAGCAATGCAATATGTATTGCGGACGCTCTGAAGTGAGGGTATAATATCTATGGAAGTAGAATTTCAGGGACGTCGCATTCAATGGGACGATAAGAAGAATGAGATAAACAAGAAAAAGCACGGCTTCAGTTTGGAAGAAGCCCGACTTGTTTTTGCCGATCCTTATCGTATCGAATGGTTTGATGAGGACCATAGCGACGAAGAAGATCGATATAAAGTGCTTGGCATGATCAACAACATTGTTTTCGTTGTTTATACGGAACGCGGTGATGCGGTGCGGCTGATTTCCGCTCGTTATGCGACTGCCGCAGAAAGGAGAGTTTATTATGGCGATTCATGAAGCGGTTGTTTACGAGGGACAGAAACCAACGGCGGAGGAGCTTGCAGATTTGGAACGCGCAGCGAGACTTCCTATTAATTTTGACGATATTCCTCCGATGTCGCCAGAAGAAATGAAGAAGGTCGCAGCGATGGCACGCAGCCGTCGTGCAGCCTTGCGAAAGAGCAATCTTACGATCCGCATCCCGCAGCAGACGATTGATAAGGCAAAAGAACTTCTCGGTGCGGGTTATACGGGCGTGCTCCGTCGATTGATTGTCAAAGCAGTCGATCATCCTGAACTGCTGAAGGATTGCTTGTGATGGATGAAGTGGATGAAATTTTCCTTTCTTGACACCCCTTTTTCCCGTTGCTATGATTAAGGAAGAAAACAACGGGGAAGAGGGGATTTTTTATGAGCGAGGAATACATCCCGACGGGGCATCGGATTTTCCGCGGAGGCAAGCGCATCGAGAACGAGGTCGTCGCGACGGAATTGAAGCCGTTTGTGATCCATCAGCCAGGCGATGAGGGCGAGGACGATGCGGCGGAAGACGTGAAAAAACGGAAACCGTCGGAAGCCGTGGACGAAGAAGACATGGAAGAAGCGGACGAGGCGCAGGAGGACAGCGGCTCGCCGGAGGACATCGCGGCGCGCATTGCGGGCGACCGCGCGCAGTTCCAGGCCGACATCCTCGCGGTCGCACGCGCGGAAGCAGGCGAGGACGACGAGGGAAATCCTTTGCCGGACGAGGCGGAAGAGGAACAGGAGGAAAG
This sequence comes from uncultured Veillonellaceae bacterium, assembly GCA_900314825.1. Taxonomy (GTDB): domain Bacteria; phylum Bacillota; class Negativicutes; order Selenomonadales; family Selenomonadaceae; genus Selenomonas_C. Next base: position 9,956 of record OMWS01000028.1, on the reverse strand, counting down.
CGAATGAGTGACGGGAAACCTATGGACATCCGGTTGTTTGTGACCGACCTCGACGGGACGCTCCTGCCGACGGGCAAGGACGTGCCGCAGGGCAATATCGAGGCGGTACGCCGTGCCGTGGCTGCTGGCGTGACGGTGACGATCGCGACGGGGCGCATGTACCGCGCGGCACTCCCCGTCGCGCAGGCGCTCGGTGTCGACGTGCCGATCATCACGTACAACGGCGCGCTCATCAAGTCGGTGTCGGGCGAGGTCTATGATGAAAATTACGTTCCGGAAGACGTCGTGCGCGACCTCATCGATTTCGCACACGAACATGGCTGGTATGTGCAGACGTATTCCGATGACGAGCTCTACTTCGCCGAGCACACGGAAAAGGCGATCGCCTATGAGCGCGCGCAAGTGCTCGAGGGTCATACCGTCGGCTGGGACGGCTTGAAAGCACACACGGAAAAAGTCGCGAAGGTGCTCGTCATCTCCGACAACGGAGATCAAACGAATGAACGCATCGAGATCATCAACAAGGCGTTCCAAGGCCGCGCGAAGGCCGTGCGCTCGAATCCGGAGTACGCCGAAGTCGTGTACCCCGGTGTGTCGAAGGCGTCGGCGCTCAAGAAGCTCGCGGCAAAGCTCGGCATCCCCATCGAACACGTCATGGCGATTGGTGATGCGAACAATGACCTCCTGATGCTGCAGGCGGCCGGCCACAGCGTTGCCATGGGCAATGCGCTGCCGGAGGTCAAGGCGGCATGCGAGTTCACGGTCGGAAACTGCCTCGACGGCGGCTTTGCCGAGGCGATTGAAAGGTTCGTGTTGCATGAGCGTTCCTGAAATGGCGAAAAAAGATATCAAGCTTATCGCGCTCGACCTCGACGGCACGCTCTTGAACTCGGAAAAAGTCATCACGCCGCGCACGATTGCAGCGCTTCAGGCGGCGATGCGAAAAGGCGTGCGTGTCACGATTGCGACGGGGCGCATGCTGCTCGGCGCGGCGTTTTTCGGGCGGCAGTTCGGCGCGAATGCCCCCATCATCTGTTGCAATGGCGGCGTCGTGCAGGGGATGGACGATCCAGACCCTCTCTTTGTGCGGCACATGGCGCCGGAGACGGTGCGCAGCATCCTTTCCATCTGTCATGCGCACGGCTGGTATGCGAATTGGTACATCGGCCGCGAAGTCTATGTCGAGCGCTATCTCCCGGAGTATTTCTACGTTTACCGCACGGTGGAGGACTTCCACGTGCGCGAGGTCGGCGATCGTTTCCTTGACTACACGGACGACGTCATCCAATGCGTCGTGCGCGACCTCGATGGTAATGTCGAACCGAAGGTCCATGTGCTCCAGGAGGCGCTTCCGGGCGCGTTCAGTGCGCAGCAGAACACGGGCCGCAGCTCGGACATCACGCCGGTTGGCGTGACGAAAGCGCTCGGGCTCGAGTTCCTCATGCATCACTACGGCCTCGCGCCCGAAAACGTCATGGCCTGTGGCGACGCGGACAACGACCTGCCGATGCTCCGCTTCGCCGGCACCGCCGTCGTCCCAGCAAACGGCCTCGACTGCGCAAAAGCACTCGCGACATATCATGCGGAATCGAATGATGAAGATGGGATTGCAAAGGCAATCGAAGAATTGGTGTTATAAGCCCACGCAATCTACGCCTCCCCTTTTGGGGGAGGTGCCGAGCGAATGCGAGGCGGAGAGGGTCACGTGGTTACGAGATTCACGATTCTATCGGAAGGATAGAGAACTAACGTAGGCCGCTACCCTCCGTCGCAAGCGACATAAGCGACCGCTAAGCGCTGAAGCGCTAAGCGTCTGCTTATCCGACCCCTTCGGGGCCACCTCCCCCAGAGGGGGAGGCATGATATTCGCATCATAGATTTTTCATGTTCATTGTTATAATAAACTCTAAAACCCCAGGGAGGTGTCCCATATGACAGAAGAAAAGAACATCCAGCCGCAAGAGGCTCCACATAAAGACGAAAAGGAAGCGCCACGCCTCGTGATCGTCACGGGCATGTCGGGCGGCGGAAAGACGCAGGCGTGCCGGTATCTTGAAGACCTCGGCTATTTCGTCGTCGACAACCTGCCGCCGGTCTTCATCCCGAAGTTCGTCGAGCTCTCGACGCACACGGGCGGCCACGTCGGCAAGGTCGTGCTCGTCGTCGACACGCGCAGCCGCGAATTTTTCGATACGTTCGTGCAGGTGCTCGACGGGCTCGACCATGATGATACGAACTATGAAATGCTGTTCATGGACGCTTCCGACGCGGCGATCATCCGCCGCTACAAGGAGACGCGCCGCCGTCATCCGATGGCGCCGGCCTCCCGCATTACGGAAGGCGTCGCGAAGGAGCGCGCCCGCCTCGCGCCCGTCCGCGCGAAAGCGACGTACATCATCGACACGTCCGAGCTCAAGAAGGTCGAGCTCCGCGACAAGATCCACCGCTTATTCGGCGCGGGCGAAGGCGAGCAGATGAACATCAACGTGCTGTCGTTCGGCTTCAAGTTCGGTATGCCGCTTGATGCCGACATGGTGCTCGACGTGCGTTTCTTGCCGAATCCTTTCTACATCGAAGCCATGCGCCACAAGAGCGGTGCCGTCAAAGACGTCGCGGACTACATCGCGAATTTCCCCGTCACGCAGGAATTCCTCGCGAAGCTCGACGACATGATCGATTTCCTCGTGCCGCAGTACGTCAAAGAGGGCAAGAGCCAGTTCGTCATCGCTGTCGGCTGCACGGGCGGCATGCACCGCAGTGTCTTCGTGGCAAAGCATATTTTTGACCGCCTCGGTAAAAAAGGCTACCCGGTCAAGCTCGAGCACCGCGACCTCATGAAGAATGACGTCTGGGAACATGTACGGGAGGAATGCTGAGCCATGCATCTTTTGAAATGGCTCTACCCGGGCATGCGCTTCAAGCGCTGGCTGCTCGTCTTCGCTGCCGGCGTGCTGCTCGCGAGCCTCGGGCTCGGCCTCGTCTTCAACTACAAATATCTCGACGCCATCGAGGAAGCCATCTTCCGCGCCGTCTACCTCTGGCGCGGCAGCTATGACTACACGGCGACGACGCTCGTCGGCATCCTCGTCGTCATCCTCGGCGCGGCGCTCATGCTCGTCGCGACGCGCTTCGTCATCCGCTCCGTCATCACGGTGCTGCTACCGGACAAAAATGAGCGGCTCGTCGATATTATCTACGAAAAGCGCAAGCTCGGCAAAGGCCCGACCGTCACGGTCATCGGCGGCGGCCACGGTCTCTCTGTGCTCCTCCGCGGCATCAAATCGGCCACGTCGAACGTCACGGCCGTCGTGACCGTCGCAGACGACGGCGGCTCGTCGGGGCGGCTGCGCGAGGAGCTCGGCATCATCCCGCCAGGCGATCTCCGCAACTGCCTCGTCGCGCTCGCCGACACCGAGCCGTTGATGGAAAAACTGTTCCAGTACCGCTTCAAGGGCGCGAGCGAGCTCGCAGGCCACAGCTTCGGCAATCTCTTCATCGCGGCGATGACGGAAGTCACGGGCGATGTCGAGACGGCGCTCAAGGAATCGTCGAAAGTCCTCGCCGTCAAAGGCCGCGTCCTGCCGGCCTCGACGGCGCATGTCCGCCTCGACGCCATCATGGACGACGGCACGATCGTCAAAGGCGAGTCGCACATCCCGGAAGTCCACAAGCATATCCAGCGCGTGAAGCTCTACCCGGAGCACGCCGAGCCCGTCAGCGCGGCGCTCGAGGCGCTGAAGACCGCTGACGCGATCATCCTCGGCCCGGGCTCGCTCTATACGAGCGTCATGCCGAACCTGCTCGTCGATGGGGTTGCGGAAGCCGTGCGCAAGAGCCACGCGCTCAAGATCTACATCTGCAACGTCATGACGCAGCCCGGCGAGACCGACGGCTACACGGCCTCGATGCATGCGAAAGCCATCCTCGATCACGCAGGCAAGGGCGCGATCGACTTCATGCTCGTGAACTCGCACCCGATCAGCGAAGACATGAAGCGCTATTATGCCGACAAGGGCGCGTATCCCGTCGTGATTGACGAAGAAGCGGTCAACGCCCTCGGCATCGGCCTCATGCGCGCCGACATCATCAACGAATCCGACGTCATCCGCCACGACCCTGACAAATTGTGTCGGGCGGTAATGAAAATGATTTATGACTTTCGCCCCAACTGAAAAGCTATTCAAATTACGCCTCCCCCAGAGGTAATGTCATTAAGTTGGCGGCTCGCACCCCAGCCTCCCTCCTTGGAGGGAGGACAGGCGCGGAGCGAAGCGCAGCGCCAGGAGGGAGCGGCTTGTAGGTCATACCAATGCGTACAACAAAGCTCAGGCCCCGTGGCCGCACGTCGTAACATATTGTGGCGGCGTGCGCGCACGGGCGCTGAGTTCGGACGAGTGGATTGTTTTGACCTACAAGCCGCAACCGATAAATCGGCATAAGCGACCTCTAAGCGCTAAAGCGCTAAGAGTCTGCTTATCCTCCCTGGGCCTGCCGGCCCTGTCCCTCCTCCAAGGAGGAGGGCTGTCTCCTAACTTAATGACATTGCCCCCAGAGGGGGAGGCGTTGAGACGTGTGCGAGATTGTAACTGCGAAGGAAGAAACTTCAACCAATGCCCTCTTTTGCAACCGAAGTAAAGAATGAAATCGCAAGACTGATGTACCCGGAAGCTTGCGACCGCACGGCCGAGATGGCCGCGCTCCTCCGCATGGGCGGCACGGTCACGTTCGGCCCGCATCATACGTTCGGCGTGAACTTCACGACGGAAAATGCTGCTGTCGCGCGCAAGCTGCTGAACCTTTTGAAACTCGAGGGTGCAGGCGTGCGCACAGAGATTTCCGCACGCCGCACGCGCCGCCTCAACAAGCGCAACAATTACCTCGTGCGCATCGTGCCGTCGCCGAGCGTCGCCGGCCTCCTCGAGCACCTCGGCCTCATGCAGGACGGCAGCCTGAACCTCGGCCAAGAGCCGAAGAACCTCGCCATCCTCAAGAAGAATTGTTGCCGCGCCGCGTACCTGCGCGGTGCGTTCCTCGGCGGCGGCAGCGTGAACCGGCCGGAAGCGCACTATCATTTGGAGTTCGTCGCGCCGAACTATGCGTTTGCGCATCTTCTGCATCGCTTGATGAAGCATCTCGATTTCCCCGCCGGCATCGCCGAGCGCCGCGATATTTACGTCGTCTACCTCAAGGAAGGCGACGCCATCGTCGATTTCCTCGGCATGATCCAGGCGGACGAAGCCGTCGAGCGCTTCGAAGTCGCGCGCAACGTCAAAGAAGTCCGCGAGCAGGTCAATCGCATCGTCAACTGCGAGACGGCGAATCTCCAGAAAGCCGTCGATGCCGCCGGCCGCCAACTCGAAGATATCCTCGTGCTGGAAAAATATGGCGTCATCGACAGCCTGCCCGAACAGCTGCGCGAGACGATCGACGCCCGCCGCAATCATCCCGACCTCACGATGTCCGAGCTCGCCGACCTCCTCTGCGTCAGCAAGCCCGGCGTCAACCACCGCCTCAGAAAACTCCACGCGCTCGCCGAACAGTATCGCGTTTCTCAGGCGTAAATAGATTCAAGTTCAGAGGCAATGGCATTAAGTTAGGGCGTGGCGGTCATTCAACCTACGCCTCCCCCTCTGGGGGAGGTGGCCCCGAAGGGGTCGGATAAGCAGACGCTTAGCGCTTCAGCGCTTAGCGGTCGCTTATGTCGCTTGCGACGGAGGGTCGCCGCGGAGTTTGATTCTTTATTCTTTCAATGAATCGTAAATCTTAGTACGACGTGACCCTCTCCGCCTCGCATTCGTTCGGCACCTCCCCCAAAGTGGGAGGCTTTGGGCGAGTGCGTTCCCTAACCTTGTATCTTAATGCCCTTACCGTCTGAGAAGGAGACTAAGGTTTGACAGCCCTTCACGTTTAATTCAAAGGAATGACCATGAACTATCGTTTTCGTTTCCTCAAATATTTTGCAGCAGCGGCCGCCCTCATCTTCGTCGCGGCCGCGCTTTTCTGCGCCTATGTCGCCGCGAACCCGCCGCAAGGCGTCCCCATCCTCGAATACCACATGGTCGACACGCATGAGGACGCGGACAGCCATCCCTACAACATCCCGCCGGACGACTTTGCGGCGCAGCTCGATTATCTGAAGTCGGAGGGCTACACAACCATCACGATCCTCGATTTTTTGAAGGCGAAAAAAGGGAAGCAGCAGCTTCCCGAAAAGCCGATCATCTTGACGTTTGACGACGGCTATGAAGATAACTACACGATCATGCTGCCCTTGCTCGAAGAACGCGGCATGACGGCCGTCCTCTTCATGCCGACGAACCTCATCGGCACGCCGGATTACCTCACGTGGGATGAGCTCCGCGATATGAGCCGTCGCGGCATCGAGATCGGCAGCCACACGGCGAACCATCAGCCGCTCACGACATTTCCGCCTGCGCAGCAGCAAGACGAGGTCCATCTCTCGAAGCTCCTGCTCGAATGGAACAGTCTGCCGACGGTTTTCAGCTTTTCCTACCCGAACGGGATGTACGATGAAAGCATGCCGGAGTTATTGCGACAAAACGAATACCTCGCCGCCGTCACGGGCGACGCCGGCCTCAATACCTTCGATACCGATCCCTACCAGCTCCAGCGCATCAACATCCCGCACCCGAAATTCGGCCTGTTCGAGTTCAAACTTCGCTTGCTCAAAGCACAAGTCTTCACGAAACTCGGCATCCGCCAGCATATCAATAAGAATGATTGACCTGTTGCGAGCGTAACTTAAACAGCAGCCTCTCCCTCAGGGAGAGGGGGACCGCGAAGCGGTGGAGCGGGTCGCTTGCACGGCCTTTGAATTTGCAGATTATTTGACCTTGCCGGTGCGCGCAGGCACTCCAAGCGTTTCGTGCGCGCACCCGCGAAGAGTTATGCCCTACGAACTCACCAAACGTACAAGGGACCCTTTCCGCCTCGCAAGCTCGGCACCTTCCCCTGAGGGGAAGGCTACTGTAGGAGCAACTTTTATAATAAAAGGACTTACAGAATGAATATTCGACATATCATAAAAGCAAAACTATCCACGTTATTCGCAGGCACAGCCGCCTGTTCGCTCCTCTTCGGCGCAACGCCCGTCTCCGCTGACACGCCGCAAGATGCTTCGCTTGTTGCGGATGCAAACGCGCTTGGCGAAAATGCCACGCCCCTCCGCGTCCGCACGGACACGACGCGCATCGTCACGCAGTCGGAGACGACGACAGGGCGCTCGCGCGTCGTCGAGCGTCACAGCACAGATGATGACACGGCGCAGACGGCGAAGCCAAAGCTGCAATCGTATGCCTCCCGCCTCATGCATCGCATGGAGACGACTTCGACGGACAGCGGCGCGACGCTCTTGTTTTCCGACAGCCCGGAATACGCGACGGAGGACGGTATCCTCTACCAGGACACCGTGCAGGGCGCGGCGCGCGTGCTTTACTATCACGTCAACCGCATGCATGCGCCGAAGAAAGTCGCCGTCGTCCTCGAAAACGTCGGCAGCGGCACGTCAATGGTAACCATCACGCGCGGCGGCGCATGTCCGCCGTCGCCGAATTATCTCGATGTCGGCAAGGGCACGCAAGCGCTGTATTTCGATGCGCAAAATTCGCAGCGCTTCTTCCTCAAAAAAGGCGAGCGCCGCGTGCTGGTCGATGACATGAACAAGACGCTCTTGCAACCGGAAGACCTCGTCTACGGCTGCTATGATTTCCTCTCGTCGCAAGCCGTCCGCACGTCCGTCGTCATCTGTCCGGCGAATGTTGATCCCACGATGTTCGTGCGCCGCGCGCGCGTCCTGCCTGCCGACGAGCTCCGCCTGCGCGGCACGTTCGCGAAAGCCGACCGCACGATCCGGCCAAAGGCGACGTACGATCCATCGGGCGGCAAGATCCAGTACTTCCTGCTCGCTGACAACGAGACGGACAAATACCGCACAGGCATCGACGCGACGGACGGCAGCGCCGTGCTGAACTACGGCAACTACGGCATCCTTTACCACGTCGACGTGCCGCTCGCCGGCCGCGAAAACACGCAGTGTTACTTGAGCCCGTTCGGCGGCACGTACGCCGGCGCGCTGCGCGTCAAGACTGCCGTCGGCCGCAGCCAGCTTCTCTACACGCCGTACGGCACGACGTTCTTCGGTGCGGGCTCCGACCACATGACGGAGACGGCGAGCATCACGAAAGCTCGCGAATCCGGCCTCGCGTTCCTCACGGACAGCATGGAGCTCGCGGACATCGGCCAGTACAATGCCCGCACTGCGCCGAGCTTCGAATTCTCTCCGCCGGGCGCGTCGAATCTGCCTGTGGCGATCATTTTGATGCCGGCGGAATGAATTTTTTGGTGTACGCAAATCGGCCCCGTTCCATGGGCTTGGAACGAGGCCGATTTTTGGATGCAATCAATTTCGTTCAGGATACGGCGTTGCCGCGGCGACGAAGACGGAGAGCACGAGCGGGATCGTCGTGAGGAGCAGCGCGGCCGCGAGGCCGATGTGGTCGGCGATGGCGGCCGTGAGCGCGGCGCCGAGGCTGCCGAGGCCGAACGAGAGGCCCATCATCATGCCCGAGGCCATGCCAGCGCTGCCAGGCATCGCGCGCTGCGCCCAGACGATGGAGCTCGGCTGCGAGGCGATGAGGAACGCGCCGGAGAGGAAGAGCGCGACGAGCGATACGGGCGCCGTGCCTGCGTGCGTGAAGAAGTAGGCCGTCGGCACGATGGCGCACGCGAGCGCCGCGAGGATGATGCGCTTGTGGCCGAAGCGGTCGCCGAGCGCGCCGCCCGTGATGCCGCCCAAAGCACAGCCCGCGAGGAACAGCGTCAGGAGCGTGCCGGACACGAGCGGCGAGTAGCCGGCGCTGACGAGCATGAGCGGCAAAAACGTCGAGACGGAGACGTGCGTCCAGCAGCGCAGCCCCATCGCGAGATTCAGCCGCACGACGGAGGCGTTGGACAGGATTTTGCGTAGCGGCAGGCGGTCGCCGGCTGTTTTTTGCACCGTCGAAAAGTGCGAGAGCCCGGACGCGGCGAAAAGCGCCATCATCACGAGGCTCGGCACGATGAGGATCGGCAGCGCCTCGAGCGGGAAGTGCTCGGTGAATGCGACAATGACGAGCGGTGCGAAGGCGAAGCCGATGTTGCCGCCCGCGACATAGAGCGACATCGCGATGCCGGCCTTGCCCACTCGCGCGACTTTCGCCGCGAGCGACGAACCGAGCGGATGATACGCGGAGACGGAGAGCCCCGTCAGCGCGATCATGACGAAGAGCATCGCCTTCGTGGAGAGATAGCCGACCGTGCAGATGCAGAGCGCGCCAAAGGGAAGCACGGGCACGAGCAGCCAGCTCAGAGGGTGGCGATCCATGAGGTAGCCGAACACCGGCTGCATGAGATTGCTCGTGACGCTCATGATCATGACGAGGAGGCCCGAAAGCGTCAGAGAGAGGTCGAGCTTCGGCATGATGATGGGGAGCAGCACGGGCAGGAAATTGCAGTAGAAATCATTCATGAGATGGCCGCCGGCGAGCAGCACGACGGCAGCGCGGGGAGAAAAACGCATAGGGGGATGTCCTTTCTTTCAAAAATGGCTCCCCCTCTGGGGGAGCTGGCGCCCGCAGGGCGACTGAGAGGGTAACGACATATGTCGATTCTCTATTCTTTCGATAGAATCGCGAATCTCATCCTGCGCTACCCTCCGCCGAAAGCGGCATAAGCGACCGCATCGGCGCTAAAGCGCCGTGCGTCTGCTTATCCGCCTCGCATACGCTCGGCACCTCCCCCAAAGGCAATGTCATTAAGTTAAGAGACAGCCCTCCTCCTTGGAGGAGGGACAGGGCCGACAGGCCCAGGGAGGAGCGGCTTGTAGAGCAAAACAATCCACTCGTTGTCACACAGCGCCCGTGCGCGCACGCCGTTTGATATGTTACGACGTACGGCCA